>JBIQKL010000022.1:9536-19177 GCA_044506555.1 Hyphomicrobiales bacterium | reverse complement strand
TCGCGGCGCTGATGACCAGGGACAACAAGCGCTTCCCCGTCGAGCACATCGTGCTGCTCTCCGGCGCCACGGTCGGCTACGGCTCGAAGGATCACTCCATCTTCCCCTTCTACGCCGTGGCTGCCGCGCTCTACGGTGACGGCCTGCCGGTCCGCATCGCCAACGACCGCTACGAGCAGTTCCAGCTCGGCATGAAGCGGCACCCGTTCGACATGGACGTGACCATCGTCACCGACCGCAAGACCGGCCGCTTCGAGATCCTCAAAGGGATGTACAGCTGCGACGGCGGTGGCCGCGCCAACTTCTCGTTCTCGGTCGCCCAGGTCGCTGCCACCGCGGCGCAGTCGATCTATTACTTCCCGAAGTCCGACGTCGCGGCGGCGGCGCTCGCCAGCACCGCGGTCGAGGCCGGCTCGATGCGCGGCTACGGCACGATCCAGTCGATGTCGATCACCGAGCTGATGGTCGACGAGATCGCCGCCGAGCTCGGCATCGATCCGATCGCGCTCCGCCGGACCAATGCGCTCCGGCCCGGATACGCCAATACCCAAGGCGCCGTCGCCGACGGCGACCCGCGGAACGTCGAGATCCTCGACCGCGCCGCCGCCCACCCGATCTGGCGCGACCGGGCCGCACGCAAGTCGGCCTACGAGGCGGCCAATCCGGGCCGGAAATACGGGGTCGGCTTCGCCCAGGTACAGAAGGACTACGGCACCGGCGCCGACACCAGCGCGCTCGAATTGTCCTTCGACGCGAAGGGGCGCCTGTTCATGCGTCATTGCGTCCAGGAGATCGGCACCGGCGCCACCACGGCGCAGCAGGTCATGGTCCGCGACATCCTCGGCGTGGCGCCGGACGAGGTCGTCCTCGGCGCGACCGAATTCGAGTCGCTCCCGCTGGTCAGCAATTTCGAGCCCTACACGACGACGCAGGACAAGCAGGACGAGCTGGCCAAGGACCCGTTCTGGGTGCCGTTCTGGATCCCGGCGATGAGCGCCACCAACAGCGTCTACTTCATCGGCTTCGGCACCCGGCAGGCGGCGCTGTTCCTGCTCGAGCACGCGCTGTGGCCGGCGGCCCGCGAATTGTGGGGCGGCATCGACGGCGGCCAGATCGCGAGCGGCGACATCGGCTTCGCCGACGTGCGGGCGGTCCCGGGCGGCATCGGGGCAGGGGGCATGGCGCCGATCCCCTTCGCCACGCTCGCCGCCAAGGCGCACGAGATGGGGCTGGTCACCGGCGTCGCCCTTCACGTGTTCAGCCGCTGGGAATGGGCCCGCGCCGAGTTCGACGTCCCCGGCATCGGCATGCTGCGGCTGCCGGTCGATGCCCTCGCCGTGCAATACGGCGACGGCGCGCCGGCCGACCGGAAGGCGCGGATGACGACCGGCGGCTACGACTACATCAGGCGGAGCAAGGTCGACTTCCCGCCGGTGCAGCGGAACAATGCCGGCGTCACCACCTATACGCCCTGCGCGACGCTGGTCGAGCTCAACGTCGACACCTTCACCGGCGCGGTCGAGATCATGCGCCACCACACTTTGGTCGACCCCGGCACCGTCGTCGTCCCTGAGCTGGTCTCCGGCCAGATCCAGGGCGGCACCGCGATGGGCATCGGCCACGCCCTGATGGAGGAGCTGCCGCTCGGCGCCGACGGTCCCGGCGACGGCACCTGGAACTTCAACCGCTACACGCTGCCGCGCTCGGCCGACGTCGCGGTGTGGACGCAGACCGCGGAGACCCTGCCGCCGCTCACCGAGACGGCGCCGTCCAAGGGCCTCGCCGAGGTGGCGATGATCCCGATCGTCGCCGCCACCGGCAATGCCATCGCCGCCGCGACCGGCAAGCGGTTCTACGAGCTGCCGATCACGCCGGAGAAGATCCTGAAGGCGCTGCAATGATCGAGACGCTGTCCCTCTCCCTCACGGTCAACGGCGAGGCCGTCGGCCCGCTCGACGTGCCGCTCGGCATGCCGATGGTCGATTTCCTGCACGACTACCTGAACCTCACCGGCACCCGCTTCGGCTGCGGCCAGGGCATCTGCCACGCCTGCACCGTGGTCGTGGTCGCCGCCGACGGCACCACCAGCGAGAGCCGCACCTGCATCTTCGACGCCCATTACTTCGACGGCAAAGCGATAGTCACCGTCGAGGGCCAGGCGACGCGGAACGCGGACGGCGCGGTGGCGGAGCTGACGCCTCTCCAGCAGGCCTTCATCGAGCATTTCGCCTTCCAGTGCGGCTACTGCACGCCGGGCTTCCTGGCCGGCGCGACCGTGTTCATCGACGGCCTCAAGCGGGAGCCGGTCCGCCGCGACCGGCTCGAGCAGGCGATCGGCGACGCGCTCGACGTCCATATCTGCCGCTGCACCGGCTATGTCCGCTATTTCGAGGCGGTCCGCGCCGTGGCGCTGGCGACGCCCGGCTGCGTCGTCGACTGAGGAGACGAGCCGTGCGCAGGATCCTCCTCGTCGTCCTTGCCGTCGTCGTCATCGGCGGCGTCGCGGTGCTGCTCGGCGCGTTCCGCGACAGCCGCGTCGCGGCCGACGTCGACCGGCCGCTGACCGCCGAGCAGATGAAGGATCTGGCGCCGCGCGGGCGCGAGCTGGCATTGGCCGGCGACTGCTTCGGCTGCCACTCGACGGCCGAGGGGCCGATGGCGGCCGGCGGCGTGCCGATCGCGACGCCGTTCGGCACGATCTATTCGAGCAACATCACCCCCGACCCGACCTTCGGCATCGGCTTCTATACCCGCGCCGAGTTCCACCGCGTCATCCGCGACGGGGTCGGCCGCGGCGGCCGGAACCTCTATCCGGCGATGCCCTTCGTCTTCACCCAGGTCACCACGCCGGAAGACGTCGACGCGCTCTACGCCTACATCATGTCGCTGCCGCCGATCGCCCGCGAGGTGCCCGCCAATACCGGCGTGTTCGCGCTGCCGGTGCGGCCGGTCATGAATTTCTGGACGCTCCTCAACTTCCCCCGTCGCGAGGCGCCCGCCGATCTGGCGCGGTCGGCAGCGTGGGCGCGCGGCGGCTATCTCGTCGAGGGCCTCGGCCATTGCGGCGCCTGCCACACGCCGATGAACGTGATGATGGGGCCGGACTTCGCGAAGTCGCTCCAAGGCGCGGTGATCGAGGGCCTCGAGGCGCCGTCGCTCACCGCCGCCGCGCTCGCCGGCCGCGGCTACGACCTCGCGGGTCTTGCCGATTTCCTCGCCTCCGGCATCGGGCCCGGCGGCACGGCCTTCGCCGGCATGCACACGGTGACCCATTTCTCGACCAGCGCCATGGAGCGCGCCGACGTCGAGGCGATCGCCACCTACCTGCTCACCGCGCCCGACGGCGCCATGCCGCCCGCCAAGGCGCCGCCGGCCCCGCTGCCCGAGGCGGTCGACCCCGCGCCGTCGACGCCGGCGCCGGGCCGGATCGTCTATGTCGAGGCCTGCGCCGGCTGCCACGGCATGGCCGGCGAGGGCATCCCCAACGTCGCGCCGGCGATGAAGGGCAACACGACGCTCGCCCTCGATGATCCCCGCAATCTCCTCTCGGCGATCCTCAACGGCGTCCCGACCGAGACCTTTACCGGCAGTCAGCGCATGTACGCGATGCCGCCCTTCGCCCATGCGCTGTCGGACGAGCAGATCGCCGGGCTCGCGACCTGGGTCCGGGCCGAATGGGGCGGCCAGGCGGCACCGGTGACGGTCGACCAGGTGGCCGCGATCGCACGAGCAGTGGACTGAGGCGGGGCCTGCGCGCACTTGCCGCGGCGGGCCATTTGACCGAACATTCGCGACAGCCGACCTGGACGGGGCCGCCATGGGGTTCACGACCGAGAGGAAGGACGAGGATCCCGGCAGCCGGGCGATGACGCGCCATGTGGAGCCGGCGGCACGCGCGCGCTTCCTGCACACGCCGGTGGGCGTGCTGCGCGCCGATCGGCGAAGCCGGTTCGTCTCGGAGATCGCGTGCTGCCTGCCTCGGGCCCGGTCATGACCGCGATCCTCGTCGTCGACGACCGGGAGGAGAACATCGACTACCTGGGCGCTCTCCTGCGGAGCCACGGCCATACCGTCGCGGCGGCGCGGAACGGCGCCGAGGCGCTGACCATGGCGCGTGCCGCCATACCCGACCTGATCGTCTCCGACCTGCTGATGCCGGTCATGGATGGCTATACGCTGCTCCGCTACTGGCAGGCGGATCCGGAGCTTCGCGATGTGCCGTTCGTGGTCTACACCGCGACCTACACCAGGCGCGAAGACGAGGAGCTCGCCCTCAATCTCGGGGCCGACGCCTTCATCGTGAAGCCGGCCGAGCCGGCCGCCTTCATCGCCCGCATTCGCCAGTTGCTCGCGGCACGGACGGCCGGTTCCCCCGGGACGGAGCCCCTGCCGATGAAGGAGGAGACGGCGCTGGTCCGCCAGTACAGCGCCGCCCTGGTCCGCAAGCTCGAGGAGAAGTCGATCCAGCTCGAGGCGAGCAACCGGGCGCTGGAGCGGGAGGTGGCCGAGCGCAAGGTCCGCGAGGCGGAGATCGCCGACATCACCGCCCGGCTCGAGCGGCTGATCTCGGAGGCGCCGGTCGGCATCATCGTGCAGAAGGACCTCAAGCCGATCCTGGTGAACGACCGTCTCGCCGCGATGTTCGGCTTCTCCAGCCGCGAGGAGATCCTCGCGCTCCGCGACTGCAGCGTCCTGTTCGTCGAGGAGGATGCCAGCCGGGCGCGCGGCTTCAGCGATGCCCGGATGGCCGGCCAGCCCGCGCCGGGCCTCTATACGGTCAAGGGACGGAAGACCGACGGGACGCTGATCGACGTCGAGAACCGGGCCTTCTCGATTCCCTGGGGCGGCTCGATGGCCGTCTGCGGGATGATGACCGACGTGACCGAGCAGAACCGCCTCGAAGCACAGCTCCGCCAGTCCCAGAGGCTCGAGTCGCTGGGCCAGATGACCGGCGGCGTCGCCCACGATTTCAACAACCTGCTCACGGTGATCCTCGGCAATGTCGAGCTGCTCGAGGAAAGCCTCGCCGGCGAGCCGCGGCTCCGCCGCCTCGCCGAGATCACCCGCACGGCGAGCGAACGGGCGGCGGAGCTCACCAGCCGCCTGCTTTCCTTCTCGCGCCAGCAGCCGCTCGATCCCAAGGCGACCGACATCGGCGCGCTCCTCGCCGACCTCGAGGTTCTCGTGCGGCGTTCGATGGGGGAGCAGGTCGAGCTCAGCGTCGTGTCGGCTCCCGACCTGTGGCCGGCGCTGGCCGACGCGCCACAGCTCGAGAACGCGCTGATCAACCTCGCCGTCAATGCGCGCGATGCGATGCCCGGCGGCGGCCGCCTGACCATCGCCACCTCCAATGCCGAGCTGCTCGACGCCGCCGGAGAGGACGCCGAGTTCGCTCCCGGAGCATATGTCGTCATCACCGTGAGCGACACGGGCATCGGCATGGACGAGGCGACGCGGCTGCGCGCCTTCGACCCGTTCTTCACGACCAAGGACGTCGGCAAGGGCAGCGGTCTCGGGCTGAGCATGGTCTACGGGTTTGCCAAGCAGTCGCAGGGGCACGTCCGCATCGCCTCCGAGCCCGGCTGCGGCACCGCCGTGACGCTCTACCTGCCGCGCGCCTGGACCAGCGCCCCGCGTCCGGCCCAACCGGGCGAGCGGGCGATGCCGGGCGGTAGCGAATGCATCCTCGTCGTCGAGGACAACGACCTCGTCCGCGATCAGGTGATCGCCAATCTCTCGGGCCTCGGCTACCGCGTCGCAGCGGCGCGGGACGCGATCGAGGCGTTGGCGCTGCTTCGCCGGGATCCCGACATCAGGCTCCTGTTCACCGACGTGGTGATGCCGCGCGGCATGAACGGGCGGCAACTGGCGGCGGAGGCGCTACGGATCAACCCGGACGTCGCCATCCTCTACACCTCCGGCTATTCCGATGATGCGCTGATCCGGGACGGGCGGCTCGGGGGGGCCGTCCAGCTCCTCGCCAAGCCCTACCGGCGCCGCGATCTCGCGAACAAGGTGCGCCTCGCCCTCGACCGCGCCGGCGGCGCCTACACGCCTTGGTGATCGCGGTACGTCGCGCCGATGCAATCGCAGGATGATTCGAATTTCAGCCGATGGTATCTGTATTGATCGGCGTTGCGTTGAGCGCCGCAAGAACAGGCCACAGGAGGGCGGCGACGCCCGTGACGGGAGCACGGACCGCAATCGTATTCGACGATCAGGCCGAGATCGCCGATCTGGTCGTCGCCCGGCTTGCGCAAGTCGGCATCGCGGCCGAGCGGACCTCCGACCGGACCTCGTTCCTGCTGGCGGTCGATTCCCTCCGGCCGGACCTGATCTTCCTCGACCTGTCGTTGGGCGACACCGATGCGATCGAGGTTCTGGGGCAGCTCCACGAGACCCGTTTCGAGGGCCAGGTCATCCTGATGAGCGGCCACGACGAGTCGATCCTCCGGCATACGGCACGGCTCGGAGAAGGCCTCGGCATCGCGATGGCCGGCGTGATGCGGAAGCCCTTCCGGGCCGAGACGCTGTGGTCGCTCGTCGCGAACCTCCAGCCGCCTTCCGCGCCGGTCACGGTCGCTGCCGACCGCGCCGGCGACGCGAGTCTTGCGCGCGACGCGATCGCCAACGGCTGGCTCGAGTTCTGGTACCAGCCGAAGGTCGACCTTGCCACGGATCTCACCACCGGCGCGGAGGTGCTCGCCCGCGTCCGGCACCCGGAGCGGGGGATCGTCTCGCCTGCCGTCTTCCTGCCGGGCGCCTCGGACGAGGACATGATGGCGTTGACGCTGCAGGCGCTCGAGTCCGCCTGCGCCACGGCTGACCTCATGCTCACCCAGGGCCGCGCGATGGCCTTCGCGGTGAACATCGCCGGCCGGACCATCGCCGAACCCCGCCTCTTCAACGACATCAAGAAGATCCGGGGCCGCCACGCCTCGCGGCTGCCGATCGTGCTTGAGCTGACCGAGACCGACGTGCTCGAGGATCAGGTCATGGCGCAGGCCTTCGCCACGCGCGCGATCCTCAATGGCTGCCAGGTCTCGGTCGACGATTTCGGCCACGGCTATGCGACCTTCGACCGGCTGCGCGACATGCCGTTCAACGAGCTCAAGCTCGATCGGTCGATCGTCAAGGGATGCGCCGCCGACACGGCGTCGCGCGCCCTCTGCCGCGCCGGCATCGAGATCGCCCGCGGGTTCAATGCGCGGATCGTCGCCGAAGGCGTGGAGAACGCGGAGGATCTCGCCGTCGTACGGTCGCTCGGCTTCGACCTCGCCCAGGGCTACTTCTACTCGCCGCCGGTGCCGATCGAGACGTTCCTCCGGCTGCCGTTCGATTCGCTCGCCGGAGCCGGGGCCGCTCCCTCGTAGGAAGCCGGCCCGTTCCTAGTTCCGCACCCTGAAGCGCTCGAGCGCCGCCTCGTCCCAGTCCACCCCGAGTCCGGGTCCGTCGCCGGGCACGAGGCGGCCGCCATCCCAGCCGAGATCGCTCCGGAAGAGAAGATGCGTCGCGTCGACGCCGGTCTCGGGCAGCATGAACTCGACCATCGCCCGCGGCAGGAGCGTGGCGAGCTGGGCGTGGAGGTGGTGGAAGACGTGGCATGAGACCGGGAGGCCGCGCTCGGCCGCGAGCGCCGCGATGCGGCGGAAGCCGCTGACGCCGCCGCAGGTGGTGGCGTCGAGCCGCACCACGCCGATATGCCCGTGGTCGATCAGGTTGCGGAAATGCGACAGGCCGGCCTGCTCGTCGCCGACGCCGACCGGATAGTCGAGGCCGCCGGCGAGGAGAGCCAGCTGGTCGAAGTCGTCGAAGCCGAACGGATCTTCCACCCAGCCCATGCCGAGCGCACCCCAGTCCCTGGCATGGGGCAGGAGGGTCCGGGCGTCCGGCGCGCAACTGTAGAGGTCGACGATCAGCGGCGTGCCGTCGCCGAGCGCGTCGCGGCAGGTGCGGAGCCGGTCGGTGTCGTGCGCGAAGTCGCCTGAGCTGGTCACCTTGATGCCCGCGGAACCGTACAACGCCATCGTCGCCATCAGCTCGGCGATGGTCTCCGGCGTCTCGCCCGCCACCGGGTAGCAGCCGGCGAGCGTCGTCTCGACCGGGCGGATGGTGCCCCCGAGGAACGCCGCGAGCGGCACCCCCGCACGCCGGCTGAGGAGATCGTGCAAGGCGAGGTCGGCGAGGCTGAGCGCGCGCCAGAAGATGCCGTGGGTGCCCTGCATGGCGTTGGCGCGGACGGTCCGGTCGTAGAGCGCTCCGGGGTCCGCGACCTCGGTCCCTTGCCAGGACGGCGCCAGCATCCGCTCGACGACATCGGCGACCGGCGCGCCGCGGGCATAGCCGACCGCGCGGCCCATCGTCCCGTCGTCGTCGACGATCTCGACGATCGTATAGTCGCGCGCCGTGATCCGCATGGTGGCGAGCGCCAGCGGCGCCGGCAGCGGCACGCGCACGTCATAGGCCGAAAGTGTCCTGATCCGGGTCATCACAGGTAATGGTCCGCTGTCCAGCCGCCGTCCACCTTCAGGGTCTGGCCGACGATATAGGAGGAATAGGGGCTCGCGAGGAAGAGGAGGGTCGCCACCAGTTCGGGCACCTCGCCGAGGCGTCCCGTCGGCGAGCGGCGGATATAGACATCGAGGCTGGCCGATCCGTCGGCGAGGGAGGACTTGACCAGCTCGGTCAGGAAGACGGCCGGGGCGATGGCGTTGACCCGGACCCCGCGGCCGGCCCACTCCGCGCCCAGTACCGCCGTCAGCCGGACGACGCCGGCCTTGGCCGAGGCATAGGCCGCCCGCCCCGACTGGCCGAGCAGGCCGTTGACCGAGGCGATGTTGACGATCGTGCCGCCGCCGGACGGCAGCATCGCCCGTGCCGCCGCCTGCGCGCCGTGGAACGTCCCCGACAGCATGATGTCGACCGGGTCCGACCAGTCGGCCTTCGACAGCGCCTCGGAGGCGCCGTGGCGGGCGAGGCCGGCATTGTTGATCCACAGGTCGAGCCGCCCGCCGGTCGACACGGCGAATGCCGCCGCGTCCGCCGCCTGGTCGGGGTCGCGGACGTCGAGCGGGACGAACGCGGCGCGATGGCCCTCGGCGCGGATCGCCGCGGCGGCACGCTCGCCGGCCTCGGCATCGCGGTCGGCGAGGATCGCGGTCGCGCCGCGTTCCGCCAGGGCCTTGGCGAATTCGAGGCCGAAGCCGCGGGCCCCGCCGGTGATCACCGCGACCTGGCCGGTGAAGTCGTAGGGGAAGGGAAGCGTGCTCATTGCGCGGCCGCGGCGTGGAGCCGCCCCCAGATGTCCCAGCCGCCGTCGACCGCGAGGATCTCGCCGGTCACGTAGCTGGTGCTGTCATGGACGAGATAGAGGAGCGCATGACCGAGCGCTTCGGCGTCGAGGAACCGGCCGCTGGGAATGCGCGTCCGCACCGCTTCGAGCGGCAGGCTCTCCGCGGCGGCGATGGTTGCGCCGAGTTCCGCGCTGACCCCCGGGACCAGGGCGTTGATCCGGACGCCGGCGGGCGCCAGCCGCACGCCGAGGGAGCCGACGAGACTGTGGATCGCGGCGAAGGCGGCGCCCGAGGCGTCCCATCCCGGCCATCCGCCGAGCCCGCTCAGCCCGGTGACGTGGACGATCG
>JBIQKL010000022.1:0-9436 GCA_044506555.1 Hyphomicrobiales bacterium | reverse complement strand
GCGTCCCATCCCGGCCATCCGCCGAGCCCGCTCAGCCCGGTGACGTGGACGATCGCACCCGCGCCGCGGGACTGCATCGCGCGCGCTGCATCGACCGTCCAGCGCTCCACCCGCGCGACGTCCGCCATCACCTCGTGGAGGCTCCCGCCTGGCACTTGCGTCGCGGGAGACGGGCAGGTGACCAGGATGTCGACGTCGGCGGATCCGTTCGGGTCGGCCATCGTCGCCACGTCGGCGCCGGCTGCCGCGAGCACGTCCGCGAGCGCCGCGGCATGGGCGTGGCCGGGGCCGATGACGCTGGCGCGCTTGCCTCTGAGCGGCTGCATCTCAGCCTCCGATCCGCGGCGTCTGGAGTGGCGCGCCGCGGGCGCCCGGGTCGGCGACCGACAGCGCCGAGCCGCCGAGGCTCGCGATCACCAGGCGGTCCCGCTCCGGCCCGGCGAAGGCGAGGTTGGTCGGCGCATTGAGGAGCATCCGCGACCAGTCGTCGAACAGCACCTCGGGCGCGCCGCCCGGCGCGATCCGGTAGATCCGGTCGGGCGCGTAGCAGGCAACGTAGAGCCGGCCGTCGGCGTCGACGGCGATGCCGTCTGGCACCGTCCGGGGCAGCTCGGCCACCACCTCGTAGGCGCCCGCGGTCCCGTCCGCGCCGATGGCGATCCGCGAGATCAAGGGCGGCGTCGATTCGACGACGTAGAGGAAGCGGCCGTCGGGACTGAGCGCCATGCCGTTGGTGAAGCCCGCCGCGGCGCGCGACCAGACCACCGCCTCGCCGCCGGGCGCGATGCGCTGGATGGTGCCGTTCGCCGCGCCCCAGTCGCCGGAGTTCGAGACGTAGAGGTTGCCGGTCGCGTCGAACACCGGGAAGTTCGGCACCGTGAGTTCCTCGCCGGCGGCGCCGCGCGAATACACCGCCGACGATCCGTCGGGACGCACCCCGACCACGGCCTTGACCCCCATGTCGCAGACATAGAGGCAGGATTCCGCATCCGCCGCGATGCCGAGGCCGAAGCCGCCGGTCGTGCCGATCTCGGCGAAGGTGCCGGCCGCCATGTCGATGCGATAGACCTCGCCCCTCTCGCCGGTGGCGTAGAGCTTGCCGTCAGGCGCCTGACAGACGCCCTCGGGATGGTCGAGGCCGGCGACGAGGACCGACAGGCCGCCGGCGTCCGCCGCCATCAGCCCGCCTCCGGCCGCGGCCGGCCATGGTCGCGCATCAGGCCCTCGTCCGGCGGGAAGCGGAAGCAGCGGGCGGTGGCGCCGCCGTCGACCGCGATCACCTGGCCGGAGATGAAGGAGGCGTCGTCCGAGAGCAGGAACGCCGCGGTCGCCGCCACTTCGCTCGGCTCGCCTGGGCGTTCCAGCGTGTGGATCACGGAGAAGTCGGAGAGCAGCTGCGCCGGATCCGGCGAATCGGCGACGACCTTCTTGAACAGGGGCGTCATGATCGCGCCCGGCGCGACGGCGTTGGCGCGGATGCCGACCGGGCCGTACTCCACCGCGGTGTAGCGGGTCAGCGCGTCGATGCCGCCCTTGGCGGTGTCGTAGGCGGCCCAGCCGGCGAAGGACGCCGTGCTGTGGATCGACGAGGTGTTGACGATGGCGCCGCCCGAGCGCTGGGCGAGGAACCGGCGCACCGCCACCGAGGTGCCCCAGAACACGCCCATCAGATTGACCCGGAACAGCCGGTCGACCTCGTCCGGCTTGGGGTCGTGCAGGTTGCCGGAGATGGCGAGGCCGGCATTGTTGACCCAGCCCATCAGCGGCGCGAAGGCCTGCGCCCGGTCGGCCGCCTCCTCGAGCGCCGACTGTTCGGCGACGTCGCCGACGACGAAGGCGCCGCGGTCGCCGGCCGCCTCGATCGCGCTCGCCGCGAGGTCGGGGTTCATGTCGAGGCCGACCACGTTCCAGCCGTCGGCCAGCAGGCGGTCGAAGATCGCGCGGCCGATGCCCGTGCCCGCACCGGTGACGACGACGCTTCTGCTCATGATGCTTCTCTCCCCGAATCGTCGAAAGTGACGTTGCCGTCGCGGTCGATGCCGGCGACGGGCGTCTCCGTCGCGGCGAAGATTGTGAATACGAGGCGGGCCGTGGTCCGGCCGTGCGGCGGCAGCATGCGCGCCGTGCCGGCGGCGATCGCCGCCTCGAGGCCATGGGACGGCGTCTGCGTGTGCGGCTCGAGCGCGGTGATGGTGGCGCGGCCGTACCAGGGCATGCCCTCGCCGCCGCCGATCTCCTGCCACAGCCACAGCCTGGGGAAGTCGGCGAGGTCCCAGCTCAGGCCGGCGCCGAGCCCGTTCGCCGGGTTGCGGATCGCCGCCCAGCCGGCCGCCATCTCCTCGACGAAGCAGATGCGCTGCTTCGGCGCGGGCGGGATGACGGAGAGGTCGACCGGGCGTCCGTCCTTGCCGGTCACCGCCCCCCAGCGATGCGTCGAGCCGGGGACGAGGTCGACGGCGGGGCCGTCGAGGTCCCCGGCCGCGACCAGGCGTCCGGCCGGCAGGTCGATCCGCGCGCCGGGCGCCGCGAGCGGCGGCCCGAAGGCGGGGTGATGGCCCCAGATATAGGGGACGGGAAGGGCGCTCTCGTTCTCGACCGTCTCCTCGAGGATGAGGACCGGCCGGTCGGAAACGAGCCGCATGCGGCGGTGGAGGACGAGCGGCAGGCGGGCGCCGGACGAGAGGGTCACGTCGCTGTCGGGCGCGTGCCAGTCCGCCGACCACGTCGCGCGCGACACCTCGCCGTGGAAGGGTAAGGGCGTGCCGAGCACCGTGCAGGCGGCGCCGGCATTGGGGAACAGCTCCTGCCAGCCGCCGCGATAGGCGGAGAGCCAGTCGAGCGCGCCGTTGCCGTAGCTCTGGCTCGCGCGCGCCGGCAGCGGGCTCCGCCAGTCGCCGAAGAACAGCAGGTTCTCGCCCCCGGCGGGGACGATGTGGGTGATCTCGGCGCCGGCGTCGAGGTCGATGCGGACCGTCAGGTGGTCGTTCCGGAGTACGGCTTCGGTCATCCTGCTTTGCTCTTCAGGCGGTCGAGGGTGAGCGCGGCGAGGAGGACCACGCCGACGCTGATCTGCTGGTAGAAGGTGGGCACGTTGGCGAGGATCAGCCCGTTGGTGAGCGTCGCCAGGAACAGCGCGCCGATCAGCGTCCGGAACATGTTGCCCTTGCCGCCGTAGATGCTGGTGCCGCCGAGCACCACCGCGGTCAGGATGTCGAACTCGATGCCGACGCCGAGGCTCGGCGAGGCCGACCCGAGACGCCCGGCGAGGATCACGCCGGCCAGGCCCGACAGCATCCCGGCGAGCATGTAGACCTGGATGCGGTGGCGCGTGACCTTGAGCCCGGCGACCCTAGCGGCGCGCTCGGAGGAGCCGATGGCGTAGGTGTGCATGCCCCACGTGCTCCGCTGCATCGCCACCCCGGCGACGACGTAGAGGATCGCCATCAGCACCACCGGCACCGGCACCGGTCCGACGAAGCCCTTGCCGAGCCACTGGATGAATTCGCCGCTCGCCGCCTCGCCGCGGCCGAAGCCGATGGAGCGGCCGTCGGTGTAGACGAAGCCGATGCCGCGGACGACCAGCGCCGTGCCGAGCGTGGCGATGAAGGCCGGGATGCGGATGCGCTCGGCGAGGACGCCGTTGACGTAGCCGACCAGCGTCGCGCCGAGGAGCGCGAGGATCAGGCTCGGCACCTCGGGGATCCCCATCGTCTGGATGCCGACCACGACGATGATGCCGGCGAGCGCCATCACCGCGCCCTGGGAGATGTCGATGCCGCCCGAGATCAGGACGATCGTGGCGCCGATCGCGGCGATCGCCAGCACCGACGACTGCCGGAGGATGTTCATGACGTTGGCGTCGGTCATGAAGGTCGGCGACCACAGCGTGAAGAAGACGATCATGGCGACGAGCGCCAGCGGCACGCCGAAGCGGGCCCAGAAATCGCCGCCGAGCCAGCCCGTAGCGGCGGACCGGCCGGCGTCGCCGGACTCGATGCTGGTCGGGCTCATGCCGCCTCCCTGCCGGCCGCCGCGGCGCCGAGGATCTCGCGCTCGCCGACCTTGCGTGGATCCGCCTCGAGTACGACCCGGCCCTGGCGCATGACGAGGATCCGGTCGGACACGGTCATCAGCTCCGGCAGCTCGGAGGAGACGAAGATCACGCCCTTGCCCTGGCCGGCGATCGCGCGGAGGACATCGAGCAGGTCCTGCTTGGCGGCGATGTCGATGCCGTGGGTCGGCTCGTCGAGGATGAAGACGTCGAGCGCGTCGCCGAGCAGGCGGGCGAGGATCGCCTTCTGCTGGTTGCCGCCGCTGAGCAGCTCGATCGCCTTGGCCGGGTCGGGCGGACGGATGTCGAGGCGCCGGATCATGTCGGCGGCCAGCGCCGCGAAGCGCCGGCGCGACAGGAAGCCGTACCGCGCGGTCTCGCCGGGGGCGCGGATGCCGATGTTCTCGCGCACGCTCCGGCCGGGGAAGATGCTCTCCGTCTTGCGGCTCTCCGAAAGGTAGGCGAGGCCGAGCCGATAGGCCTCATGGGGCGCCGCCGGGAAGATGCGCTCGCCCTTGAGCACGACCTCGCCCGAGGAGCGTCGGATGTCGCCGACCAGCGTGCGGGCGATCGTCGTCCGTCCGGCGCCGACCAGGCCGAACAGCCCGAGGATCTCGCCGGAGCGGAGCGTGAACGAGCACGGTCCGCGGCGCCCGGTCCGGAGCTCCCGCAGTTCGAGGAGCAGCGCTCCCGGCGCGCGTGCCGCGCCCGGCTTCGCGGTCCCGTTGCCGGGCGCCATCGCCGCGATGACGTCCCGCTGCTCCGCCGGCGGGTCGGCGAAGGTGCCGACCACCATGCCGTCGCGGAGCACCACGACGCGGTGGCAGAGCGCGGCGACCTCGTCGAGCCGGTGCGAGATGTAGATGATCGCGACGCCCGACGCGGCGAGCGAGCGCACCTGCGCGAACAGCCGCTCGGCCTCGTGCGGGCTGAGCGAGGAGGTCGGCTCGTCGAGGAGGAGGACCGAGGCGGCGCGGCGGAGGGCGCGGGCGGCCGCGACGAGCTGCTGGTCGCCGATCGCGAGGTCGCCGAGCAGCGTCGCGGGATCGGCCGCGATCCCGACCCGCTCGAGGAGCGGCCTCGCGCTCTCGCGCATCTTCTTCCCGTCGAGAAGCCCGATCCGGGTGAACGCCGCCTCGTCGCCGAGATAGATGTTCTGGGCGAGCGACAGGTCGGGGACCAGCTCGAGCTCCTGCCGGACCACGCCCAGGCCCTTCTCGAGCGCGTCGCCGATCGAGGCGAGGCGGACGGGCCGCCCGTTGAGCCGGAGCTCGCCGGCGTCGGGCTGGAGGTCGCCGTGGAGGATGCGGATCAGCGTCGACTTGCCGGCCCCGTTGTGGCCGACGAGCCCGACGATCTCGCCCGGATGGACGGCGACCGACACCCCCCGCAGCGCCTCGATGCCGCCGAAGCGCTTGCGGATTCCTTCGGCGTCGATGGCCGGCGCGAGGCCGGCCACGCCGCCGTCGTCGGGCGTCGGTCGGGACACGGGGCGCGCCCTACTCGGTGTAGAGCGCGTCGATGATCGCCTGCGCGTTGTCGGTGGTGATCGTCACTACGGGAACCACCACGTTGGCCGGAACCGCGTCGCCGCGGTTGAGGGCCAGCGACACCGCGGCGAGCGCCCGGCCGGTGGCGATCGGCTCGGGGCTGACCGAGCCCGGGAAGGTGCCGTCGAGGACGCCTTCGAGGACGCGCTTGTCGATGCCGAGGCCCATGACGATGGTGCCGGTCTTGAGGTCCTTGCCGGCCGCCTCCACCGCGCTCGCCGCGCCGAGCGAGCCGGGGTCGTTGACGGTGAGAATCACGTCGAGGTCGGGATTGGCCTGGAGGATGGTCTCGACCGCGCTCAGCGCGGTGTCCTCCGCCCACGCCTCGACGTCGGCGACCACCTCGAAATTGGTGACGTTGGTCTTGAGCCCGTCGAGCAGGCCCTGCTTGCGGTCGAGGAGGTTCGGCCCCAGCGAATCGGCGTTGAGGATGGCGACCTTGTAGGTCTCCGTGTCGGGCTTCCGCTCCTTGAGGATCGGCCCGGCGAGGACGCCCTGGGCATAGCCGAAATCATGGTCGGAGATGCCGACCGAGACGTCGGCGCCGTCGAATACCGAGACCGCGGCGATGACCTTCACGCCGGCCGCCTTGGCCGCGTCCACCGCGGTCAGCACGGCGGTCGGGTCGATCGAGTAGATGGAGACCGCATCGACCCCGCCCGAGACCATCGACTCGATGTCGGAAACCTGCTTCGCCGCGTCGACGCGCGGATCGGCGGTGACCACCTCGATGCCGCACTGATCGGCGATCTCCTTCATCCCCGCCTCGATGAACTGGAAGTAGTCGAACTCCATCGTCAGCGGCGAGTAGCCGATCCTGTCGAAGGTGAGGCCGTCGCAATTGGCCTTCGCGTCGATGAAGGCGGCACCGTCCTCGGCCAGCGCCGGTGCGACGGCGAGCAGGCCGGCCATGGCGGCCGCGACCGCGCAGGACGTCTTCCAGGTCGTGTTCATGATGATCCCCTCCCGATAGATCTTCGCGTTCAGTCTTCCTTCAGTGCGGCTCCCGGTCTTCCCGGCCGCCGCTCTCCGAGATCGCCTTCTTGGTCTGCGCCACGTTGAGCCGCACCGCGCGGCCGGCCGCGTCGGCATCCCCGCGGCGGCAGGCCGCGAGGATCTGCTTGTGCTCGGCGAGCGCCTGCTGGGCGCGCTCCGGCATGAAGGTGAAGCGCCGCCGGTAGACGGTCGAGCGCTCCCAGAGCCCCTCGATGAGCTGGCAGAGGATCTTGTTCTGGCTCGCGGTGTAGAGCGTGAAGTGGAACGCCCCGTTGAGGTCGAACAGCGCGCTCCGGTCGCCCGATTCCGTGGCGCTCTCCATCTCGGCGAGCAGCGCCTCGAGGCTCGCCACGACCTCCGGCGTCATCCGCTCGACCGCGATCCGCGCGGCCAGCTCCTCGAGCGCCTCGCGCGCGACGTAGATGTCGACCAGCTCGGTCATCGAGAGCACGGTCACGAAGGCGCCGCGATAGGGCCGCTTCTCGATCAGGCCCTCGGCCTCGAGCTGGCGGATGCTTTCGCGCACCGGGATGATGCTGACGCCGAGCTCGTCGGCGATGGCCCGCTGGTCGATGCGCGTTCCCGCGGCGAGCTGGCCCGACAGGATGGCGCTCCGGATGTGCTCGAGCACCTGGTCGCCGACCGACTCGACCCGCCGCGACTTCGGGATCGGCACGGGAGCGTTCATGCGCCCGGCCTGTCCGGCGGCATCGCGCGATCCGCGTTCCCATCCCCGCGAGGCCTGCCGCCGTCGGTCACGTGAGGCTCCCTCCCGTCGATCACGTGAAAGGCGGGACGTCTCGTCCGTCCTTTCCGCCCACGTCGGCCTTGTAGCCGCTCCCCGCCCGCTGGACAAGCTAAATTATAATCTATAAATAATGCGAAACGCCACGCACCATGGGCCTCTCCCCGGGGCGGGGGCGATGGTGGAGCGCGATCCGGGGCGACTGGGGGCTTGAGGCGATGGCGAGGCGGCAGCGGATCCGGCGACTGCGGCGTCCGGGCGCAATGCGGGGCCGGGCCGAAGGGGCGCCGCGTTGAGCACGGCGAACGCGCCCGGCGACGTGGTTCTCCGCGCCAGCGATCTCGTTAAGGTCTATCCGCCGGCGGTGCGCGCCCTGGCCGGCGTCGGCATCGAGCTCCGGGCCGGCGAGATCCGCGGCCTGCTCGGGGCCAACGGCGCCGGCAAGAGCTCGCTGATCAAGATCCTTAGCGGCGTCGAGACCCCGACCTCGGGCACGATCTGGATCGAGGGCGCCGGGGACGTGGTTTTCGACGGCCCCTCCGCCGCGCGGCTCGCCGGCATCGGCGTCGTCCACCAGGAGCTGCCGCTCTTTCCGAACCTGACCGCGGCCGAGAACGTCGCGCTCGGCCAGCAGTCCGGCGGATTCCTCGGTTCACGGCGGCGGCGCGAGGTCAACGCCGCCTACGAGCGGATCGCCGCGAGCTTCCCGGGCGCGCCGGCCGCCGACACGATGCTGGAGCATGTCGGCCTCCAGGGCTGGCAGCTCACCGCGATCATCCGGGCGCGGATGACCAATGCCCGGGTGCTGATCCTCGACGAGCCGACCTCGAGCCTCAATCCCGACGAGCGCCGCATCCTTCACCGGAACCTCCGCGAAGTCGCCCGCGACGGCACCGCGATCCTCTATGTCAGCCACTTCCTCGACGACGTGCTCGACGTTTGCGACGTCGTCACCGTGCTCCGCGACGGCAAGGTGGTGATGGCGCGGGAGACCGCCGACCTCTCCGAGGACCAGCTCCTCTACGCGATGGTCGGCGAGACCAAGCAGGCCCGGCGCGACATGGCCCGGCGCGAGGGCGGCACCGAGCCGGGGCTGTCGGTCCGCGGCCTCCGCACGGCGGGCGTCGGGCCGATCGACCTCGACGTGCCGCTCCGGAGCTGTGTCGGCCTCTACGGCCTCGAGGATGCCGGCTGCAGCGAGGTGCTCCATGTCGTCTACGGGTTGACGGCAGGCTCGGGGTCGCTGTCGTGGCGCGGGCGGCCGCTCGCCGGCGATACCCGCGCCCGCATCGAACAGGGCCTCGGCTTCGTCTCGGGCGACCGGCCGCGGACGCTGATCGGCGACTGGCTGGTGGCGATGAACTACGGCCTCATCGACATCGGCTCGCGCCCCTTCGCGGCTTCGCTCGACCGGCGCGGCGAGCGCGCCAAGGCCGCCGCCTCGATCCGCAGCCTCCAGATCAAGGGCACGCCCGACCAGCCGCTCCGCACCCTCAGCGGCGGCAACCAGCAGAAGGTGGCGCTCGGCCGCTGGCTCGACCGCCGGGGCATCTGCATCCTCGCCGACGAGCCGACCCGCGGCGTCGACGTGCGCGGCCGGAGCGCGATCCACGAGGCGCTGGTCGCGCTCTGCGCCGCCGGCAACTCGGTCCTCGTCCGCTCCACCGACCCCGAGGCGCTGGTCGAGCTCTGCGATCGCGTCCTGGTCATGGTCGACGGCAAGGTCACCCGCGCTCTCGCCGGCGCCGACCTCACCACCGAGCAGATCGAGGCGGCGACCCGCACCAAGGTGCGCGCGAAGCTCATGGCAGGAGCCTGAACGCCGACATGAACACGGGTATCTCGAGACGGAACGTCGATCTTCTCCGGAGGCTCCGCGACTACGCGGTGCTGCTCGTCCTCCTCGTCATCTGCGCCTATCTCGGCCTCGCCACCGACACCTTCGCCACGATCCGCAACCTCGCCAACGTCTCCGAGCAGATCTCGGTGGTCGGCATCGTCGCGATGGGCATGACCATGCTGCTCATCTCGGCGAATCTCGACCTCTCGGTCGGCGGCCAGGTGGCGCTGATCGGCGTGATCATCGCCCGCGTC
>JBIQKL010000021.1:41618-44204 GCA_044506555.1 Hyphomicrobiales bacterium | reverse complement strand
TGGTGCCGCATGTCGGACTCGAACCAACGACCCCATCATTACGAATGATGTGCTCTACCAACTGAGCTAATGCGGCCCGGGCGGCTTGATAGCCTCAACGGGGCATCGGTTCAAGGAGAACCGTCAGAACAGGCGGAAGCGCCGCCGGGTGCCGTCCTCTTCGGGATCGTCCGGCAATGGGCCCGGATCGTCCGGGGCATGCGGGACGAGCGGCGCGTCCGCCTCGACCTGCGGCAAGGGCTCCCCATCCGCGGCTGGAGCGGCCGCCGGTGCCTGCGTCGCAGGCGGTGTCGAGGGCGGGATCGCGGTCGGCCGTGGGTCCGGTGGCGGTGCGGTGCCTGTCGGCGAAGTCGCTTCCGTCGTCGTCGCCGCGTCATCGTTGGCAGGCCGGCTCGGCTCGACCGGCACTGCCGGAGGCGACGGAGTCGCCGCCACGGGCGGCTGCGGCGGCGGCGGTGCCGCGACCACGACCGGTGCCGTTTCGATGACCGGGGCCGCGTCGGGGAGTGCCGTAGGCTGATCTGGCGCGCTTTCGCTGGCGTCGATACGGCTCTCGAGACGCGGCACGGCGAACGGATCGCCGGTCAGCAGCGGGTCGGCGAAGGACGCGGATTCGAGCGTGCCTCCGCGGCGCGGCGGGGCGGCCGGCGGCACCGCCCATTCGACCGCGCCGACGCGGCCGGTGACCGGCGACACCGGCAGCCAGTGCTCCAGCACCTGGCCGTCGGCGACCCAGGCCGGGTCGCGCGGGGCGGCGAGGGCGCGGGTCAGCCACGCCCGGACGCGGCCCTGGTCGTTGTTCTCGCGGTCCTCGATCTCGGCCATCAGCAGGCAGACGCGCTCGGTAGGCGCCTTCGAGAGGCCCTCGAGCGCGGCGCGCGCCGCCGGAAAGTCGCCGGCGTCGATCGCCGCCCGCGCGATCGCCATCGATCCTTCCGGGTGGTTGGCGCGCGTATCGGCGAGCTTGTGCATCCGCTTCAGCCGGTCGAGCACCGAATCGCCGGGCCGCACGCTCGCATAGGCGTCGGCGATCTCCGGCTGCGGCTCGACCTTCCACGCCGCCTCCAGCACCCGCGAGGCGCGCCGGATGTCGGCGTTCCGCGCATGGAGCCGGGCCGCGAGCACAGCCGCCGGCGCGAGACCGGGCTGGAGCTTCAGGGCGTCGAGGGCGAGGAAGCGCGCCCGCTCCGGTTCGCCGGATTCGAGCTCCATCGCCCGCGCCGTCAGGAGCGCGGCCCGCATCCGCGACACCGCCGATGCATCGACCAGCCCGGCCTGGACATTGGCGTCGAGCGCGTTGACCGCCGCCTTCCAGTCGCCCTCGCGTGCGGCATAGTCGAACACCGCCGCGCCGGCCCAGGCGACGCGCGGGGTGGCGGCCGCCGCTTCCTCGGCGAAATGGCGGGCGGCTTCATGCTGGTCATGGCGTTCGGCCTCGACGAACAGGCCGTGCAGGCCGAGGAGCCGCGTCTCGGGCCGCTCGGCCAGCGCCTGGAACGATGCGCGCGCCGCCTCGCCGTCGCCGGCGAGCTGCGCGGCCTGGGCGGACAGGAGCAGCACCAGCGGCTCCGGCCCGAGGAGGGCGCGCGATTCGTCCACCGCCCGCCGCGCCGCGCGCTGGTCGCCCGCGCCCACCGCGATGATGCCGGCGTTGAGCGCGCGGTAGCCCCGGTCGCGCCGACGCCGGCCGAGGCGGGAGCGGAGCGCCCCCGGCGCGCGGAAGATTCCGCGGAGCAGCGCCCAGACGATGGCGATCGCCGCCATCAGCACCAGCACCGCCCCGGCGGTGAGAAGGAGCGAAGTGCGGATCTCGTAGCCCTGCCAGTGCAGGACGACCTCGCCGGGGCGGTCGGCGAGCCAGGCGGCCCCGGCCGCCACGAGGAAGACGACGACGAGATAGGCGAGAACGCGGATCATGCTTTCACGTCAGTTGGCCGGTGGCGTCACGGAGAGCGCAAGCCGCTCGACGATGGTATCGATGGCGACGCGATCTGCCGCTGCACCCGCCCAGGTGGCCGAGACGTCCTGTGCGGCCGGCGGAAGCTTCTCGCGCTCGTTCAGCGCATCATGGAGATTGCCGCGGTCCACCGCGGCCTGCATGCGGGAAACGATGGCGGCAGGCGTGTCGCCCGCGATCGGCGCCGTCGGGCGGACCGTCACCAGCCCGCTGCCGAAAGCGAACAGCCGATCGATGAAGCCGGCGTCCTCGCCGGGTGCGGCGGCGGTTGCGAGAATGGCGTCGGCGACCGCCGGGAACGAGGCCTGCAGGGTCGCGACGGTCGGCGCACCGTCTTTCGCGAGCGGCTCGAGCGCCGCGACGTCGTCGCTATCGAGGCCGAGTGCCCGCAGCATGGCGAGATCCGCCGCAAAACCGCCGCCCGAGCCGGCGCCCTGACGAAGCAGGCCGATGGCGATGGCGCGCGCCGCACGCTCGCTCTCCACCGCCGGCGGCGGACGCGCCGCGATCTCCTCGATACGGCCGGTGAGCGCCCCGACCCGGTCGCCGAGGGTGGTGATCGATGCCTCGGCTGCGGCGAGTCGCGTCTCGATCGGCCCGAGCGCGGCGACGGTGCCGCCGCCGTCCCC
>JBIQKL010000021.1:6265-41518 GCA_044506555.1 Hyphomicrobiales bacterium | reverse complement strand
CCGCCGCCGGCGATCGGCATGGCGTTTTCGAGGTTCTCGATCCGGCTGCGGTTGACGTCCTCGAGCTTCTCGAGCGAGGCCACCTTCTCGGTGAGCGCGGCGAGCGGCGCGGTCGCCTGCTCGAGTGCGGCGAGGCGGTTCTCGAAAGTCGCGACCTTCTCCGCCGTGGCCTGGGCCTGGCGCACGGCGTCGGCCGCGGTCAGGTCGGCGCGGGTCGGGATGATGCCGCTTGCGTGATAGAGAATGCCGAGCACGGTGGCGAGCGCACCGCCGAAGACACCCGCGGCGATCAGCCGCCCGGCGCTCGACCAGTCGGTCTTCGGCCGTTCCATGCGCGGCGGGATCGGGGAGACCGGACGCGGCGGCGCGGTCTCGGCGCTGGTCCGCTCCGGTGCCGCTGGCGCGGTCTTCCCGGCCGCCGTTGCCGCCGCATCGCCCGGAGCGTCTGTCCGGTCGGACAGCGGTGATGCTTCGCGCGGGGCGTCACCTGGACCCGAATCGGAGGGCGAGGCGGACGGATCGGCCGGCGCCGCAGGTTCGGCGCTCAGATCGATGGTCACCGGCGCCTTCGCGCGCCGGCCCGGCGGCCGTTTCGGCGCGCCCTTGCCCCCGCCTTCTCCGTTGTCGGAATCACTCATGTCGGTCCTCGGCGATCGCGCCCCGTCGGGCATCGTAGTACAGAGGGGCCGTTTCAGGCCAGTTCGGCCCGGCCGCCGGCGGGGATCATGGCGGCGATTCCGTCGAAATCGGGGTGGGCGGCAACCCGGATATCACGCGCAAGACCCCGCAACGGTTCCGCCGCTCGTTCCGAAATCGCGTAGCAAACCGTCTCGGCCAGCGTCGCGGCGAGCCCCGCGGCTTCCACGGCCGCCACGAAGGCGACCGCCGTCCGCCCCGAGAACAGGAGGACGCCGCCGATCTGCCGCGCGCCGAGCGCGGCGGCAATGTCCGGTGCCAACGCCGTGACGGGCTCGGCCTGATAGGCCTGAACCACCCGCAGGTCGTATCCGGCGGCATCGAGGCGGCCGGTGAGCATTGTCGTCCGGTCGCGCCCGGCGGCGTAGAGGATCGGACCGGCTCCAATGGCGAGCTCGCCGGCGATGCGATTCGCGAGCGCCACTGCGTCCGCTCCGCCGACGCGGATGTCGTGGAACCCGCTTTGCTGCGCCATCGATGCCGTGCCCTCGCCGGTGACGAAGATCGGCAGCGCCCGCCAGGCCGTCGCCTCCGGCCAGCCGAGCATCGCCCGTATGCCGTTCCGGCTGCTGGCGATGATCGCCGCCGGCACCGGCAGGTCGTCGGGCTGGGATGCGAGCACGATGCGGAGCATCGGCTGGACCAGGACCTCATGCCCGGCGGCGGCGAGGCGGGCCGCCGTCTCCGCCGCATCCGGCTCGGGCCGTGTCACCAGGAGCCGCAAGGCCTCACCCCGCGAAGAAGCCGGGGCCGCCGCGACGATGAAGCTCCTCGCCGGCCTCCGCACCGAGCCGCACGGCGTCGGACGCCGCGCCGGTCCGGCTGGTCTCGTGCGCTTCCGAGCCGTCGGGACGGACGATCGCACCGCGGATCGTCACCCGGCCCTCGCCGTCGAGGAGCGCAAGGCCGCCGATCGGCGTACGGCACGATCCGTCGAGCACGGCGAGGAACGCCCGTTCGGCACGCAGCGCCACCGCCGTCGCCGCATCGTCGATCCGCGCCAGTCGGTCGCGGCTCTCATGGTCGTCGACACGTGCGGTGATCGCGATCGTGCCCTGCGCCACGGCGGGCAGCCAGCCCTCGGCCTCGATCGGGCCGGCGGCCCGATCCACCAGTCCGAGCCGCTTGAGGCCGGCCATGGCGAGGATCGTGGCATCGGCGACGCCCTCATCGAGCTTGCGGAGGCGGGTCTCGACGTTACCCCGGAACTCGACGACCCTAAGGTCCGGCCGGAGGCGGAGCGCCATCGCGCGTCGCCGCAGCGACGACGTGCCGAGCACGGCGCGCGGCGGCAGGTCCGCCAGCGACGCGCCGAGGGACGACAGGAGCGCATCGCGCGTGTCCTCGCGCGGCAGCGTCGCGGCGATCACGATGCCGGCGGGCAGGTCGGTCGGCAGGTCCTTGGCGGAATGCACCGCGATGTCCACCGCGCCGGCGAGCAGGGCGTCGTCGATCTCCTTGGTGAACAGGCCCTTGCCGCCCACTTCCATCAACGGCCGGTCGGTGATGCGGTCGCCGGTGGTGCGGATCGGAACGATGGCGATGGCGTCTTCGGGCATCGTCAACGCGGCGGCGAGCCGGTGGCGGGTCTCATGGGCCTGGGCCAGCGCCAGCGGGCTGCCGCGCGTGCCGATGCGGATGGCGGTGGATTGCAATGGGTTCGGTCCGGGTGATAGGGCGTTCGCGTCCCGACAATCTAGGGGTTCCGGTCGGCCCGGCCAACCGCCGCCGTCGTCGCGAGCGCAATCCCATGAGCCAGCACGCCTCATTGCCGCCAGCGAAGCCGGTCCCAGCCGGCACCCTCCACGTGCTCGGCATCGAGACGAGCTGCGACGAGACCGCGGCCGCCGTCGTCGTCCGCGAGAGCGACGGCTCGGCCCGCATCGCGTCGGACGTGGTGCTGTCGCAGGTCGATGCCCACGCCGTGTTCGGCGGCGTGGTGCCGGAGATCGCCGCCCGCGCCCATGTCGAGGCGCTCGACAAGGTCGTCGCCGCCGCGATGCGCGACGCCGGTGTCGATTTCGCGGACCTCGACGCTGTGGCGGCGACCGCCGGGCCCGGACTGATCGGCGGCGTTCTCGTCGGCCTGACCACGGGGAAGGCGGTCGCGCTCGCCGCCGGCAAGCCGCTGGTCGCGGTCAACCACCTCGAGGGACACGCGCTGACGGCGCGCCTCACCGACGGGCTCGCGTTCCCCTACCTCCTGCTCCTGGTCTCCGGCGGCCACACGCAATTCGTCGCCGTCGAAGGCGTCGGCCATTACCGCCGCCTCGGCACGACCATCGACGATGCCCTCGGCGAGGCGTTCGACAAGGCGGCGAAGCTGCTCGGCCTCGGCTATCCCGGCGGGCCCGCGGTGGAACGGGCGGCGACCCGCGGCGATCCGGCGCGTGTCGCCCTGCCGCGGCCTCTCCTCGACCGGCCGACGCCGGATTTCTCGCTGTCAGGCCTCAAGACGGCCCTCCGCCTCGCCGCCGAGAAGATCGCGCCGCTCTCGGCGGGCGACGTCGACGATCTCGCGGCCTCGTTCCAGGCCGCGGTGACCGACGTCGTCGCCGATCGCGCCGCCAAGGCAATGACGCTGTTCGCCGGGCAACATCCCGCTGTCGCCGATCCCGCTTTGGTGATCGCCGGCGGCGTCGCCGCCAACCAGGCGATCCGCGCCCGTCTCGTCACGGCCGCGTCACAGGCCGGGTTCAGGCTGGTGGCGCCGCCGCTCCGGCTCTGCACCGACAACGCGGTGATGATCGCCTGGGTCGGCGCGGAACGGCTGGCGCTGGGGCTTACGGACCCGCTGGACGTCGCGGCGAGGCCCCGCTGGCCGCTGGACGAGGTGGCGCCGCCGGCGATCGGCTCCGGCCAGAAGGGCGCGAAGGCGTAGACGGAGACGCGTTGCCGGAGGTGCATTCTCATCGGCGGTGGCGCTTGCCTGGAGGAAGTGGCACGGTCCGTGCTGGAACGCAGAGCGCGTGCTTGAGGCGGAGCAAGGGAAGGAAGGCATGATCGCGACGGTCGGCATCCTCGGCGGCGGGGCGTGGGGCACGGCGCTGGCGCTGGTCGCGGCGCGCGCCGGCCGGAAGGTGCGGCTCTGGGCCCGCGACGCGGCGACGGTCGAGGCCATCGACGGTTCGCACGAGAACCCGCGTTATCTGCCCGGCATCCGCCTCGACCACATCCCGGCAACGGCCAACATCGCCGTCGCGTTGCGCGCCGATGCGGTGCTCCTCGCCGTCCCGGCGCAGGCGGTGCGCGGGGTCGCGGCCATTGCCGCGCCCTACCTGGCGCGCGGCACGCCGCTGGTGGTCGCCGCCAAGGGCATCGAGCGGGGGACGGGCAAGCGGATGTCCGAGGTGATCGCGGAAGCGGCGCCCGAAGCCGTCCCCGCGGTGCTCTCCGGCCCGAGCTTCGCCGCCGACGTCGCCCGTGGCCTGCCCACCGCGGTGACCATCGCGGCCGAGGACGAGGCGGTCGCGATGGCGCTCTGCCATGCCCTCGGCGGCGCGACCTTCCGTCCCTATGCCGAGACCGATGTCGCCGGTGTCGAGATCGGCGGCGCGGTGAAGAACGTGCTCGCCATCGCCGCCGGCATCGTGGCCGGGCGCGGCCTCGGCGCGAGCGCCCTCGCGGCAATGATCGCGCGCGGCTTCGCCGAGCTCCGCCGGCTGGGCGAGGCGCTCGGGGCAAGGCCCGAGACGCTGATGGGACTGTCGGGTCTCGGCGACCTGGTCCTGACCGCATCGAGCCCGCAGTCGCGGAACTTCGCCTATGGCCGTCTCGTCGGCGAAGGCAACGACGTGCCCCCGCCGCAGGCGCTGGTCGAAGGGATCGAGACCGCCTCGGTGACCCGCGACCTCGCCCGCCGCCTGCATGTCCAGATGCCGATCGTCGACGCCGTCGCTACGGTCCTGGCGCGGAAATTGACGGTCGACGCGGCGATCGAGGGGCTGATGGCCCGGCCGATCAGGCGCGAGGCCGGCTAGGTCCGCGCCTATCGCCAATCGGGGTGCGCCGCACTAGGTTGCCTTGATCAACCTCGCCCGGAGATCAACACCATGGCCGACGAGACCGGCGACCGGAAGGTCCTGGACCACATCAAGGCGCTGCACGACGAGGAGCAGCGGCTGTTCGCCAAGAACGCCCTGAGCGACGACGAGCGCCGGAAACTGCACGGCATCAACGTCGAGCTCGACCAGGCCTTCGACCTCCTGCGCCAGCGCCGGGCGCTCCGCGAATACGGCCGCGATCCCGACGAGGCCGAGGAGCGGCCGCCGGGCGTGGTCGAGGGCTACCAGGGCTGAGCTTCTCCCCTCACGTATGGGGAAAGAGATCCTCGTCGAGGCGGTCGGGGTCGTAGGGCCGCGGCTCGTTCTTTTTGAGCGTGCGGAAAGCAGGCACGATGAACGCCCCGCCGGCGAGCGTGAGCAGGAGCGCCTTGATTTCGCCGGTCAGGACCAGCACCCCGAGCGGCAGCAGCACGAAGAATGCTGCCCCGATCACCACCATCACCTTGCCGAACAACTGGCGTCCCTCGGTCGTGCCGGCGAGAAACCGGATGCGCCGCTTGTCCTCTTCGCCGAGCCGGGCGTGGAGATCCTGCAGGAACTCGGCGTAATCGTCGAGGCGTTCGGCGTCCGGCGAGCCCCGGCTGTCGAGGCTGGTGACGGTCAGGTCGCGGCTGTTCCGGAAGGTGATGATGCACGAGCCGAAATAGCCCGACTTCGGGATGTGCCAGGTCTGGATGCGGATCGTCGCGATGGTCGCGTAATCGGTGTAGCGGCGCGCGCCGTCGGCTATCCACTCCATGCCGGAGGCGGTCAGCGTGAGCCCCGCATCACGGTAGCGCCACACGAGTCCGGCCTTCGGCCCCTCGCGAAAGTGGAGGTCGTAGCGCCGTGCCGCGGCGGGTTTTCCCGGGTCGTCGTGGGTGATGGCGCTCATTTGGTCCCGCGATCTCCCTTAGGCTCGCCGGGGATGCTATACGCCGCGAATCTATGGCTGAGACGAAGCGGATCGCGATGAACCCGGTCACAGCGCCGTGCCGTGCTTTCCGCGGCGCGGCGGCCTGCTCATGGGCGCTGCTTGCGATGCTCCTGGCCCTGGTCCTGGCGCCGGTACCGGCGCTCGCCCAGGTCGATCCGACGCAGCAGGCGACCATCGACGGCTGGCGCGCGACCCTCGACCAGACCACGGCGGCGCTCACCCGTCCGGGCCTTTCGGTCGCCGACCTCGATACCCAGCGCGACCGCGTGCAGGCCGTCCTCGCCGGGGCGCGCGCCTTCAAGGCGCAAATCGAGCCGCGGCTTGCCGATCTCGACGCCCAGATCAAGGCCATCGTCCCGGCCCCGCCGGAGGGGACCAGCCCGGCGCCGCCGACGCTGCCGCCCGAGGTCCAGGAGGTCTATGACGAGCTCAACGGCCAGTATCAGGCGCTGAACGGGCTGGTCGGACAGACCAATGTCGTGATCCTCCAGGCGGGCCAGCTCCTCGCCGAGATCGCCGCCCGCCGCGACGCCTTCTTCAATGCACGCCTCTTCGATCGCGGCGCGAGCGTCGTGAGCCCGGCGCTGTGGGCGGAGGTGCTGGAGGGTATCCCAACGGTCGCCAGGAGCGTCGGCCGGGTGGTCACGTCGTGGCTGGACCGCGTCGCGGCGGGGTCGAACCTCACGGTCGTGCTCCTGCTGCTGGCTGCCGCCATCGGCGTCGCGTTCGTCATCTTCGTGCGCTACGTGTTCGTCCGCTGGACGCGGGCCTGGACCGCGACGCAGGACCCGACGCCGCAACGCAGGATCCTGATGGCGGCGGGCGTCGTGGTCGCCGACATCGGCGTGCCGATGCTGATCCTCTACGGTCTGCGGACGGTCTTCGCTGTCCTCGACCTTCTGCCTTCCGGCATCCGCATCATCCTCGACGGCATCATCGTCGCCGTGGCGGTCTTCACGGTGATCACCGGCATGGCGCGGGCGCTTGCCGCCCCGGGCCGGCCGGAATGGCGGATCGGCGGGATCGCCGACGAGACGGCGCTGGCCGCGTATCGCGTCGTCATGATCGGGGCCTTCCTCATCGCGCTCGGGCCGCTGGCCGATCACCTGGGCCGCGTGGCGGCGATGCCGCCGGACTGGGCGATCGGCGTCGGCGGCATCCTGTCGGTGCCCTCGGCCCTCCTCGCGCTCTATGCCACCCGCATCCTCGTCCGCGGACGCAACGTCCTCAGCGAGGACGAGAATGCGCGCTCGGCGAAGTGGCGCATCCTGACGCCGCTCGCCGCGCTTGCCGCGATGATCACGATCGTCGCCGCGATCGTCGGCTACCTGGCCTTCGCCCGCTTCATGATCGAGCAGATCGCCTGGGTGTGGGTGGTCGCCGGGGCGTACGTCATCCTCGGAGGGCTCGCCGATCTCGGCATCAACCTCCTGCTCAGGCCCGGCCAGCCGAACGGCCTCCAGGTCGGCCGCGGCGTCGGCCTCAGCGACCGCACCGGGGAACGCCTGGCGGTGCTCCTCAGCGGCCTCGCCCGCATCGTCCTCTTCCTGCTCGCGGCGCTGGTGGTGCTGGCCCCGTGGGGCTTCGATTCGAACTCGTTCGTCGAGCGGATCTCCGGTCTCTATTACGGGATCGAGATCGGCTCGTTCCGGATCACCTACGCCACCGTCGTCACCGCGCTCGTCATCTTCGTCGCGGTCGTGGTGCTCGGCCGGATATTCCAGCGCTGGCTCGAGCAGAGATTCCTGCCGACGACGGGGATCGATCCCGGCCTCAAGGACTCGATCAGCACGACGGCGAGCTATGTCGCCTTCATCCTCGCGGCGATCCTCGCGCTCAGCTATGCCGGCATCGACCTCGCGAACGTCGCCCTGGTCGCGGGCGCCCTGTCCGTCGGCATCGGCTTCGGCCTCCAGAGCATCGTCAACAACTTCGTCTCCGGCCTCATCCTCCTCGCCGAGCGTCCGATCCGGGCCGGCGACTGGATCCAGGTCGGCACCGACGAGGGGACGGTGAAGCGGATCAGCGTCCGCGCCACGGAGATCGAGACCTTCGATCGGGCATCCGTCATCATCCCCAATTCCAGCCTGATCTCGGGCGTGGTCAAGAACTGGTATCTCCGCGACAATTCCGGCCGGACCACGCTGCTCGTCGGGGTCTCCTACGACGCCGATCCGGAGAAGGTTCGCGACATCCTGCTCGAATGCGCGATGGCTCACGAGATGGTGCTCAAGTTCCCCAAGCCCTTCGTGAACTTCGAGGATCTCGGCAGCAGCGCGCTGGTCTTCCAGGTCTTCGTCTATCTCGGCAGCGTGTCGAACGGCGGCACGGTCCGTTCCGACCTTCGTTTTGCCATCCTCAAGCGGTTTCGCGAGGAAGGCATCGAAATTCCCTATCCACGCCAGGACATCGACATCCGGAGCTGGCCGCCGCAGGGCGGGGCGAAAGAACCCGCCGCGGAGCGAACCGGCACGGACGACGATCCTGCACAGAGGCACGAACCATGACTACGATACGCCGCGCCGTTCTCGTTGCCGCGATCGCCGGCGCGGTCCTGATCGCGGCCACGCCGACCCCGTCCGAGGCGCTGTTCGGCCTGTTCAAGAAGAAGGAGCGCGTGGTGCCGGGCGGACAGACCGGGCCGGCAACCGTCGACTCCGCCGATGCGGCGGTGAAGATCACCGAGTATCGCCGGGCCCGCGGGCAATCGGCCGTGGTCGTCGATGCCACGCTGACCGCCATCGCGCTTCGCCAGGCCCAGGCGATGGCCAGGGCCGGCAAGATGTCGCACAGTCTCGGCGGCAGCTTCTCCTCGCGTCTCGGGAAGGGCGGCTACGACGCGCTGATCGCGGCGGAGAACCTCGCCGCAGGGCCGCGGAACCTCGACGAGGCGATCGCGAGCTGGCGCCGCTCGAAGGGGCACAACGCCAATCTGCTCAAGCCTGGGGTGACGCAGATCGGCATCGCCGTCGCCTATGCGCCCAACAACCGCTACGGCAACTACTGGGCCCTGGTGCTCGGCGCGCCGGATGACGGGCTGGCGCAGCAGGGACCGGATGCCGGCCCGCCGCTCGCGGCCGCGGACCAGTGATCCTCGAGCCCGCGGCAAGCTACGAGGCGGCGGTCCGCGATTTCCGCTGGTCGATCCCGTCGCGGTTCAACATCGCCAGCGCCTGCGTCGATGCCCGCGCCGCCGTCGAGCCCGATCGTCCGGCGCTGATCCGCCGGGAAGACGGATGCGAGGCGGTCGTCACCTACGGAGAGCTTCGCCGCGACAGCGACCGTCTGGCCCATGCCCTCGCCGTTCGCGGCATCGCGCGTGGCGACCGCGTCGCGGTCTACCTGCCGCAGTCGGCCGAGACGGTCGTTGCCCATATGGCGGCGTACAAGCTCGGCGCGGTGGTGGTGCCGCTCGCGGCGCTGTTCGGCGACGAGGCGCTCTGGGTGCGGGTGGCCGCCTCCGGCGTCCGTGCCGCGATCACCGACGCCGCCGGCGCCGGGCGGCTCGCCGCGCTCCGGGACGATGCGCCGGCGCTCGAGACGATCATCTCCGTTGACGGCCCCGACGGGACTGCCGAGGGTTGGCACGACGCGCTGGCCGGACGCGATGCGCCGTTCGCCGTGGCCGACACCGGTCCCGACGACCCGGCGCTGATGATCTTCACCTCAGGCACGACAGGGCCGCCCAAGGGGGCGCTCCATGGTCACCGCGTGCTCGCCGGCCATCTGCCCGGTTTCGCCTATACGCATGATTTTCCGGCCGGCCGTCCGAGCCGGTTCTGGACGCCGTCCGACTGGGCGTGGGCCGGCGGCCTCCTCAACGCGCTGCTGCCGAGCCTCTATTTCGGCATCCCCGTGGTATTCGGTCCGTTCCGCCGCTTCGATCCCGGCGAGGCGCTCGAATTGATGGCCGGGGCCGGCGTCACCAGCGCGTTCCTGCCGCCGACGGCGATCAAGATGATGCGCGCCGTGCCGCGGCCGCGCGAGCGTCACCGGCTGGCGCTCCGCACCATCGGCGCGGCGGGCGAGCGCCTCGGCGCGTCCGCCTATGCCTGGGGAGAGGACGCATTGGGCATCCGGATCAACGAGTTCTACGGCCAGACCGAGTGCAACTACGTCCTCGGCGCCTCGGCCGCGCTCGGGGTGAGCCGCGCCGGCGCCATCGGCAAGGCGGTGCCGGGACATGCGGTCGCGGTGATCGACGGCGAGGGCCGGGCGGCGGCCCCGGGCGAGACCGGCGAGATCGCGATCCGCCGTCCGGATCCGGCGATGTTCCTCGGTTACCTCGACGATCCGCAGGCGACCGCCGGGAAGTTCCTCGGCGAATGGATGCGGACCGGCGACCGCGCGGTCGTCGATGCCAACGGCTACGTCCATTTTCTCGGCCGCGACGACGACCTCATCACGTCCGCCGGCTACCGGATCGGCCCGAGCGAGATCGAGGACTGCCTGGCCGCGCACCCGGCGGTGCACCTGGCCGCGGCGGTCGGCAAGCCCGACCCGCTCCGCACCGAGATCGTCAAGGTCTACGTGGCGCTCCGGCCCGGTTTCGCCGGCTCTGGGGCGCTCGCCCGCGAGATCCAGGCATTCGTCCGCGAGCACCTGTCGGCCGCCGAATATCCGCGCGAGGTGGCCTTCGTCGACGAGGTGCCGCTGACCACGAGCGGCAAGGTGATCCGCCGCGGCTTCCGCGAGGCCGCTGCACGCGAGGCCGGGGCGCTGGCCGAGAGCGAGGCGTAAGTCTCCGTTGCCGGTTCGCGGCGCTACCAGCCGGGATCGCCGGCAGCCGGGTCGACCAGACCGTGCAGGCGGTGGGCGGCGGCCTGCGCGAAGCGGACCAGCATCGCCTTCCGCGTCGCTGCGGCGAGCCGGTGCTCCGGTGCATCGCGAAGCAGGTCGGCGCCATAGGCATCGGCGAGGATCAGCCCCGCGTCCTCGGGGAAGATCGCGGCCGGTACCTCGGCGTGGGTGGCGAAGAACAGGCGGTCGCAGGAGCCGCGGTAGTCCGGCCATTTCCGGTCGACGCGGAAATCCTCGACCGACGACTTGATCTCGACGATCCAGAGATCGCCCGCAGGGCCGAGGCCGACCACGTCGGCGCGCCGTCCGGTGGCCAGCGGCAATTCGTAGACGATGGCAAAGCCGCGGGCGCGGAGCAGCCGGCCGACGCCGCGCTGGATGGCGGCGGCGCGCTCCGACTGCCGCCCGTCGACCGGCGGCGAGAGGGTGGAGAGGTCCGTGAACATCTCAAGAACGTCGCACGAGTCGGGCGCCGATGGAAGCGCGTTCGGGTGCGGGCGCGACGCCGGGAAGGACACAGCCCCTCACCAAGCTCGACCGAGCCGCGCTTCGCGCGTCGGGTCTCGCCATCCTCTCCCAGCCAGGAGAGGGAAACGCGGGCCTTCTTCACCGCTGCGAACGCGACCGCGGTCGGCTCAGCCCTTGCCCTTGGCCTTCTTCCGGCCTTTCCGGCCCCAGCGCCAGCGGTCGTGCAGCCACAGCCACTGGTCCGGGTATTCGCGGATCCAGGATTCCACGATGGAGTGGACCACGAGGTTGGCGCCCTCGGCGTCGATCCGGCCGCGCTCGTCCCGCGGCAGGTCGAGCGGCGGCGTCATCACCGCGCGGAACCGGCCATCGGGCAGGCGGATCGCGTAGCCGCCGTGCACCGGGCAGTTGAACACCCGCGCCATGATGCCGACGATCGGGTTCGACAGCGACGGCCGGTTGAAGAACGGGATGATCTGACCCTCGGTGATGCGTTGGTCGACCAGCACGCCGATGTGGCGGCCCTTCTTCAGCGCATCGGCGATCTCGAGCGCCGCACCGGGGCCGGACACCACCATCCGGCCGAGATAGTTGTTCCTCCGCTTCTCGATCTCGGCGGCGATGTGCGGGTTGGTAGGCGGGCGAAACAGGGCGGTCACCGGCAGCCCGAGCTTGGCGCCGAGGGCAGGGGTCAGCTCGAAATTGCCGATGTGGGCGCCGAACAGGATCGCCGGCTTGCCGCTATCGCGGAGGGCGATGAGGTGTTCCAGGCCGACCACTTCGATCGGTCCTTCGCTTGGCCGCGCCGGGTCGAATCCGTCGACCAGTTCCTGGAGGAAGGCGTACTCGACCGATTGCCGGCCGAGGTTCGCCCAGACGCCCCGGAGAATGCGGTCGCGCTCCTCCTGGGGCATCTCCGGGTAGGCATGGGCAAGATTCTCGGCGGCGAGCGCGTTCTCGCTGCTGAAGCGGGAGAGGGCGCGGGTCACCCGGGCCGCGGTCCGCGACGCGAACGGCCGGCCGACGGCCTCGGACCAGCGGAAGACGAACCGCATGCCGCCGGCGACGCGGCGCTCGACGAATTCCGAGCGGCTGATCCGGCCGAGAAACGACGCGCGTCGGCGCTTCTTGGCCTCGCGGCGCGCCTTCTTGGCCCGCTGCATCGCGAGACGGTCGACGGAGCTCTGCGACAGCTTCCGCCGGTCGCGCTTCCTGCGCTTGCGCTTCGGTCCGACGTCAGTCGCGTCCGGCTTTTCCCGACTGCCGATTGCCGACTGCCGACTGCCGTCCCGCGGTTCGCTCACAGCGTCACGATGATCTTGCCGAAGACGTTCCGCGATTCCATCCGTGCAAGCGCCTCGTCCATCCCCTCGAGCGGGATCACCGAATCGATCACCGGCTTCACCGTGCCCTCGGCCATCTTGCGGAGCGCGTCGGCGAGGTTGCGGATGGTGCAGCCGAAGCTGCCGATCAGGCGGAGCTGCTGCTGGTAGAGCTGGAACAGGTTGATCTCGCAGTTGATGCCGGTGGTCGAGCCGCAGGTGACCAGCGTCCCGCCGCGCTTCAGGCAGAACATGCTCTGGGCGAAGGTGTCGGGGCCGACATGCTCGAACACGACGTCGACGCCTTCCTTCTTCGTCAGCTTCCGGACGACGCCCTCGAACCGCTCCTCGCGGTAGTTGATGACGTGATCGGCGCCGAGCGCCTTCGCCTTCTCAATCTTGTCGTCGCTGCCGACGGTGGTGATCACGGTCGCGCCCACCGCTTTGGCGAGCTGGATGGCGGCGGTGCCGATGCCGCTGCCGCCGGCCTGGACGAGGATGGTCTGACCCGCCTTCAGCCTGGCATTGTCGAACAGCATGTGCTCGGGCGTGCCGAAGGTCACCGGCGCACAGGCCGCCGCCTCGATCGGGATACGCGGCGCCGGGATCGTATAGCGCGCCTTGAGGTTTATCGCGTCCCGCGTCAGGCCGTCGATGTGGAAGCCGCGGATGCCCGCGACGTTGACGCAGAGATTGTCGCGGCCCTCGCGGCAGGCCGGGCAGGTGCCGCAGGTCTCGGCGCCGAACAGCGCCACCTGCTCGCCGACCTTGCGGTCGCTCACGCCCTCGCCGACCGCGGCGATCGTGCCGGCCGCCTCGACGCCGACGATGATCGGCAGCTTCCGCTTGGCGAAGGCCATGCCGCGCCAGCCCCATACGTCGATATGGTTGAGGGCGACGGCGCTGATCCGGACCTGCACCTCGCCGGGCGACGGCGGCGGCGGATCGGGGAGGTCGACGACCGCGAGCTTACGGCTGTCGAGAAGCTGCAATGCACGCATGAGACTGACGGTCCGTTGTCGGGCGCCCGGCTAGGCCGGCTCGGCCGAGATGATCAGGCAGGCGTTCTGGCCGCCGAAGCCGAAGGAGTTGGAGAGCACGACGCCGACCTTCTGCTCGCGCGCCACGTTCGGCACCACGTCGAGGTCGATGCTCGGGTCGGGCACCTTGTAGTTGATCGTCGGCGGGATAATGCCGCTCTGCATGGTCTTGACCGAGAACACCGCCTCCAGCGCCCCGGACGAGGTGAGCGTGTGGCCGATCATCGACTTGTTCGAACTGATCGGAACCCCGCGGAGCCGCTCGCCGAACACCGCCTCGAGCGCGAAGGCCTCCATCTTGTCGTTCTCGGGCGTGCCGGTGCCATGGGCGTTGATGTACTCGATCTCGTCCGGGTGGATGCCGGCGTCGTCGAAGGTCTGGCGGAGCGCGCCGATCACCGCCGAGCCGTCCGGCTTCGAGCGGGTGCGGTGGAAGTCGTCGTTCTTGTCGGCGGCACCGCGGATCACGGCGAGCACCTCGGCGCCACGGGCGACCGCGGCGTCATAGTCCTCGAGGACGAGCGCGGCGGCGCCCTCGGCGATGACGAAGCCGTCGCGGTTCTTGGAGAACGGCTTGGCGGCCTCCTCCGGCACGGCATTGGCCGAGGAGAGGGCGGAGAGGAGCGAGAAGCGGACGACTTCCTCCGCCGTCACCGAGCAGTCGGTGCCGACGCAGAGCGCGGCCTCGGTCTCGCCGCGGCGGATCGCCTCGACGCCGAGCTGGAGCGCGGTCGCGCCCGAGGCGCAGGCGGTGGTCAGAGAGACCGGCGCGCCGCGGGTGCCGAAACGGTCGGCGAGCTTCTCGGCGACGTAGCCGTACATCACGCGCTCGAACTGGCTACGGTCGTTGAGGCCCTCCGCCACCGCGCACATCCGGTCGTAGGCGTCGGCGATCGCCGGGTCGCCCGCGTCGTAGAGGCGGCGGCGCGCCACCCAGCCGAGCTCGACCGGCGGGATGGCGGTGAACAGCGGACCGGGGAAGTCGCCGGGCTTGCCGATCTTCGCCATGCGGATCGCTTCGTCCGTGGCGATCTCGCCGATGGCGAGCTTGAGGTCGCCCTTGTCGTCCTCGATGAAGTCGATGGTGCCGGCGATGGTGGTGCGGAGATGCTCGGTCGGGAAACGGGTGATCCGCTTGATGCCCGAGCGGCCTGCGACCAGCGCCGACCAGTTCTCGTCGAGCCCGACGCCGAGCGAGGAGACGACCCCCATGCCGGTGATCGCCACCACCGGGCGGCCGCGGGAATCCCTGACCTTCGAACCCATCGAACCCTCCATGCCCGTCATGTCACGGGCAGCACCAGTCCCATGCCTTCGCCCCGCCAGGACCCCCACGAATTGACCAGGATCGCCTCCGGCGCCGCCGTTCCGGGGGCCTCGAAGCCGGTATCGTCGGCGCTCCGGTAGAAGGCGCCGCGCGACAGCGACAGCGCCGCGAGCGCCACCATCGACGGGAACGCCGCCTCGACGGAATTGCCGAGCATGTTGGGCACCGCGCGGACGGCTTCGATCGCACCCTCGGCCGTGAGCCCGGCGAGCCAGTCCCGTTCCTCGCGCGTCGGCTGGGCGAGGCCGTTGGCGCCGGATAGGACCGCGAGGCGCCGGTTGCCGGCCTCCCTGCGGAGGACGGCGAACTGTTCGGCGGCGACCGCAGCGGACTGGCCCGGCTCGCGCCGGCTCCGGCCCGACAGCACGGAGCCGAGCCGGGCATAGGGCGCCCTGCCGCGCTTTTCGGCATGCTCGCGTGCCTCGAGGACGAGGAAGGCGCCGACCGAACCGATCATGGTACCGCCGCCCTGCTCGGGCCGCGACCAGACCGAGGTCGGCCCGCCGTGCCAGGCCCAGCCGGCGCCGGCAAGCACCAGGAGCACGTCCTTCCTCTCGGCGAGCACGGCGCCGCCGACGAGGAAGACGTCGCCCTGGTCGGCGGCGATGCGGCGTGCGGCGACTTCGACGGCGCTGACCGCGGCCAGCTCCTCGCCCATGAAGGTGCGGGACGACCCGGTGACCTTGTGGACGATGGCGATGTTGCCGGCGACCAGGTTGGGGAGCTGGGCGAGGAAGAGGGTCGGACGGAGATCGTTCGACAGCCGCTCGTTGATGAACTCCAACGGTGCCGCCGCCTGCCCGACGCCTTCCAGCACCGCCTGGTCGACCATCAGGTCGCGCTCGCCGCCGGCCGCGGCCACCACCATGTTGGTGTTGGCGAGGATGTCCATGTTGCCGGCGATGCCGGCATCGTCGAGTGCGAGGCCGGCCGTATAGGTGCCGACCCGCTGCCAATTCTCCATCTGCCGCCGGTCGCCGCCCTTCGGGATCTGCTTCTCGAAGTCGAGCGGCACCATCGGGTGGATAGGGTAGGGCGCGAAGCTGGTCGCGTCGACCACGGGACGCGGCGGATCGGCCAGCGCCATCGCCTGCCAATGCGCGTCGGTGCCCTCGCCCAGCGACGAGGTCAGCCCGATCCCGGTAATCCAGACCTCGCGTGCCATATGGCTCCCGTCAGGCGGTCAGCCCGAGAGCGACGCCGTGTTGCCGGGCCCTTTGCTGGACGAGCTTGGGCAGCTCGGGGCTCGGAAAATCCATGACCATCATCGTCAGCTCGGCGTCGGCGATGATGTCGCCGTCGACCCTGATCGTATTCTGGGTGATGCAGAAGCCCGACCCTTCATGGACGAGGTTGCAGGTCGTCTTCATCACCATGCCGGGGGTGACGAACTTCCGGATCTTCACCTTCTTCGCCCCGGCGAAGAACGGCAGCCGCTCGAAGTTGTGCATGCCGAGCAGGAGATAGCCGGCCGTGTGGTTCATCGTCTCGAGCAAGAGGACGCCGGGCATCACCGGATAGCCCGGAAAGTGCCCCTCGAACACGGGGCTGTGGTCGGGCACCCGCGACGTGGTCTCGACGTGGCCCTTCTCCACGTCGAACACGTCGACCGAGTCGATCATGTCGAAATATTCGAGGCGCATGGTCGGAAATCAGGAAGCCTTCTTGGCTGCAACCAGTTCGTCGATGCGCGCGCAGAGATTCTTCAAGACGAAATAGTCCTCGACCTTGGCGCGCCCCTCGTTGACCTCTTCGGTCCACGATTCGAGTGGGATCTTGATCCCGAATTTCTTGTCCAGGGCAAAGACGATATCGAGGAAATCGAGGCTGTCGATGCCAAGATCGTCGATCGCATGCGACTCCGGCGTGATCTGGTCGAGCGGAATCTCGCTGGTTTCGGAAATGACCTTCGCAACCACATCGAATGTCGAGGACATGTGTCTCTGGCGATCCCTTTGCTGATCAGGCCATGTAACGCCCAACCCCGGCGAATCCAAGCGAAAACGCGTCGCCGGCGACTCAATAGACCCCTGCGCGGCTGCGGTGACGCGCCGGCGTGAGGGCCACCTTGCAATCCCTGCGCCGAGGCGGCCGGTGTGGCCTGCCGTCCCGGCCTGCGGCAAAGGCATTACAGGCCCGGCGATCCGATGTCCATGTCTGTCTTGACGGCCGCGCCGCCGCAGCGGATGACGGAAGGGGCGGAAGGAGAGCCGGAGCATCCATGTCGAGCCGGGTCAGCACGATACCCCTCGCCGCCGGGCGGACCCGGCGCATTGCCGTCATCGACGTGGCCAAGGGCTGCGCCATCCTGGCGATGGTCGTCTATCATTTCGCCTGGGACCTGTCGGCCTACCAGCTCATCACCGCGAACGTCACGGAGGAGCTCGGCTGGAGGATCTTCGCGCGCAGCATCGCTGCAGCGTTCCTGCTGATGGTCGGCGTCAACCTCGTACTCGCAAACCGAAACGGAGTCCGCGCGGCACCCTATCTCCGCCGGCTCGCCGTCATCCTCGCGGCGGCACTCCTCGTCTCGCTGGGTACGTGGTGGCTCGATCCGGGCACCTTCGTCTTCTTCGGCATCCTCCACCTGATCTTCGTCGCGAGCATCCTCGGGCTGCCGTTCCTCCGCGCCCCGGTCTGGCTGACGCTGGTCGCGGCCGTCTTCTTCATCGCCGGCCCCCACTTCCTCGCCCATCCGGTGTTCGACGGCTGGCCCTGGTATTGGCTCGGCCTCTCCACCGCGCCGCCGGCGACGGTCGACTACGTGCCGGTGTTCCCCTGGTTCGGCGTGGTCCTCATCGGCGTCGCCGCCGGGCGGTTCGTCCTCGCCAGCCCCAAGCTGTCCCTGTGGGGCTGGCCGGGCGAGGGGTGGCTCGCCCGGGCGCTGGCCTTCGCCGGCCGTTGGAGCCTCGCGATCTACCTGATCCACCAGCCGCTCCTGATCGGGGGGCTGATGCTGGTGGCGCCGCTCCTGGGGCCGAGCGAGGGCGCGCTTCGCCGCCAGGTGCTCGCCGAGTTCGAGACGAGCTGCGCGACCGTCGGCTACGAGGCGGCGGCCTGCTCGGCCTATGCCGCCTGCATCCTCGCCGAGCTCGATCGCCACGAGAACATCCTGTTCGACGCCGCCAGGCGTGCGCTCAGCAACGAGGACCAGGCGCTGTGGCGGCGCTATATCGAGCAGTGCCGGGAGAGGACGCTGCCGATGCCGTCGCTCGACGGCGCGATCTGAGCCTGGCCGCTACGGCTGCTGGGCGCCGGTCGCGGTGACGTAGACCGAATAGAGCTCGTGCGTGCAGGTGACGAACAGGCGGTTCCGCTTGGGGCCTCCGAAGGTGAGGTTCGACACGATCTGCGGGAAGTTGATGCGGCCGAGCAGGTCGCCGGACGCGGCGAAGACGTCGATGCCGGCGCCGGCCGAGGTCCAGACATTGCCGTCGGTGTCGACCCGGAAGCCGTCGGGAAAGCCGTCCTTCAGGACGAACTGGGGCTTGCCGCCCTTGAGGCTGTTGTTGCCGCCGACCTTGAAGGCGCGGATGTGGCGCGGCTTCTCGGGCTCGTGGGCGCATGCCGAATCGGCGACGTAGAGCATCGATTCGTCGGGCGAGAAGGCGAGGCCGTTCGGCTTGTCGAAATCGTCGGCGACGACGGTCAGCTTTCCGTTCCTGGGGTCGAAGCGGAAGACGTAGCAGCCGTCCTGCTCCATGTCGGCCTTGTGGCCCTCGTAGTCGCTCATGATCCCGTAATTGGGATCGGTGAACCAGATCGTGCCATCGGACTTCACCACCACGTCGTTGGGCGAGTTGAGGCGCTTGCCGTCGTAGCTGTCGGCGATCACGGTGATCGAACCGTCGTGCTCGGTGCGGGTGACGCGGCGGGCGCCGTGCTCGCAGCTGATCAGCCGGCCCTCGCGATCGCGGGTGTTGCCGTTCGAGTAGTTCGAATCGGTGCGGAACACGCTGACGCTGCCGGTCAGCGAATCCGGCACCCAGCGCAGCATCCGGTTGTTGGGGATGTCGCTCCAGATCAGATAGCGCCCGTCCTGGGACCAGCACGGCCCCTCGGCCCAGCGGCAGCCGTCGTAGAGCAGCTCCTTCTGGCAGGTGCCGTTGATCAGCCAGGTGAAGCGCTTGTCGTGGTGTTCGGCGTCCGGTCCGACGAGTGCCATGGTCTGTCCCCTTCTTGCTGAGCCCCGCGTTCAGCGGAGCGTCTTTTGGCCGCCTGCGGCGGTGATGACGGCGATGATGATCAGGCCGGTGGCGAGATACCGGAGGCCGGCCGAGAGCTGGTAGGTGTTGAGCATCGACTGGACGAGGAAGAGGAACAGCGCCGCGCCCCAGAGGCCGGGCAGGTTGCCGTTGCCGCCCGCCACGGACGTGCCGCCGATCACCACCACCGCGATCGAGGCGAGCAGATATTGCTCGCCCATCGACAGCGACGAGCCCCCCGAGAAGCCGGAGAACAGGTAGCCGCAGAGCGAGGCAAGGACGGCGGAGAGCACGTAGGTGAGGAAACGGATGCGTTCGACCGGCACGCCGGCCAGCGCCGCCGCCCGGGCGCTCTGGCCGATGGTGGTCACCGACCGTCCGTAGATCGTCCGGTGGAGCACGACGCTCATCGCCGCGGCGAGGATGACGACGGCGATGGCGAGGACGGGGATGCCCGCGACCTGTACGGTGGTGAACTCGGCGAGCAGCGGCGGCGGCTTGATGCGCAGGCCCCGACCATAGGCGATCGCCGCGGAGAGGATCACGAAGCTCGACGAGAGGGTGGCGATGATCGGCGGAATCCGCAGACCGAGGATCAGGACGTAGTTGAAGATGCCGACCGCGATGCCGACCGCGACGACGATGAGCAGGCCGACGGCGATCATCGAATCCTGGGTGTCCATGACCTTCATCGCCACCGAGCCGGCCAGCGTCATGGTCGCGGGGATCGACAGGTCGACGTTGCCCGGGCCGAGCGTGAACACGAACATCTGGCCGATGCCGACGATCACGAAGAAGGTGGCGAAGGTGAGCGCCGCGGTCATCAGCTCGCCGCCGCCCCGCCCGCCGGTGAACGCCATCGTCGCCGCCCACACCGCGAAGGCGGCGACGAACGACCAGATCCAGGGCCTGCGGAGGACCTCGCGGATCATTGCTGCGGCCCCAGGCGGTCGATGACGGCGCGGGCGGCGAGGACGACGATCAGGATCGCGCCCTGCGCGCCGATCTGCCAGTCCGGCGTGATCTTGAGGAAGGTCAGGAACGGCGCCGACAGCGTCAGCGTCAGCGCCCCGATCACGGCGCCGACCGGCGAGACCCGGCCGCCGACGAAGTAGCCGCCGCCGAGGATGACCCCGGCGATGGAGAGGAGCGTGTAGCGATCGGCGACGTTGGCCTGCGCCGAGGTGGTCAGGCCGATCAGCGCCAGCCCGGCGAGCATGCCGAAGACGCCGGCGGCGCCGAACATCACCACCTTGGTGGTGAGCAGCGACCAGCCGGCGCGCTCGATCGCCTTGGGGTTGCCGCCGGCGCCGCGGAGGATCGAGCCGTAGGAGGTGCGCATCAGGAGCACGTGCGCGACCGCCGCGATGATCACCGCGGCGATGATCGGGAAAGGAATGACGACGTCGCCGTAGCCGGGCACCGGGATCGGCGGCGGCTTCCACTTCATCAGCGCCGCGAGCCATTCCGGCGCCTTGCCGCCCGGCGTGGGAAGCACCAGGATCGCGAGTCCCAGCCATACGAAGCTCATGCCGAGGGTGACGACGATGGACGGCAGGTCGCGGCTGTGGATCAGCGCCCCGATCGCCATGTAGAGCAGGATGCCGCCGAGCAGCGCGGCGATGCCGAGGAGCGGGGTGTCGTTGAGCCAGGTCGCGGCGACGCAGACGACGAACCCGACATAGGCGCCGATCGACAGATCGAGGTCGTTGACTGTGATGACGCACATCTGCGCCACCGTCGCCAGCGCGATCGGCACCGCGAGGTTGAACATCAGGTTGAATCCGAGCGGGCTGATCGCCCGCGGGTTCAGGTACCAGATGGCGCCGAGCAGGATCAGCAGCGACAGCGCCGGCAGCGCCGCCCGCAGCACCTTCGGAGAGAAGACGACGGCGATCATGCGCTTCCCATGCTGGCGCTTGCGGTCTCACCGATGTTGTGTATATATACACAACGCATAGGGCAGGGAGCCACGGAATGCGGCGTCGCATCATGTCCCCGAAGGACGTGGTACGGCGACTTCGGAAGGATGGCTGGCAGATCAAGCGGCGCGGACCGGGAGATCATGTCCAGTTCGTTCATCCGAGCAAGCCGGGGAAGGTGACTGTGGACATGGGCGTGAAGGAGTTTCCTCTCGGCACGCTCCGGTCGATCTTCCGGCAGGCTGGTTGGGATTGGTAGGACGTGCGAGTGCAGGGCATGACCAGTTTCACATACGCCCTTATTCACGAAGAGGGTGGCGCCTACGGCATTTCTTTCCCCGATTTCCCGGGATGTGTGTCGGGCGGTCGCAGCCTCGATGATGCGCTGGCCCGTGGAGCCGAGACGCTCATGTTCCATATCGAGGGCATGGTCGCCGATGGTGATCCGCTGCCCGTGCCGCGCTCGCTGGAGCAGCTTCGCAGCGATCCGATGTTCCTGGCCGATTCCAAGGGGGCGGTGGTCGCCGTCGTTCCGGTCGAGCTTCCGGGCAAGGCCGTTCGGGTGAACGTGTCGATGGACGAACACCTCCTCGACGCCATCGACCGCGCGGCGCGGGCTCGCGGCCAGACGCGATCGGCCTTCCTCGCCGAGGCGGCGCGGGCGCGTATCCGGAGTGCGGCCTGAGATCACGCCGCCTCCTCGGTGAAGGAGGAGTGGAGCACCTTCTCCTCGGTCAGCTCGCCGTGGGCTAGATCGGCGACGATGCGGCCGTTGCGGAACACGTAGACGTGGTCGCAGTGCTTCAGCTCGTCCATCTCGGTGGTGTACCAGACGAAGGTCCGGCCGGCCTCCGCCTCCTCGCGGATCATGCCGTACACCTCCTGCTTGGTGCCGATGTCGACGCCGCGCATCGGGTCGTCCATCAGCACGATCCCGGCGACCGAGCCAAGGGCGCGGGCGAACAGCGCCTTCTGCTGGTTGCCGCCGGAGAGCGAGAGGATGTTGTTGCCCATGTCCGGCGTGCGGATGCTGATCTTCTTCTTCCAGGTCTCCGCCATCTCGGCTTCCTGCCGCGGGTCGACCAGGAAGCCGCGCAGCATCCGCCGGAGCGATGCGATGGTGATGTTCTTCTCGATCGACCACAGCGGGAAGATGCCGTCGGTCTGGCGGTCGCCGGCGACCAGCGCCACCGGCTCCGAGACGCTCGCCTGGCGCGAGCGGCGCCGGGCGGCGAAGAACAGGGCGCGGAGCATCTCGGTCTGGCCCTGGCCGCCGAGGCCGGCGAGGCCGACGACCTCGCCGCGGTGCGCCACGAGCTCCGCGCCGCCGGACCGGCCGGCAGGACGGGCGCGCGCGACGGGGGTCCCTTGATGGCGCTTCGAGGCGCGACCGGCGGCGGACGCATCCTCGCCCTTGGCGACGCTGCCCATCGCCGCGACCAGGCTGTCGCGGGTGAACTCCGATGCCGGCCGCCCTGCGACGACCGCGCCGTCGCGCATCACGATGACGCGGCTCGCGGTGCCGAGAATCTCGCCGAGGAGGTGGGAGATGAGGATCACCGCGCCGCCGCCGGCGACGAAGCGCTTGACGAACGCGAGCAGCTGCCCGGCGAGCACGGCGTCGAGAGACGAGGTCGGCTCGTCGAGGATGACGAGCTTCACCGGCGTGTCGGTAACGGAGAAGGCCCGCGCGATCTCGACCATCTGCCGACGTGCGATCGGCAGGTCGCCGACCACCTCGCCGGGGGCGATGCGGTGGCCGGGGAAGATCTCGTCGAGCTTCTCGGTGATCAGGCGGCCGGCGCGGCGGCGCCAGCCGAAGCCCTGCATCGCGCCGTGGAAGACGCGGGCGTTCTCGGCCACGGTCAGGTTCGGGCAGAGCGACAATTCCTGGAAGACGCAGCGGATGCCGCGACGCTGCGCCAGCGCCACGTCCCAGCCTTGCGTGAGGTCCTCGCCCGAGACGGTGATCGTGCCCTTGTCCGGCCGGAGCGTGCCGGCGAGCACGTTCATCAGCGTCGACTTGCCGGCGCCGTTGTGGCCGACGAGGCCGAGGCACTCGCCGACATCGACCGCAAGGTCGACTCCGGCGAGGGCACGGACGGCGCCGAAGCTCTTTTCGACGCCGTCCAGGCTGACGATGCGATTCTCTGCGCCCATGGCCCGGAGACGGCCCCCCGATCTACGCTATCCCCGAACGTCCGGGCGCTTCGGCCTCAGTTCTTGGCCGCGTCGATGACCTTCTGCGCGTCGTCGGCGCTATACTCGACGTTGGCGACGCCGCCGGCCTCGGTGTTGGCGAGGTTGGTCTCGAGGTTGTCCTGGTCGATGCGCAGGAACGGCACCACCAGGTCCTTCGGCACGTCCTGGCCGTCGAGGATCTTCTGTGCCACCCAGAAGGCGAGCGTCGAGACCCCGGGGGCGATCGAGACCGACATGGTCTCGTAGCCGTTGGCGTCCTTCTGCTCCTTCCACCACTGCATCTCGTCCTGGCGGTTCCCCATGATGATCACCGGCATGTCGCGGCCGGCGGCGGCGAAGGCCTGTGCGGCGCCGTAGCCGTCACCGCCCTGCGTCACCACCGCGACGATGTCGTCCGGCAGGCTCGGCAGGATGCCCGCGACCGCGGCCTGCGCCTTGGCCTGGTCCCAGTCGCCGTGCACCGAGCCGACGATCTTGAACTGCGGGTTCTCGGCGACGCCCTCGGCGATACCGCTGGAGATCGCATCGTCGACGAAGACGCCGGCGAGCCCGCGGATCTCGAGGAGGTTGCCGCCCTCGGGTAGCTTGTCCTTGAGGTAGAGGACTTCGTCCTTGCCCATCTGCTTGAAGTCGACCGCGATCCGCCAGGCGCAGGGCTCGGTGGCGATGCCGTCGAACGAGACGACGATCACGCCGGCGTCGCAGGCTTCCTTGATCGCGCCGTTGAGCGCGTCGGGCGAAGCGGCGTTGAGGACGATGGCGTTGTAGCCCTCGAGCACCATGTTCTGGATCTGGGCGGCCTGCTCCGTCACCTGGTTCTCGGCGGTGGTGAAGGGATCCGCCGCAGCCACGATGCCGGCCTCGACCGCGGGCTGGGTGACCTTGTCCCAGCTCCGCAGCATCGCCTGCCGCCAGGAATTGCCGGCGTAGTTGTTCGACAGCGCGATGCGCTTGTCGCTGGTGTCGGCAAGCGCCGTGCCGGCCATCAGGCCGGCACCGATCCCTGCCAATGCTAACATTCCAGAAACGCGCCTCATTGCTTCCTCCCAAGAGAGACACAGGAACGCTTCACACGGGACCGGGCCCGGTTTCCGGCTGCCGTCCGCCGCCGCCCGGACGGACGAGGCGCCCTCCGTCGGCCGGAAAAAGCGTCTGCGCAATCTAGATCGGAACAATTGCCCGCGACAAGAGAGGAAGGGACGCGCTATGCCGTGGAAATTGAAGATTCCAGCAGGGAAAACGCGCGATGCGGGCAATCGTCTGTCCTGAGCCGGGTAAGCTCGTCCGGGCCGACGTGCCGGCGCCGGAGATGGCGCCCGGGCTGGTCGCGGTGGACATCGCCGCCGTCGGCATCTGCGGCACCGACTTCCACATCTTCGAGGGCACTCATCCGTTCCTCGCCTATCCCCGGATCATGGGGCATGAGCTGTCCGGCGTCGTCGCGGGGGGTGCGATCAGTCCCGATCTGGCGCCCGGCACCCGGGTGGTGATCAATCCGTACCTCTCCTGCGGCCATTGCGTCGCCTGCCGGAAGGGCAAGCCGAACTGCTGCGCGACCCTCAAGGTGCTCGGCGTGCACATCGACGGCGGCATGTGCGAGCGCGTGGTGGTGCCGGAGGAGAACCTCTACCCGGCCGGCGACCTCGGCCTCCGCGATGCGGCGATGATCGAGTTCCAGGCGATCGGCGCGCACGCCGTCCGCCGCTCCGAGATGAGACAGGACGATCGGGTGCTTGTGGTCGGCGCAGGACCGATCGGCGTCGGCACCGGCATCTTCGCCCGGCTCGTCGGCGGGGATGTCACGCTCATGGACCTCTCCGAGGGAAGGCTTGCCTTCCTCGCCGACAGTTTCGGCTTCGGCGACGGCATCCGCGCCGGAGAGGATGCGATCGCCGAGATCGACCGCCGGACGGGTCGCGAGCGCTACGACGTGGTGTTCGACGCCACCGGCAACGCACGGGCCATGGAGCGCTCCTTCGACTTCGTCGCCAGCGGCGGCACCCTGGTCCTCGTCGGTGTCCGCAATGCGGACATCACCTTCTCCGATCCGGAGTTCCACCGGAAGGAGATGACGGTGAAGGCGACCCGGAACGCAACCCGCGCCGACTTCGAGACGGTGATGGCCGCGGTGCGTGCCGGGGAAGTCCCGATGGACGCGCTCAACACGCATTCGGGAGCCCTCGACGACCTGCCCGTGGCGATGCCCGAGTGGATGCACGGCGCCGATCTGCCGCTGAAGGCGGTGGTCACGGTATGAGGACGCCGATCGTCCAGTTCGGCACCAGCCGCTTCCTCCAGGCTCACGCCGACCTCTTCATCTCGGATGCGATGCGGGCCGGGCAGGCGGTGGGTCCGGTGACGGTGGTGCAGACCTCCGGTTCTGGCGAGCGTGCCGGGCGGCTCGCCGCCTTCGACGGCCGGCCGCTGCCGATCGTCGTCCGCGGCCTCGAGGACGGCAATCCCGTCGAGCGCACCGAGCACACCACCTGCCTGGTCCGCGGCCTGTCGAGCGCCGCGGACTGGGCCGAGGTCCAGCGGATTTTCGTCGAGGAGGCCGAGCAGGTCATCTCCAATACCGGCGACGGCGGCTACCGCATGCCCGAGGGCGAGACGCTCGGCGAGGCCGTGCCGGTCTCCTTTCCAGCCAAGCTGACCAAGCTCCTCCACGCGCGCTGGCGGGCGGGCGGCGCGCCGCTGACGCTGTTCCCGACCGAGCTCGTCCCCGACAACGGCGTCGTGCTCCGCGGCCACGTCACGGCCATCGCGCGTCGCTCGGGCCTGCCCGAGGCCTTCGTCGCGTGGGTCGAGGACGATTGCGTCTTCGCCAACAGCCTCGTCGACCGCATCGTCTCGAGCGCGCTCGAGCCGGCCGGGGCGGTGGCCGAGCCCTACGCGCTCTGGGCGATCGAGAAGCAGGACGGGCTCGTCGTGCCGTGGGCGCATCCGGCGGTGAAGCTGGTCGACGACCTCAAGGTCACCGAACGGCTGAAGCTCTTCCTCCTCAACCTCGCCCATACCTGCATGGCGGACCGCTGGCGGGCCGAAGGCAGGCGCGAGGACGAGACCGTGCGCGAGCTGGTGGCCGATCCCGCCATCCGCGCCTGGCTCGACGCGCTCTACGACCAGGAGCTGCTGCCGGTCTTCGCCGCCGCGGGGATCGACGAGGCACCGGAGTACCGTCGCAGCGTCATCGACCGCTTCCGCAATCCGTTCCTCGACCACCGCCTGTCCGACATCGTCATGAACCACCGCGACAAGAAGGAACGCCGCATCGGCGGCTTCATCGCCTGGGCGGCAGAGGCCGCGCCCGATCTCCCGCTGCCGCGGCTCCAGGCGGTCGCGGCTTCGGGGATCGGCTAGTCTCAGGCCGCACCGCCGAAGAAGCGGCGGATGAGCACGGCGAAGCCGCCCTGGTCGAGGAGGGAAAGGGCGCTCGTGCCGTAGGCGTGATCGAGCTCCGCCTGACGCTTCTTCAGGACGGCGGCGAAGCGCTCGACCAGCTCCGGGCTCGCCTCGAGGAACGGGGCGATCGCGGACGCGGTGATCTCCAGCACCTTGACGTCGGTGAGGGCGCGGACCGTGGCGCTCCGTCGCTCCCCGGTCATCAGCGACATCTCGCCGAAGAACGCGCCCGGGCCGAGGGTGGCGATGTGCTTGCCGTGCTTCGGGTCGCCGGTCGTCACCTCGACCTCGCCGTCGACGATGATGAACAGCGAGGCGTCGGCGCCGTCCTCGTGGATCAGGTCGGTGCCCGCAGGACGGTCGACGAGCAACGCGCGCCTGGCAAGGGCGTTGATGTCCGGCAGGTCCATCACTTCGGCGAAGAACGGATTGGCGGCGATGGCCTCTCGCGCGTCCATGAAGGGCTCCTGGCTCCCGAGGTCTTCGATCGGCCATCCTAGGTGGCCGGCGGGGTCGATGTCACGCTGTCGTTGCCGTGCCTTCACTTGCCGGCCCGCACGACGTATAACCCGGCCCCGAAAACCAGTCGTCCCGGATGAGCGGCGGCCCGCGCGGGGGAACCTCCCGCCGACGGACCGATCGCGAGTGGAGATCGTATGGCAGGCCATTCCCAGTTCAAGAACATCATGCACAAGAAGGGAGCGGCGGACGCGCGCCGCTCCAAGGTCTTCTCGAAGCTCGCGCGCGAGATCACGGTCGCGGCCAAGCTCGGCTCCCCGGATCCGACGATGAACCCGCGGCTGCGGCTCGCGATCCAGAACGCCCGCGCCGAGAACATGCCGAAGGACAATGTCGAGCGGGCGATCAAGAAGGCCGCCGGCGGCGATGCCGAGAGCTACGAGGAAGTGCGCTACGAGGGCTACGGCCCGGGCGGCGTCGCCGTGGTGGTCGAGGCGCTGACCGACAACCGCAACCGCACCGCCGGCGCGGTCCGCTCCTATTTCACCAAGAACGGCGGCGCGCTCGGCGAGACCGGCTCGGTGTCCTTCATGTTCGACCGCGTCGGCCAGATCGTCTATCCGGCGGCCGCCGGCAGCGCCGATACGGTGCTCGAGGCGGCGATCGAAGCCGGCGCCGACGACGTGAAGAGCGACGACGAGGGCCACGTCATCACCTGCGCCTTCGAGGATCTCGGCGAAGTGGCGAAGAACCTCGAGCAGGCGCTCGGCGAGGCCGAGACGGTCAAGGCGGTCTGGCAGCCGCAGACCATGACGGCGCTCGACGAGGACAAGGCCGCGACGATGGTGAAGCTGCTCGGCATCCTCGACGACGACGACGACGTGCAGGCGGTCTATTCCAACTTCGAGGTCGACGAGCAGGTAATGGCGAAGCTGACGGCGTAGGCTCAAAGCCGCCGGGCGGCTGCCGGAGCGGGCAGGCATGGCGCGGGTCTATGCGTTCGCCTTCATGCCGGTCGGGTGGTTCTCCTTTGCCGGCGTGGTGTTCGTTTTCCTCGATCGGATCATCCATTATTTCGGCCTCCCGTCGGCGCCGTCCCCGGGCTGAACGGCTGGCCAGATCGGGTCTTCGGCGCTAGGCCTGTCGCATGACCGGCGCGATTCGCATCCTCGGCGTCGATCCCGGCCTCCGCCGGACCGGCTGGGGGATCGTCGTCACCCGCGGCAATGCGCTGACCTTCGTCGCCGCCGGCACCATCCATGCACCGCTCGACGACGAGCTCGCGGCGCGGCTCCTCGCCATTCACCGCGGCCTGTCGGCGGTGGTGCGGGCGCATGCGCCGGACGAGGCGGCGGTCGAGCAGACCTTCGTCAACCGCGACGCCTCGGCGACGCTGAAGCTCGGCCAGGCGCGTGGCATCGCCATGCTGGTGCCGGCCGAGGCGGGCCTATCGGTTGCCGAATACGCGCCCAACGCGGTGAAGAAGACCATCGTCGGCGCCGGCCACGCCGAGAAGCGGCAGATCCGGGCGATGGTGAAGGTGCTGCTGCCGCGGGCCGACTTCGACAGCGACGACGCGGCCGACGCGCTCGCCGTCGCCATCTGCCACGCCCATCACCGCGTCGCGCGGGCGCGCCTGAAGGCGTAGAGGTCGGCGTCCGGATCGGGACGCCCGGCGAGCTCCGCGGCGATGATATCGGCGGCGATCCGCGCATAGGTGATGCCGTTGCCGCCGAAGCCGAGCACGGCATGGCAGTTCGGCATGCCCGGCACCGCGCCGATCGACGGAAGCCCCGTGGCCGTCGAGCCGAAGGCGCCGGCCCAGGCGAATTCGGGCGTCGTGTCGAGCTGCGGCATGAGCCGCTTCAGCTTCCGGGCGATGGTCGCCGCCTTCTGCGGGATCAGGGCGTCGCGGCTCTCGTCGTCGGCGAATTCCTCGTCCTCGCCGCCGCAGATCACCCGGCCGTCGGGCGTCGAGCGGAGGTAGAGATAGGGATCGGATGCTTCCCAGACCAGGCAGTCCTCCGGCCAGATCTTCCGCGGCTGGCGCCGGGTGGCGATGGCGTAGGTCGAGATCACCTGGTGGCGCCCCTGCGGCACCGTCCTCGGCATCTCGTAGCCGGTGCAGTAGACCAGCGCCTTGGCGCGGATCGTCGGCCCGGCCCTGGTCGACGCCGTCACGCCTTGCCGATGCGCCTCGACGTCGGCGACCTCGACCGGCGCAAGGACGCGCGCGCCGCGGGAGATGGCGGCGTTGAGGTAACCGGCGGTGAGCCGCCGCGGATCGACGGCGAGGTCGTCATGGGCGAGAAGGGCGGCCGCCCGGCCGATGCCGAAGCGGGTCTTCAGCGCCCGCCGATCGAGATAAAGCGTTTCGAGTCCGGCGTGGCGGCGTGCCTCGCATTCGGCGCGGAGGCCGTCGGTATCGAGCGCGTTGCCGGCGAGGTAGAGGCTGTCCGCCCCGCGCATGTCGCAGGCGATGCCGAGGTCTCGGGTGCGTGCGGCGAGCGCGGTGACGGCCAGGGCCGATCGCCGCCACGCGCGTATCGCCTTCGGCATGCCGATCCGGGCGGCGAGCAGCGTCAGCGGCGTGTCGATCTCATACTCGACCAGGGCCGTGCTCGCCGGCGTCGAGCCGCGCACCGGGCCGCGCCGGTCGACGATGACGACGCGATGCGTGAGAGACAGCGCCTCCGCCACGAAGGCGCCCGAAACGCCGGCGCCTATGACCACGACATCCGTGTCGATGTCCCATGCCAGGGCGGCATGAGGAACGCGCGGCATCGGCCGGCTCTGCCAGTAGCTCCGTCCGGTCCTGAGATCGCGCCGCTGGGTGGCCATGGAAGAGCATAACGCGAAGCCGGCAGGAATCGATCCGCGAGTACGGTTGCGGATGTTGCCGTAATGTTCTATTTCTTACTGCATCAGTAAGAATTGACGTCCCCAGGAGAGGGAGCCCGGAGTGCGCATTACCCAGCGCGGTCAAGTCACGATCCCGGAGTCCATCCGAAGGACCACGGGCCTTCTTCCCGGCACCGAGGTCGAATTCGTCCAGGACAGGACCGGCGTCCGGCTCCGTCCGGTGGTTGGCGGCAAGGCGACGCCGCGGGAGAAGCGCATCGCCGAGGTGCTCGACAGAATGAGAGGGAGTGCGACCGTCAGGCTCACGACCGAGGAGATCCTGGCACTCACGAGAGGCGAATGACGCCCGTCATCGTCGATTCGAGCATCCTGCTGGACGTAGTGACCGACGATCCCGAATGGAGCGACCGGTCGCGTGCAGCCGTAGCGAGCCTGAGCGCGCATCGCCAGTTGGTGATCAACACGGTCATCTTCGCGGAGGTCTCCATTTCGTTCGATCGGATCGAAGATGTCGAGGAACATCTGGCGAGCGACGTCTTCCGTCGCGAAGAGATGCCCTACGAGGCCGCCTTCCTTGCGGGCAAGGCCTATCTTGCCTATCGCCGACGCGGCGGCACGCGGCGGTCGCCTCTACCGGACTTTTTCATCGGCGCGCATGCCGCTGTGCGAGGCTATGGCTTGTTGACGCGCGATCCCGCGGGGATCAGAAGCTACTTCCCGACCGTCGAGATCATCGCTCCGGAAACCCATCCATGATCGGCAAGCTCCGGGGCATCGTCGATTCCTACGGCGAGGACTGGGTGATCGTCGACGTCGGCGGCGTCGGCTACCAGGTGCACTGCTCGACGCGCACGCTCCAGTCGCTGCCGCAGCCGGGAGACGCGGTGTCGCTGTCGATCGAGACCTATGTGCGGGAGGACGTGATCCGCCTCTACGGCTTCGCCTCGGATACCGAGCGCGAGTGGTTCCGGCTCCTCCAGACGGTGCAGGGCGTCGGCAGCAAGGTGGCGCTCGCCGTCCTCGGCATCCTGAAGCCCGGCGAGCTCGCGACCGCGATCGCGCTTCAGGACAAGGCGCTGATCGCGCGTGCGCCGGGGGTCGGCAAGAAGGTGGCGGAGCGGATCGTCGCCGAGCTCCGCGACAAGGCCCCGGCCTATGCCAGCGCCGATCCGGCCGTCGTTCATCTCCAGGCCGAGCTCGCGGATCGGCGTGCGCCGCAGCCGGTAACGGAGGCCGTCTCGGCGCTGGTCAATCTCGGCTATGCGCAGGTGCAGGCGAGCGCGGCCGTGGCGGCGGCGTCGCGCGGCGCCGGGGAGGGCGCGAGCACCGAGCAGCTCATCCGGCTCGGGCTCAAGGAACTGGCGCGATGAGCGTCCGCGGCGCCACGGAGCCGGCGGGATCGGGGTTGCGTCCGGGGTCGCGACGGCTGCTGGCCTTCGTCATCGTCTATGGCGCGGCGGCGCCGTTCGTTTTCTTCCTGTTCTTTCTGATCCGCGGCGGCTGGCTGGCGATCAGCGTCGCCCTGGTGGCGTTTCCGTCGTCGCTGATATGGCTGGCGCTCAATTCGGTGCCGCAGGGCGCGGTCGTCGGGTTGTTCGCGGGGCTCATCCCCGAGCGCTGGCCGTGGTGGGCCATTGGCTCCGCGGCGCTGCTCCTCGGCGCGGTTATGACGCTGACGAACTCCCTCTGGCTCGGCCTGGCGCTGGTCGGAGCACCGTCGTCCCCGGTCAATCTCGCCGCGGTCGGCATCATCGGCGGGACGGCGTCGCTGCTTCTCGCGCTCGTCCTCTGCTACGCTCTCCGCGCGAGGGAGCAGGCGAGGTGAACGAAGGCACCGTCATGGAGCTTGCGGACCTGCCGGTATCGGCGCCGGACACGCGCGAGCGGCGCGCGCCGCGGGCGCTCGGCCGGGCGCTCGCGACGGTGCTGTTCTTCGCCGTCTTCGGTCCGCTGATCGGCGGCATCATCGTCGCGTTCCGTGACACCATCGCCGTGGTGGCCGAAGGTCGCGACCTCTGGGCCATCCTCTATTTCCTGTTCGCGCTCGTCTCCGTCGGGGTGCCGGCCGCCTATGCGATGGGCCTCGTGCCGGCGGCGATCGTCGGCCTCTTCTTCGCCGTGGTCGATTTCGGCAGGCGGCGGTCGGATGCGTGGCTCGCGGTGGTGATCGGCGTCCTCGGCGGCATCCTGTGGCCGACGCCTTGGGGATTGCCGCCCTCGACCCTCTCGTCGCCGCTCGAGCGGCATCTGTTCCTCGCCAGCATCGTCTCGACGCTGGTCTGCTGGTTTGCCTCGACCCGCGGCGCACCGCGAGGGGAGCCGTCGCCCGCATGAGCCGCATGGTCAGTCCCGAAATCCGTGACGACGATGCGCCGGATGCGCCGCTCCGGCCGCAGATGCTGGCCGATTTCGTCGGCCAGGCGCAGGCCTGCGCCAACCTCAAGGTGTTCATCGACGCGGCCCGGGCCCGCAAGGAGGCGCTCGACCACGTGCTGTTCGTCGGGCCGCCGGGCCTGGGCAAGACGACGCTGTCGCAGATCGTCGCCCGCGAGCTCGGCGTCAATTTCCGCGCGACCTCGGGACCGGTGATCGCACGGGCCGGCGACCTCGCGGCGCTTCTCACCAATCTCGAGGAGCGAGACGTCCTGTTCATCGACGAGATCCACCGGCTCGCCCCGGCGGTCGAGGAGATCCTCTATCCGGCGCTCGAGGATTTCCAGCTCGACCTGATCATCGGCGAAGGGCCGGCTGCCCGCTCGGTCAAGATCGATCTTGCGCCGTTCACGCTGGTCGGCGCGACCACCCGCCTCGGGCTCCTGACCACACCGCTTCGGGACCGTTTCGGCATCCCGATCCGCCTCAATTTCTACACGGTGGCGGAACTCGAGCACATCGTCCGGCGCGGCGCCCGCATCCTCGGCCTCAACCTCACCGCCGACGGTGCGACCGAGATCGCCCGCCGCTCGCGCGGCACGCCGCGCATCGCGACGCGGCTCCTCCGCCGGGTCCGCGATTTCGCGGTGGTCGACGGCGTCGACCCGGTCGACGCGGCGGAGGCCGACAAGGCGCTCCGCCGGCTCGACGTCGATTCGCTCGGCTTCGACCAGCTCGACCGGCGCTATCTCGATCTGATCGCGCTGAGCTTCGGCGGCGGCCCGGTCGGGATCGAGACCATCGCCGCGGCGCTGTCGGAGCCCCGCGACGCGATCGAGGAGATCGTGGAACCCTACCTGATCCAGCAGGGTTTCGTGCAGCGTACGCCGCGCGGCCGCCTGCTGACCCCGCAGGCCTTCCGCCACCTCGGCCTCGCCGCGCCCTCCGGCCCCGGCGCGGCGCAATACGGCCTCTTCGGGGAGGACGAGCCTGAATGACGGACGAGACCTGGCCCGACCTCGCGGGGAAGCTGATCCCGGGCGGTCATGTGCTGCCGGTCCGGATCTATTTCGAGGACACCGACTTCTCCGGCGTCGTCTATCACGGCAGCTACATCCGCTTCATGGAGCGCGGTCGCTCGGACTTCGTCCGCCTGCTCGGCGTGGCCCATGCTTCGCTCGACGCCGGCGACCACGGCGAGCAACTCGCCTTCGCGGTGCACCGGATCCACATCGATTTCTTCCGGCCCGCGCGGATCGACGACCTCGTCGAGGTCAGGACCATGGTCAAGGCGGTCACCGGGGCGCGGCTGATCCTGACCCAGACCGTCAGCCGCGACGGCGAGCGCCTGACCGAGGCCGAGGTCACCATCGTCCTGATCACCCGCGAAGGACGGGCGCGGCGGATCCCGGATTCGGTCCGCGCCACGCTCCACAGGGCGGCCGCGGCTGCGGGAATTGGAGAGCGCTGACACACCACGTCAAGCCCGGCCATGACGATGATTGGTGCGCCACCGGTGTTCCGGTCTCCGTCGACAGTCCGGCGTGTCGCGCGGAACACGCAGCGGTCCGCTCGGTTGTTGTGCCGATGCTGTATGCGCTTCGGGTCATCTCGGTGCTGTTCGCGGCGCTCGCGCTGGTGCCGGCGGGGCGCATCTCTTCTCGCTGGTCAGCAAGATGCGGCTGGGCGAGGCGGCTTACCTCGCCAGCCAGCGCGCCTATGACGGCTGGCGCCTGTTCGCGGTCGTGGTGATCGGTGCGCTGCTTTCCAGCCTCGCGCTGACGATCGCACTCTACCGGGCGTCCGAGCCTTATCTGCTCGCCGCGCTCGCCTTCCTCTGCCTGGTCGGCACCCAGATCCTGTTCTGGATCTTCACGTTCCCGGCCAACCGCGCGACGGACAACTGGACTGTCCTCCCCGAGGGTTGGGAGGCGCTCCGGGCGCAATGGGAATACTCGCATGCCGGCGCCGCGATCCTCAACGCAGCGGCGCTGCTGTTCCTCGTGCTAACCGCTACGAAGGCCTGAGTCACGCGTGCCGAAGGTCTTGGCCCTAACGCTTCGTTAACCCTGGCAAGGCTAGAAATCCTTGGATTTTGCGGGCTTCCGCGCCGCGGTCCGGCCCTTGTTTCGCCAGAATCGCGCTTCAATCCGCGGCCCCGAAGCAAGCGCCGGAACAGGCGCCCGGAAACCCCAAGACCGATGAAACGCATCCCGCGCACGCTGGTCACCCCGCCGGCAGCCACCGGCGGCGCAGTTCCTGGAGCAAGGTCCGTGACCGTGGAGTATCTGATCTGATGGACGGGGTGACCGAAGCGCCGCTCGTCGCGCCTGGCGCCGACATGTCGCTGATAACGCTGTTCCTGCAGGCCGATATCGTCGTCAAGCTGGTGATGATCGGCCTGCTCGTCGCCTCGATCTGGGTGTGGGCGATCATCATCGACAAGACCATCCTCTATTCGCGCATGCGCAAGCAGCTCGACGGCTTCGAGAAGACCTTCTGGTCCGGCCAGTCGCTCGAAGAGCTTTACCGCTCGCTCAACGGCCGGACGCCGCAGGGCATGGCCGCGGTCTTCGTCGCCGCCATGCGGGAATGGAAACGGAGCTTCGAGGCCGGCGCCCGTTCGCAATTCGGCCTCCAATCGCGGATAGACAAGGTCCTCGACGTCACCATCGCCCGCGAGGTGGGCCGTCTCGAGAGCCGTCTCCTGTTCCTGGCGACGGTCGGCTCGGCCGGTCCCTTCGTCGGCCTGTTCGGCACGGTTTGGGGTATCATGAACGCGTTCCAGTCGATCGCCGCCGCCAACAACACCTCGCTCGCGGTCGTCGCGCCCGGTATCGCCGAGGCGCTGCTCGCCACCGCGCTCGGGCTGCTCGCGGCGATCCCCGCGGTCATCGCCTACAACAAGCTGTCGGCCGAGGCCGGCAAGATCGGTGAGCGGCTCGAAGGCTTCGCCGACGAGTTCTCGGCGATCCTGTCGCGCCAGGCCGACGAGCGGAACGCGGGCTGAGCCATGGCGATGTCGGTCGGATCGGGCGGCAATGCCCGCGGGCGCCGCCGCAGCCGGAGCGGACGGCGGGTGATGAGCGAGATCAACGTCACGCCCTTCGTCGACGTCATGCTGGTGCTGCTGATCGTGTTCATGGTGACGGCGCCGCTGCTCACGGCCGGCGTCCCCATCGACCTGCCGCAGGC
>JBIQKL010000021.1:2230-6165 GCA_044506555.1 Hyphomicrobiales bacterium | reverse complement strand
CCGCCGATGCGGGCCGGCCTCATCGCCTCGGGTGTCGTCCACCTCGTCGTCATCGGCTGGGGGCTGATCACGCTCGGCGGCGATCCGCTGGACGCGCGCCACATCGAGACCCTGCCGGTCGAGTTCGTCACGGTCGCCGAGGTGACCGACCTCGAGCTCGGCAGGAAGAGCGCCGAGGCGGCCGAAGTGCCGTCGCCCAACGACCCGACCGAGAAGACGGCCGAGGCGAAGCCCGACACCGACCGTAGCGGCGACGACAAGCCGAAGCCGCCACCTCCTCCGCCGCCGCCTCCGCCTCCGGAGGCGTCGCCGCCGGCGCCCGAGCAGGCCGAGGCGGAAACCCCGCCGGCTCCGGCCGATGCTACGCCCGAGGCGATTGCGGAAACCCCGACAGAGGACCCCCCGCCGGCCGAGGCTGCGCCGCCGAAGCAGGTCGCCGCCGCGCCGCCGTCGCCCCGCGTCCGGCCCGACCGGCCGGTGCCGAAGACGCCGCCTGCGCCCGAGGCGCCGACGACCAGCGACACCTTCACCGAGGAGATCGCCGCGCTGATCGATCGGAGCGCCACCGGCACCACCCAGCTGCCGTCGGACGCTCCGGCGACGCTCGGCGTCGAGACCGGCAGCGAGAACGCGCGCATGACGCAGAGCGAGATCGACGCGCTCCGCTCGCAGATCACGCGCTGCTGGGTCATCCCCACCGGCTGGACCAACCCGCGCGAGGTCAGCGTTCGGGTCCGCTTCGCGCTCAATCCCGACGGCACGGTGAGCGGCATGCCGACCGTCACGGAATATCCCGCCAGCCAGTACGGGCCGGTGGCGGCCGACAATGCGGTGCGGGCCGTCATGCAGTGCGGGCCCTATGCGCTGCCCCAGGAGAAATACGACCAATGGTCGGAGGTGGAGCTCCGCTTCACGCCGCAGACCTGATGCCGGGAAGGGGAGGAACGAACGATGACGAAGACGACCAGGGGCTTCCGCCGGGTCGGCCGCATCGCCGGGGCGATACTGGCCGTCGCCGCCATCTTCGCCGCCTTCGAGGCGGTCAGGCCGGCCCGCGCCGTGCTGCAGCTCGACATCACCGAGGGCCAGATCAAGCCGATCCCGATCGCCATCCCGACCTTCGCCGGCGACCCCCAGCTCGCCGCGGAGATGACCGCGATCGTCACCAACGACCTCGTCCGGTCCGGCCTGTTCATTCCGCTCGACGCGAGCCGCCTGCCGCCGGCGCCGCCGACCTCCGCGGTGCCGAGCTTCGCCGAATGGCGCGCGCTGGATGCGCAGGCGCTGGTCGTCGGCGCCGTCGGCCGCGATGCGGACGGGCGGATGCGCGCCGAATTCCGGCTGTGGGACACGATCACCGGCCAGCAGGCGACCGGCCAGCAATACACCGCCGGCGCGGAGAGCTGGCGGCGGGTCGCCCACACCATCGCCGACGCGATCTACGAGCGCCTGACCGGGGAGGCGGGGTACTTCAATTCCCAGATCGTGTTCGTCGACGAATCCGGCCCCAAGGAGCGGCGGGTCAAGCGGCTGGCGGTGATGGACCAGGACGGCGCCAATGTCCGCTACCTGACCGAGGGCAACAGCCTCGTCCTGACCCCGCGCTTCAGCCCGACCGAACAGCAGATCGCGTTCATGTCCTATGAAGGCGCCGACCCCAGCGTCTACCTGCTCGATACCCGCACCGGCCAGCGCCGGGAGGTCGGCAGCTTCCCCGGCATGTCGCTCGCCCCGCGCTTCTCGCCGGACGGCCGGCGCATGGTCCTCAGCCTCGAGCGCGGCGGCGTCACCAACATCTACGACTTCGATCTCGCCACCCGCCAGCTCCGCCGGCTCACCGACGTGGCGGCGATCGACGTGGGCGCGTCCTATTCGCCGGACGGCCGGCAGATCGTGTTCGAGTCCGACCGCGGCGGATCGAAGCAGCTCTACGTGATGAACGCCGACGGCTCGAACCCGCAGCGCATCTCCTTCGGACAGGGCAGCTACGGCACGCCGGTCTGGTCGCCGCGCGGCGACCTCATCGCCTTCACCAAGCAGACCGGCAGCGGCTTCGCGATCGGCGTCATCAAGCCCGATGGCAGCGGCGAGCGCATCCTCACCGAGGGTTACCACAACGAGGGGCCGACCTGGTCCCCCAACGGCCGCATCATCATGTTCTTCCGCGACCAGAGGGGCGACGGCGGGCCGAAGCTCTTCACCATCGACCTGACCGGCTACAACCAGTACCAGGTCGCGACCCCCGGCTTCGCCTCGGATCCGGCCTGGTCGCCACGGCTCGACTGAGGCCACGAAGACACACCTTCCCGCCGGTACATGGCGGCCGCGCGTCCGGACGCGGCGGCGCCACGCTATGGCCGCGATCCTGGGCTTCCACGGCGGCCGGGAAGGTCGGGAAAGCGGGACATTGTCGTTTCGTTAACCACGATCCTGAAGGGGTGCTTAACCACGCGCCTGCTAACCATCGGCGCATGGTGGACGGGGAGTTAACCCAAATGCTTAAACTGAAGACGATCGCGCGCCTCGCCCTGGCGGCCGGGCTGGCGCTGGGGCTCGCGGCCTGCGCCAAGCCTGGGTCGAACGGCGCCGATCTCTCGATCACGGGAGGTGCGGCGACCCCGGGAAGCACCCAGGACTTCACGGTGAACGTCGGCGACCGGGTGTTCTTCCTGACCGATTCGTCCCAGTTCACCCAGGAGGCCGTGGCGACGCTGAACCGTCAGATCCAGTGGCTGCAGCGCTATCCGCAATACACCTTCATCATCGAGGGCCATGCCGACGAGCGCGGCACCCGCGAGTACAACATCGCCCTCGGCGCCCGCCGCGCCAGCGCCGTCCAGGCCTATTTCATCTCGCGCGGCATTCCGGCCAACCGCATGCGCACCATCTCATACGGCAAGGAGCGGCCGGTCGCGGTCTGCGACGACATCTCCTGCTGGTCGCAGAACCGGCGCGCGGTGATCGTTCTCACCAACGCCGGCGCCTGACCGGAATCGGCCGCGGAAAGGCCCTTCGCCGGGCCGATTCGCCTCACTTTGGCCGAACTCCACAGACCAATGTTCGGCCGACAGAGATGCGGCCGGGCGGCCGGCGGTTTCGCGGCGTCCCCCGTCTCCCACGATGCGCAAGGGACGCCGTGACCATATGAATCGACTGAATCGCGCCATCGTCCTCGCCACCGTCGCCGGGTTCGCCGTTGCGGCCCAGACGTCGGCGGGCAACGCCATTCAGTGGCCCTGGAAGAAGGACCGCGCCAACGAGCAGGTGATGCCGCCGCCGGTCGAGGCGCTGCCGCCTCCGCCGGACGGAACCATGGTCATCGCGCCCGCAGGGCAGGCGCCGATCGTGGTGCAGGAGGCTCCGCTCGCCCCCAACGACGTGATGGGCCGGCTCGACCGTGCCGAGGCCCGCATCCGGGAGCTGACCGGCCAGGTCGAGGAGCTCGCCTTCCGCCTTCGTCAGACCCAGGACCAGCTCGCCGCCGTGACCGGCCAGCCGGTGCCGTCGCAGTCGATGGCCCCGGCGCCGATGACGACCGGCACCACCGTCGCCGCTGTCGAGCCGCCGCGCCAGGTCATGGCCGACGCCGCGCCGTCGAACCAGCCGATCGACCTCACCTCCATGGCCGGCAGCCCGCCTCAGGCCGCGCCGGCCGCGGCTCCGACGCAGGTCGCATCGCTCGGCGATCCCGGCGCCGATTACGAGCGCGCCTATGCCGCGATCCTCGCCGGCGACTACGTGCTTGCGGAAGCCTCGTTCCGTTCGTTCATCTCCACGTTCCCGAGCGACCAGCGGATGCCCGACGCCCGCTACTGGCTCGGCGAAAGCCTGTTCGCTCGCGGCGATTACCGCGATGCGGCGGACGAGTTCCTGGCCGGCTACAAGGCCTATCCGCAGAGCGGCAAGGCGGCCGACACGCTGCTCAAGCTCGGGCT
>JBIQKL010000021.1:0-2130 GCA_044506555.1 Hyphomicrobiales bacterium | reverse complement strand
GGTGAAGCCCGAGGACGGCGGCGGAGGGGCGACAGGAGGGTGGGATATGAGTTCCGCGCTCGCTGACGCCGAAATCGCCGCGCTGCTCGCACCGGCCGTCGATGCACCGGCGCTCGCGCTCGCCGTCTCCGGCGGACGCGATTCCCTCGCCCTCCTGATTGCGGTCGACCGCTGGCGGAGGGCGCCCGGGCGACCACGCATCGTCGTGCTCACCGTCGATCATGGCCTCAGCCCCGGCTCCGACCGAGTGGCGGCGGATGTCGCCGCCGTCGCGGCGGCGCGCGGCCTTGCCGCTCGCGTCCTCCGCTGGGAGGGGACGAAGCCGGCTACCGCTCTCGAGGCGGCAGCCCGCCACGCCCGCTATCGCCTGCTGTTCACGGCGGCGCGCGCCGCCGGGGCGACCCATGTCCTGACCGCCCACAGCCTCGAGGACCAGGCCGAGACCTTCCTGATGCGGCTCGAGCGCGGCTCGGGGATCTTCGGCCTTGCAGCCATGCGCGCCACCGTGGCGGTCGACGACCTGACCCTGTTCAGGCCCTTCCTTGCCGTGCCCCGCCCCCGTCTTGCCGCGACGGTGGCGGCTGCCGGCTTGTCGCCGCACGAGGACCCGATGAACGCCGACCCGCGCTTCCATCGGGTCCGGATGCGGCGCCTGCTGCCGGAGCTTGCCGCCGCCGGCATCACGGCCGAGGCCATCGCGGCAACCGCCGCGCGACTCGCCGCGGCGGCCGACGCGATCGACGCGTTGGTCGATACGCTGATCGCGGAGGCGGTGACTGTCGACGCCTTCGCGATGACCTCGCTGCCGGTCGATAGGTTCGCCCGCGCCTCGGAGGAGGTGCGGTTCCGTCTGCTCGTCCGCCTGCTTCAGGCGATCGGCGGCGCCGAATATCCGCCGCGCTCGGCGCGGGTCGAGGCGCTCGCCGCCGCATTGGGCGCGCCGTCTCGCCGCACCCTCGCCGGCGTCGTGGTCGAGCGGAAAGGGGAGACGATCCACCTCTGGCGCGAGGCGGGACGCATCGGTCTTCCGATCCTCGACGCTCCGCCCGGCGCGCGCCTCGGCTGGGATCATCGCTTCGCGATCGCGATTCCCTCCGGCGCGCCTCCGGGTCTCGTGGTCGCGCCGCTCGGCGTCGCGCGGCCGGCCGACCTCGTGCGGCCGGCCGGCGTGCCGGCGGCGGCGCTCGCCGCGCTGCCCGCGGTTCTGGCGGGGCAGCGACCGGTCGCAATTCCCACCCTGGGTTGGGGCTCCGTCCCCGGAATCGAGGTCACGGAATCCGTCTCGCGCCGCCTCGCGCGGCCGGCGCGGTTCCCGATGCTCGCCGATCCGCAATAGGGTTCCGTTCACGCCGCCCCAATTTCAGCATGATGGAATCCCAAAGTCTTATTGGCATTGGAACTTCCGGCACCTATCTTATCCCCATTGCCGGGGCGGGTTCTGCCTGCGGGCGCTCAAGGGACGAGCATGAACGCGAACTTCCGAAACTTTGCGTTGTGGGTGATCATCGGGCTGGTCCTGATCGCGCTCTTCAACCTCTTCCAGAACTCCGGCCAGCGCACGGCGGGGCAGGACATCTCCTATTCGCAGTTCCTCTCCGAGGTCGACCAGGGCCAGGTCCGCAATGTCGTGATCTCCGGCCCGCAGATCAGCGGCGTCTACACCAGCGGCGGCTCGTTCCAGACCTACGCGCCCGAGGATCCCGAACTGGTCAACCGGCTCGAGGAGCGCGGCGTCACGATCACCGCCAAGCCCCCGACCGAGGGCGGCCAGTCGCTGCTCGGTATGCTGATCTCGTGGCTGCCGATGTTCCTGATCCTCGCGGTCTGGATCTTCTTCATGCGCCAGATGCAGGGCACCGGCGGCAAGGCGCTCGGCTTCGGCAAGTCGAAGGCCAAGCTGCTGACCGAGGCCCATGGCCGCGTCACCTTCGAGGACGTCGCCGGCGTCGACGAGGCCAAGGAGGACCTCCAGGAGATCGTCGAGTTCCTGCGCGATCCGCAGAAGTTCCAGCGCCTCGGCGGCCGGATTCCGCGCGGCGTGCTGCTGGTCGGCCCGCCCGGCACCGGCAAGACGCTGCTCGCCCGCGCCATCGCCGGCGAGGCGAACGTCCCGTTCTTCACCATTTCCGG
>JBIQKL010000146.1:3830-7017 GCA_044506555.1 Hyphomicrobiales bacterium | reverse complement strand
GCGCGCCGTCGTCGATCACCGGATCGGTATCGGGCATGGTGACGATGGTGGTGACCCCGCCGGCGGCGGCCGCCTGCCCGGCCGAAGCGAAGGTCTCGCGATGCTCGGCGCCGGGCTCGCCGACGAAGACCCGCATGTCGACCAGCCCGGGCGCGACGATGGCGCCGCGGCAATCCACGACCTCGGCGCCGGCCGGCCGGGTAGTGCGGGCGGCATCCGGTCCGGCGGCGACGATCCGCCGGTCGGCGACGACCACCGCGCCGTTGCCGTCGAGGTTACGCGAGGGATCGATCACCCGCGCATTGTCGAGCACCAGCGGCCGCTCGCCACTTCCGTTCACGACGCTAGGCATGGGGGTTGTCCCTGCGGACAGGCCTATCCCCCCTCTCCCTGTCCCTCTCCCCTCCGGGACGAGGGGAGGATCGCGGATCGGGCGGCGATTCTCGGGTGACCGTCTGCGTTGATGTCTCGGTTGTAGACCGGGCGCTGCCGGTTGGTCCCCCCGTCAGTGCGGACGGGAGAGGGACAGAGCCCAACTGCTCGCGCTCCTTACGCATTGGGCAGGTGCGCCGCGAGCGCCTCGAGCACGGCCATGCGGACGGCGACGCCCATCTCGACCTGCTCGCCGATCAGGCTCTGGGGGCCGTCGGCGACGGCCGAGTCGATCTCGACGCCGCGGTTCATCGGGCCGGGATGCATGACCAGCGCATCCGGCCGGGCATAGCCGAGCTTCTCCTGATCGAGGCCGAAATAGCGAAAATACTCGCGGATCGAGGGCACGTAGGAGCCCTCCATCCGCTCGCGCTGGAGGCGGAGCATCATCACGATGTCGGCGTCGGCGAGGCCGGTCCGCATGTCGGTGAAGACGTCGACGCCCATCCGCTCGATTCCCGTGGGCAGCAGCGTCGAGGGGCCGACCACCCGTACCCGCGCGCCGAGGATGTTGAGGAGGAGGATGTTGGAGCGGGCGACGCGGCTGTGGGCGATGTCGCCGCAGATCGCCACGGTCAGCCCCTCGATCCGGCGCTTGTGACGGCGGATGGTGAGGGCGTCGAGGAGCGCCTGGGTCGGGTGCTCGTGGACGCCGTCGCCGGCATTGACCACCGAGCAGCCGACCTTCTGGGCGAGCAGCTCGACCGCCCCGGCGGCATGGTGGCGGACGACCAGGATGTCGGGGCGCATGGCGTTCAGCGTCATCGCGGTGTCGATGACGGTCTCGCCCTTCTTCACCGCCGAGTTCCCGACCGCCATGTTCATCACGTCGGCGCCGAGGCGTTTCCCGGCGAGCTCGAACGACGACTGGGTGCGGGTCGAGGCCTCGAAGAACAGGTTGATCTGCGTCCGGCCGCGCAGCACGGACTTCTTCTTCTCGATCTGGCGGCTGACCTCGATGGCCTGCTCGGCGAGGTCGAGGAGGCCGGTCGCCTCCGACGCCGTCATGCCCTCGATGCCCAGGAGGTGCCGGTGCGGGAAGACGATCGGCAGGGGGGATGGGGACAGGTTCATCAAAGCCGGTCCTATAGGCAATACCGCATGGCGCGGCAAGCTTGGTGGATGCCGGCGGCTGAGTTAGAAACAGATTTCATGGCCTTGCCACGGCCGCGGGGAGAGCGGGAGTTGGGCGCTGCCGACGACACGCACGAGGTCCTGAACCAGTCGCCGCCGTTCGCCGGCGTCAACCTCTATGCCAGCGATCCCGGCCTCGGCGCCCTGACCGAGGGCATGCCGCGGGCGGTCACCGACCGGCTCAACGCCCTCGGCGAGGCGGCGGGCTCACGGGAAAGCTTCGAGCTCGGCCGGCTCGCGAACGTCCATACCCCGATCCTCCGTACCCATGATCCCAACGGCAGGCGGATCGACGTGGTCGAGTTCAACCCGGCCTATCATGCGCTGATGCGGCGGAGCGTGGCCGCCGGGCTCCACGCCTCGATCTGGGATGCGCCCGACGCGGAGGCGGGCGTCAAGAGCACGGCGCGGGCGGCCGCCCTCTACATGACCGCGCAGGCCGAATGCGGCCACGTCTGCCCGATGACCATGACCAGCGCCGCAGTCGCCGCGCTCGCCCACGCGCCGGATCTCGCCAATGTCTGGCTGCCCAAGATCCGGTCGCGATTGTACGATTCCTCGAACCGGCCGTTCACCGCCAAGAAGGGCGTGACCGTCGGCATGGGGATGACGGAGAAGCAGGGCGGCAGCGACATCCTCACCAACACCACGCGGGCGGAGGACGCCAGGGACGGCACCTGGCGCATCACCGGGCACAAGTGGTTCCTCTCGGCGCCGATGAGCGATGCCTTCCTCGTGCTCGCCCGGACGCGCGAGGGACTGACCTGCTTCCTCGTGCCGCGCTTCCTCCCCGACGGGACCCGGAACGCGCTCCGCTACGAGCGGCTCAAGGACAAGCTCGGCAACCGCGCGAATGCGACCGCCGAGGCCGAGTTCCACGGTGCCACCGGGTTCCTCGTCGGCGAGGTCGGTCGCGGCGTGCCGACCATCATCGACATGGTGACCCTGACGCGGCTCGACTGCGCGGTGGCGTCGGCCGGGCTGATGCGGATCGCGCTCGCCGAGGCGGTCCATCACGTGCGGCACCGCAAGGCCTTCGACGAGCTGCTGATCGACCAGCCGTTGATGACGCGGGTGCTCGCCGACATGGCGCTCGACGCGCTCGCGGCCGCGGCGCTCTCCTTCCGCCTCGCCGAGGCCTATGACCGCGCGCCGGGCGACCCGGCCGAGGCCGCCTTCGCCCGGCTGATGACGCCGGCGGTGAAGTACTGGGTGTCGAAGGTCGCCCCGGCGCTGGTCGCGGAGGCGATGGAGTGCCTCGGCGGCAACGGCTATGTCGAGGAGAGCCGCCTGCCGCGGATCTATCGCGAGGTGCCGGTCAACGCGATCTGGGAGGGTGCCGGCAACGTCATGGCGCTTGACGTGATGCGCGTGCTGCGGCGGTCCTCGGAGCCGCTCGAGGCGGTGCTCGGCCTGATCGAGGATTCGCTCGGGCCATCGGCGAAGTCGACCCTCAACATCGTCCGCGCCGCGGGTGCCGTGGCGCTCGCCGACGAGGGCTCGGCCCGCATCCTCACCGAGCAACTGGCGATGACGGTCGCCGCCTCCGCGCTCCGCCGGCGCTTTCCCTCGGTGATCGCCGACGCCTTCTTCGAGACGCGGATGGGCAAGCCCTGGCGCT
>JBIQKL010000146.1:0-3730 GCA_044506555.1 Hyphomicrobiales bacterium | reverse complement strand
CCCTCGGTGATCGCCGACGCCTTCTTCGAGACGCGGATGGGCAAGCCCTGGCGCTCGACCTACGGCATGCTCGATTCGCGCTTCGACGCGCGGACCTTCATCAATTTCGTCTTTCCACCGGTCTGAGCGCCGGCGAGGCGGCCACCGGCGCCTACGGGCTGCCGGCGCCGACCGCCTGCTCCACCACGCCGGCGAGCCAGTCGTCGACGGAGAGACCGGCATTGTCGGCGGTCGACTGGATCTCGGAGGCGACCGCGCTGGGCACGGTCACGTCGAGGATGATCTCGTCCGCATCGGAATAGGTGTAGACCATGTCGGTCACCCGTGCGGCATAGGCTTCGAGCGCGTCCGCCTTCTGGGCGTCGGTCGATCCGGTCTCCGCCGCCACCGCCGGGCAATAGGCGGAGATGATGCTGTCGACGATCACGCCCGAGCTCAGCCCGTGGTCGCGCAGCTCCGTGATGGTGGCGCCGATGTCGGCGTCGTCGCCGAGCGCGTCGGCGGAGGGAAGCAGCTTGGCGACGCTGGCGGCCGGCTTGTCGGCGATCGGCTGCCAAGGGCATTCGAAGGAACCCGCCGCATGGGAGGCCTGAGGCGCGAGAATGCCCATGGCGAGCGCCGCACCGAATCCGAAACGCCTGATCTGCATCGTCCTTCATCCCTCTGCCTGGAACGGATCACGCTTGTTAGCGTGCCGGAGGCGGCTTCCGCAATGCGGCGCGGGCGCCTACCAGGCGATCCTCCGCCCGTCGCGGAAGAAGCCGCCGGTCGGGCCGTCGGCGGGCAGGGTCGCAGCCCACAGGATCGAGGTGGTGCCCTCGACGATGCCGCGCGTCGCCGACTGCCCGCCCATTCGGGTCCTCACCCAGCCCGGGCAGGCGGCGTTGACCTTGATCCGGCGTGGCGCGAGATCGCGCGCGAGGATGCGGGTGAGCGCGTTCAGTGCGGCCTTCGAGACACGGTAGGCAGAACCCGGCCAGCCGGCCTCGCGATAGGTCCCGTCGGCGACCGTGGCGACGAAGGATTCGACCAGCCCGGACAGCTTGTCGACGGTCAGGTAGGGGCTCTCGAATTCCTGCCGGATCCGCCGTGAAAGCCCGGAGAGCTCGCCGACGCCGCTCGACACCATGACGATGGTGCCGCCGTCGGCGATCGCCGGCAGGAGCGCCTCGGTCACGCGAAGCGGGCCGTAGACGTTGGCATCGATCGTTTCCCGCGCGACCGCGGCATCGAAGCCATCGAGCGCCACGGCCGCGTTGTTGACCAGCACGTCGATGCTCGTGCCCGCGGTCCGGAGGTCGGCGGCGAGCGCGGCGATGCTCGCACCATCGGTGACGTCCAGCCGGTGGAACGCGGCGCCGATCGCGGCGGCGGCCGCCGCGCCGTCGGCGCCGTCGCGGGCGGTGAGGATGACCCGATAGCCGAGGCGATGGAGCTGGCGGCATGTCTCGAGGCCGAGGCCGCGATTGCCGCCGGTGACCAGCACCGTCCGCCCTGCATCCGCTTCCGTCATGGCACCCTCCCAAGCGCCGAAACGGCGCGCCATCGCCGCCCGATACTGCTAGGCTATGCCGATGACCGCACGCGCCGCCACCCAAAGCATCGACCCGGACGAAGTGTCCCGTTTCTCGGCGATGGCCGACGAATGGTGGGACGCGAACGGCCCGATGCGTCCGCTCCATCGCCTGAACCCCACCCGGCTGGCCTATGTCAAGGAGCGGATCGCCGCGCATTTCGGCCGCGACGGCCATTCGGCGCGGCCGCTGGACGGTCTTCGCATCCTCGACATCGGCTGCGGCGGCGGCCTCGTCGCCGAGCCGCTCTGCCGGATGGGGGGGACGGTGACGGGCCTCGACCCCTCTCCCGAGGTGATCGCGGCGGCGCGGCTGCATGCCGGCGAAGGCGGGCTCGCCATCGACTACCGCGCCGGCACGGCGGAGGCGCTGGCTGCCGACGGCGAGACGTTCGACGCCGTGCTGATCCTCGAGGTGGTCGAGCATGTCCACGATGTCGGCGCGTTCGTCGCGACCGTCGCCTCGCTGGTCCGGCCGGGCGGCCTAATCGTCGCCTCGACCATCAACCGCACGCTGAAGGCCTTCGCCCTCGCCATCGTCGGCGCCGAATACGTGCTGCGCTGGCTGCCCCGCGGCACCCATAGCTACGAGAAGCTGGTGACGCCGGAGGAGCTGGCCGCCGCCTTTGCCGATGCCGGCCTCGTGCCGGGCGACGAGACCGGGGTGACCTACCTGCCGCTCGCCGACCGCTGGCGCCTAACGGCGGCGGACCTCGACGTCAACTACATGATGACCGCGGCGAAGCCATAGGGGTTGGCACGCCGGGCAGCATCCGTATGCTGGCCCGGGTGATCATGTTTTTGGGGGTGCTCATGCGTTTTCCTGCTCTTGTGGCGATGCTGGCGGCGATGCCCGTCGCCGCTGTCGCCGCCGAACCGATGGTCGAGCGCATCGACGTGCTCGACGCCGGCATCTTCACGATCGAGACCGGCGCCACGACGGCCGAGCCGGGGGCGCCGGGGGGTGAGACCACCGCAGTGACCAAGGCGACGCTGCTCGAGGCGACGACCACCGTCCCGGCCGCGATCGGGACCGATTTCGGCTTCCGCTACACCGTCGTCGGCGAGCCCGAGGGCGAGATGGCGACGCTCGATTTCGTCGCCTCCTATCCCGAGCCGGGCCTCGCCGATCCCGACGCCGACGAACCGATCCGGGAATTGCGGTTCAGCCGCGAGAAGGCGATCGGCGCGACGGACTATTTCGGCTACACGCCGGAGGTCGACTGGGAAGTCGTTCCCGGCGCATGGACCTTCGAGATCTGGTTCGAGGGAAAGCAGCTCGCGTCGCAGACCTTCACCATGACGGAGTAGCCCGAAGGGCGCGGGGCGGGCCCATCAATGGAAGTTCCGGCCCTTGGGCATGACCGCGCCGGTGGATCTCGCGTCCGCTGCCGGAGGCCCTTCCGTGAAGAAGCGGACGTTGCGGGGATGTCGGCGGATGCCGGCCCTGCGGTCCGCGCGCTCGCGATGATCCTCGCCCGGACGGCGTCCCTCGTCGGCCCGGGCGCGCGGATCGATGACCTCGCCGGGATGCGGCTTCGCGTCCGGCTCGGCGGTGAGCACGGCGAGCATGCCGGTCAAGTCCTCGAGCTTATCGGCGATCACGTGGATGACGCCGCTCTCGCTCTGCACCTTGCCGGTGACCGCGACGAAGCGCGCGCCGAGCACCACCGGCCGGAACTTCTCGAACATCTTCGGCCACACCACGACGTTGGCGATGTCGGTCTCGTCCTCGATGGTCATGAAGATGACGCCGCTCGCCGTGCCCGGCCGCTGGCGGACGATCGCGAGCCCGGCGACGGTGACGCGGCGTCCGTTCCGCGTGTTCCGGAGCGCCTCGTTGGCGAAGATGCCGCGGTCGATGAGCCGGTCGCGGACGAAGGACACCGGATGCGCCTTCAGGGAGAGGCTCAGGTAGCGGTAGTCGTTGACCACGTGCTCGCCGATCGGCATCGGCGGCAGCGCGACGTCGGGCTCGCGGGCGATGTCGGCGTGCTCCGCCACGTCGAACAGCGGCAGGCGGTCCCGCAGCTTGCCGCCGCCGAGCGCCCGCGCCGCCCATAGCGCATCGCGGCGGTCGAGGCCGAGGGAGCGGAAGGCGTCCGCCTCGGCGAGGCGCTCGATCGCGGTCCGCGTCAGCCCCGAGCGGAGCCAGAG
>JBIQKL010000145.1:0-7214 GCA_044506555.1 Hyphomicrobiales bacterium | reverse complement strand
TCGGCGGCGGGAAGCTGGCGGGCGACCGCGAACATCATCGCAATCGCGTGCTCGGCGGTGGTGATCGAGTTGCCGAAGGGCGTGTTCATCACGATGATGCCCTTCGCGGTCGCCGCCGGCACGTCGACGTTGTCGACGCCGATGCCGGCGCGGCCGATGACGCGGAGCTTCGTCGCGGCGGCGAGCACCTTGTCGCTGACCTTGGTGGCGGAGCGGATGGCGAGGCCGTCATAGTCGCCGATGACGGAAAGCAGCTTCTCCTTGTCCTTGCCGAGGTCGGGCAGGTAGTCGACCTCGACGCCGCGATCCTTGAAGATCTGGACGGCGGTCTTGGACAGCTTGTCGGAAACGAGAACGCGCGGGGCGGTCATGGGATCGATCCTTTCGGGCTGGCTCAGCCCTCTCCCCTTCGCGGGAGAGGGCGCGCGGCAGCGGGGTGAGGGGACGCGGCTGGGAGGGGGGAGCCCTCACCCGGCCGCTATCGCGGCCACCCTCTCCCACAAGGGGAGAGGGTTGGCGTCGCGTGGGGACTTAAGCGGCCTGCTTCAGCGCCGACTGCTCGGCGGCGAAGGCCCAGTCGAGCCAGCCGGTGAGTGCGGCAAGGTCCGATGCCTCGACCGTGGCGCCCGCCCAGATGCGGAAGTGCGGCGGGGCGTCGCGGTGGAAGGCGATGTCGTGGGCGACGCCCTCCTTGTCGAGACGAGAGGCGACGGCCTTGACGAATGCTTCCTGACCGGCGAGGTCGAGCGCGGTCACGGCCGGGTCCACCACTTTGAGGCAGACGCTCGTGTTCGAGCGCGTCTCGGACGCGACCGCGAAATGATCGATCCATGGCGTTTTCGCGGCCCAGTCGTCGAGCACCTTGAAGTTCCGGTCGGCACGGTCCCGGAGCCCCTTGAGGCCGCCGATCGACTGCGCCCAGCGGAGCGCGTCGAGATAGTCCTCGACGCAGAGCATCGACGGGGTGTTGAGGGTCTCGCCGACGAAGACGCCGTCGATCAGCTTGCCGCCCTTGGTGAGGCGGAAGATCTTGGGCAGGGGCCAGGCCGGGGTGTAGCTGGTGAGCCGCTCCACCGCCCGCGGCGAGAGCACGATCATGCCGTGCGCCGCCTCGCCGCCGAGCGCCTTCTGCCAGGAGAAGGTGACGACATCGAGCTTCTGGAAATCGAGGTTCTGGGCGAATGCGGCCGAGGTCGCGTCGCAGATCGTGAGGCCCTGCCGGTCGGCCGGGATCCAGTCGGCGTTCGGCACGCGCACGCCCGAGGTCGTGCCGTTCCAGGCGAACACCACGTCCCGGCTGAAATCGACCTGGCCGAGATCCGGCAACAGGCCGTAGTCGGCCTTGATGGTGCGGGCGTCGGCGAGCTTGAGCTGCTTCACCACGTCGGTCACCCAGCCGAGGCCGAAGCTCTCCCAGGCGACCACGTCGACGCCGCGGGCGCCGAGCAGCGACCACAGCGCCATCTCGACGGCACCGGTGTCGGAGGCGGGCACGATGCCGATCAGGTGCGTCTCCGGCACCTCGAGCACCGCGCGGGTGAGGTCGATCGCTTCCTTGAGCTTCTGCTTGCCGACCTTGGCGCGATGCGAGCGGCCGAGCGCGGCGCCCTTCAGCACATCCAGCGACCAGCCGGGACGCTTGGCGCAGGGGCCGGAGGAAAAATTGGGATTGGCCGGCCGAAGGGCCGGAGCAGCAGGATTCGTCATTTTGGCTACCCTTTCAGATAGGCGCGCCTCGTTGGGGAGGCGTGTCCCGTCGCGGGGGATACGCCTCGCGCCGGGGCAAGTCAATCGGGCTGTGACGATCGGAGAGCGCTCTAAACGGGAAGCGCGGCGGTTGCAGGCCGCCGCGCTCCAGTGACCCCCGAACGACCCGAGGAGTGAGGGCCGCGAGACAGGAGGCTATGTCGCGAAACGGATTGTTCACCATATCGGTTAACGATGCGTTAACCATGATGGACTGCCCCTACAGCGCCAGCCCCACCATCCGCCGCACATCGTCCGGCGTCGCCCCGGCCTCGCGGAGCGCACGGAGGCTGGTGTCGCGGTCGGACTTGGAGAGCTTGCGTCCGCTCGCGTCCGTGACCAGCCGGTGGTGGTGATAGACCGGCGTCGGCAGGCCGAGGAGGCGCTGAAGTAGCACGTGCACGGACGTCGCATGGAACAGGTCGCGGCCGCGGACGACGTGACTCACGCCTTGCATCGCGTCGTCCACCACCACGGACAGGTGGTACGATGTCGGCGTCTCCTTCCGGGCGAGCACCACGTCGCCCCAGGCACCCGGATCGGCATCGACCTTCACGATTCCGCCCTCCCCCGTCTCGGTCCACGATAGCGGCCCGGCGCGCTCGGCGGCCTCGTCCATGCGAAGCCGTATGGCGTAGGGCGCGCCCGCCTCGATCCGTCGCGCCGTCTCGTCCGGGTCGAGGTCACGGTCGACGCCGGGATAGAGCGGCGCACCGTCGGGATCGCGCGCCGTATTCGCGGCGGCGATCTCGGCGCGGGAGAGGAACGCCGGGTAGGCCAGCCCCATCGCCTCGAGCTTGCGGAGCGCTGCCGCGTAGTCGCCGAAGTGCTCCGACTGCCGTCGCACCGGCTCCTCCCACCCGATGCCGAGCCAGGCGAGGTCGCGATGGATGCCGGCCTCGTATTCCGGCCGGCAGCGGGTGCGGTCGATGTCCTCGATGCGGAGCAGGAAGCGCCCACCGGCCTGCTGCGCCATGTCGAAGTCGAGTAGCGCGGCGTAAGCGTGGCCGAGATGCAATTCGCCGTTCGGGCTCGGCGCGAAGCGGAAAACGGGTTGCGTCATCGGCGGGAATGGTTGCACGCGGCTAGCGAAACAGGGGAGTAGCGAACAGCCAATAGATATGGCGACGAGACTTTCTTCTATTCCTGTTCGCTATTCGCTATTCGCTATCTCGCTCGCATTTCCGGACCGCCATGCGGATCATCGCCACCGAAGCCGACATTGCCGAAGGGCTCGCCTTCCTGACGGAGCGCGACCCGCATCTGGCGATCGTCAGCGCTGCCGCCGGACCCATCCCGCTCCGACGCGCCGCGCCTGGCTTCGCCGGGCTTGCCCGCGTCGTGATCGGCCAGCAGGTCTCGACGCGAAGCGCCGAGGCGATCTGGGCGCGATTCGCCGCCGCCTTCCCCGGAGGCGCGCCGGAAGAGATAGCGGCAAGCGACGAGGCGACGCTCCGCGGCATCGGCCTCTCCGGCGCCAAGATCGCGACCCTCCGCGCGATTGCCGCGGCGGCGGCCGACGGCCTCGACCTGACGGCGCTCGCCGACCTTCCCGCCGAAGATGCCCATGCCCGGCTGACCGAGATCCGCGGCATCGGGCCGTGGACCGCCGACATCTACCTGCTGTTCTGCCTGGGTCACCCGGACGTCTTCCCGGCCGGCGACCTCGCGCTCCGCCATGCCGTCGCCGACGCGCTCGGTCGCGACGGACCGGTGCCGATCCCCGAACTGGCGGCTATGGCGGTGCGCTGGTCGCCGTGGCGGGCGGTCGCGGCGCGGCTGTTCTGGTCGTACTATCGCGCCCGCCGCAACGTCGCGGCGACGCCGCTCTGAGCGAAGGACACGAAATGATCGACGGACCGAGACTTCCGCCCCGGAACGGCGCGCCTGCGCGGAAGCTGGTCGTCTTCCTTCACGGCTACGGCGCCGACGGCAACGACCTCATCGACCTCGGCCGGATGTTCGCGCCGATCCTGCCCGATGCGGCCTTCGTCTCGCCCAACGCCCCCGACCCGTGCGACCAGTCGCCGATGGGCCGGCAGTGGTTCCCGCTGGCGATGGGCGACCCGCATCTCTACTGGCTGGGCGTCGAGCACGCGGCACCGGCGCTGAACGCGTTCCTCGACGCCGAGCTCGCCCGGCTCGGCCTCACCGACCGCGACCTCGCGCTCGTCGGCTTCAGCCAGGGGACGATGATGGCGCTCCACGTCGGGCTGCGGCGCAAGACGCCGATCGCCGGCATCGTGGGATATTCCGGCCTTGTGGCGGGGCCGGAGCATCTCGCCGATCCGGGCGTCCACAAGGTACCGGTCCTGCTCGTCCACGGCGACGCCGACCCGATCATCCCGGTGGTGGCGCTGCATGCCTCGGTCCAGGCGCTTGGCGGCGCGGATTTCCTGACCGAGTGGCATGTCTCGCCTAGCCTCGCCCATGGCATCGATGAGGCAGGCCTCCGTCTCGGCGCGGACTTCCTCCGCCGGGTGCTCGCGGGATAGAGTTTCGCCCGCTACGGATTCGTGCCGGGCCGCATACGGGGAGTGAGACGGATATGGCGACCATCGTCTGTTACGGGGATTCCAACACCTGGGGAGCGATCCCCATGAAGAGCCGGGCGGAGCTCGCCCGCTTCGCGCCGGCCGACCGCTGGCCGGGCGTGCTCGCGGAGAAGCTCGGCGCCGGCCACACGGTGATCGCCGAGGGCCTCAACGGGCGCACCACCGTCCACGATGACCCTTCCGACGGCGGGCCGGTGAAGAACGGCCATCGCTTCCTGCCGGTGATCCTCGAATCCCACGCCCCGATCGGCCTCGTCATCATCAAGCTCGGCACCAACGACCTCAAGATGCGGTTCTCGGTGCCGGCCTACGACATCGCCGACGGCGCCGGCCGGCTGGTCGACCTCGTGCTCGCCTCGAAGAACGCGCCGGCGAAGGCACCGCCGAAGGTCCTGCTCGTATCGCCTGCCCCGATCGCCGGGCTCACCTGGCTCGCCGACATGTTCGCCGGCGGCGAGGAGAAGTCGCAGAAGCTCGGCAAGGAGATGCGGCGCGCCGCCGACGAGCGGGGCGTCGCCTTCCTCGACGCGGGCACGGTGATCAAATCGAGCCCGGTCGATGGCATCCATCTCGACAAGGACGAGCAGCGGAAGCTCGGCGAGGCGATCGCCGCCAAGGTAAAGGAGATTCTCGGCTGAGGATCAGGCCGCCCGCCACGCCAGCGGGTGATCGGCAAGCGCCCGGTCGAGGGTGACCAGGCGCAGGCCCTCGACCGCGCACTGGCCGAGCAGCAGCCGGTCGAACGGGTCGCGCGTCGACGGCTCCGGATCGACCGCCGCCAGCGCATGGCGGTGGTCGATGGGGAGGAGGGTGATGCCGAGGCTCTCAAGGAATCCGGGTATGTCCGCAAGGAGCATTCCCGGATGGAGTTTTCCCAGGCGGGTCTTTATCGCCGTCTCCCAGAGACTTGCGGCGCTGGCCAGGCGCTCCGCGCCCGGGCCGCGGACGGCCTCACGCATATCCGGCGCGAGCCTATCGACCTCGTCGCGAAGGAGCGCGAGGAGGATGTGGGTGTCGAGGAGGAGCGCCATTACTTTTCCGGTAGGGGTGGCAAGGGACGGAGCAGGAAATCCTCCGGCAAGGGATCATCGAAATCGTCCGCGATCCACTCGATCGCCTTCTCTATGCCACGCTCGCGCAGGTACCGCCGTCCAGCCTCCAGGTCTAGTCCGCCCCTCCGCTCGTGGGGCACGAGGTCCAGGATCGGCTTGCCGTTCCGGGTGATGGTCACGCGCTCCCCGGCCTCGACGCGGCGGGCGAGCTCGGTCAGGCGGTTCTTCGCCTCCTTCATGGAAACGGTCGTGGTGGCGCGGGGCGTGAACGGCTTGTTCATGGACCAAATATAGCTACCGGTAGCTACCGACGGCAAGGGGGCGCGACGCCCTTCCTGTTCGCTGCGCACCGATGTGCTATGGGTGGGGGCAAATTCAGGAAGCGACCATGCCCTCGACCGCCACCATCGAACGCGCCGCCGTTCATCACCTGCCCAACGCGTTGCCGGATCATCCCGACAATCCCGGCATCGCCTTCGACGCCGAGCCGGTTGCCGGAGTCCGGGTCAATCTGTCCGCCGTCGAGCGCCGCGCCGCCACCCTGCCCGGCCGCCGGACGGTGAAGAAGGAATGGCAGGCGGCGTGGCTGGTGCGCGCCATCGAGTGCATCGACCTGACCACGCTCTCCGGCGACGACACCGAAGGTCGGGTCGAGCGGCTCTGCGCCAAGGCGCGGCATCCGCTCCGCGACGACATCAAGGAGGCGCTCGGCCTCGGGGGTCGGCGGCTGACCACGGGCGCCGTCTGCGTCTATCATCGCTTCGTCACCACGGCGAAGCGGGCGCTCGAAGGCTCCGGCATCCCGGTCGCCGCGGTCTCGACGGCGTTTCCGGCCGGCCTCGCGCCGCTCGAGACCCGGCTCCGCGAGATCGAGATGTCGGTCGCCGACGGCGCCGACGAGGTCGACATCGTCATCACCCGCGAGCATGTGCTCCGCGGCGACTGGAAGGCCCTCTACGACGAGGTCCGCGCCTTCAAGGACGCCTGCGGCCCGGCCCACATGAAAACCATCCTCGGCACCGGCGACCTCAGGACGCTCCGCAACGTCGGCAAGGCGTCGATGGTGGCGATGATGGCCGGCTCCGACTTCATCAAGACCTCGACCGGCAAGGAAGGCGTCAACGCCACCATCCCCGTGGCGCTGGTTATGCTCCGGGCGATCCGCACCTACCGCGAGATGACCGGCCATATCGTCGGCTTCAAGCCGGCCGGCGGCATCTCCACCGCCAAGGACGTGATGACCTACGAGTTCCTGATGAAGGAGGAACTCGGCAATGCCTGGCTCCAGCCGGGGCTGTTCAGGATCGGCGCCTCCTCGCTGCTCGCCGACATCGAGCGGCAGCTCGAATACTACGTCACCGGCCGCTACGCGTCCTTCGACCACCACGCGGTGGCGTGAGCGGAGGTCAGCGATGGTCGGTCTAATCCTTGTCCGAAGATGAGCGTCATTCCTTGATGAGCGTCCGCTCGACACTCTCGCCCGCATGCGCCTCTGCAATGGAGCGCCGCAGATGCTCGGCAGTGGCCGGCGTGCCGAGAAGATGGATCGTCTCGCGGAGGCGCTCCAGTTCGGCTAGTGGCAGGACGACCAGCGGTTCATGGTTTCGGCGGATGACGACTAGTTCGTCCCGATCGTCCTCGACCCGGTCGAAATATGACGCCATGCCGGCGCGGAGTCCCGTGAAGCTAACGTGGCGCATGATGTTGTCTCCAGTTCAAAATACATACGCCGTACACAAACCCGAAAGGCAAGGCCTTCAGCCGTTCGTGTCCCGCCTTGTCTCGAACTGACGAGCAGATCCCATGTCCGTAGCCGAAATCCTCGACGACCTCGCATACGGTCCCGCGCCGGAGAGCGACG
>JBIQKL010000020.1:44308-45628 GCA_044506555.1 Hyphomicrobiales bacterium | reverse complement strand
AAAAGATTGGCGCTCCCTAGGGGACTCGAACCCCTGTTTTCGCCGTGAGAGGGCGACGTCCTGGGCCACTAGACGAAGGGAGCCAGCCGTAGGCGACACTTCTATAGCGATCAGCGTCCGCGACTTCAAGGCGCTCAGGCCGCTTTCGGCCGTTCATGCACCAGAGAGACGACGGCAACGATGCTTCTCGCCCGAGACGGAACGACCCGCGGCGCCGATCCGGACCGGCGGCCCCTCGGCGACGGTCCGTCAGGCCGAGAGGATCAGCCTGTTCACCGCCCGTGCCTGCTCGAGATGGACGAGGTGCCCTGCCTTCGGCACGACATGGACCGGGACGTTCGCGGGAAAGCCGTCGGCAACCGGACGGACGATCGCATCCTCGCCGCCCCAGATCACCGAGACCGGCACGCCGAGTTCCGCGAGCCGGTCCTTGTAGAGATAGGTCTGCCGCCCCGGGAAGGTCGCCGCCGCGATGGTGTCGAGCGCCTTTGGGACACCGGCGGTGGCGGTATAGGCCACCGCCAGCCGCAGCATCTCAGGCGAGATCATGCGCGGATTGGCGACCAGCATCTCCATCAGGGGCCGGGCGTCGTCCTCGGTACGGATCCGGGGGAAGCCGGAGATGAACGGCATGTTGATCCACGGATCGATCCCGGCGGGGGCGATCAACGTCAGGCGCGAGACGCGATCCGGAATCGCGGTGGCGACCGCGACCGAGATCGCGGCTCCCATCGAATGGCCGACGAGATGCGCCCGGGCGAGCCCGGCTTGGTCCATGAGCGCGCGCACGATCCCGGCGAAGAACGCGATGTCTCCCGGTCCGACGTCGAGGTCCGACAGACCGCCGCCCGGAAGGTCCGGAGCGAAGACCCGACCCCGCGCCGCAAGCGCGGGCTGGGTCAGCATCCAGCCGATGTGGTCCGCCGCATAGCCGGGAACCAGAACGAAGGCTTCCTCGCCCGAGCCCTCGGTCACGCAATAGACGCTCCGCCCGTCCGCCGTGAACGCGAGGCTCCCGGTGGCGCTCCCCGGCGCAGCCGTCTCGGTCATGCGCCGTCGCCGCCTTCGTCGACGATGCCGAGCGTGGCGCCGACCGCGACCACCTCATCGATCTCGACGTCGGTCCGGGAGAGAACGCCGGTCACCGGCGCCTCGACCTCGAGGTTGAGCTTGGGCGTGCCGATCACCACGACCGGCTCGCCCTTGTCGACCATCTCGCCGACCGATTTCAGCCACTCGACGACGATCCCCTCCGTGACCTCGGTGCCGAGCGACGGCACCACCAGCTTCACCGACATGGGTTACGGATTCCCGCTCCTG
>JBIQKL010000020.1:5002-44208 GCA_044506555.1 Hyphomicrobiales bacterium | reverse complement strand
GCCGAGCGACGGCACCACCAGCTTCACCGACATGGGTTACGGATTCCCGCTCCTGTTTGCCTGCTGGAACTATGGCGCGACGGATAAAGCCGGTCAAACGACTTTTGTCTTCTTCAATGGGCAAATGTATCCACCAGGGAAGTCGACCGTGCCCTGCGCCGATTTCCCATCGTAGATTGGATCGAAGATCGTGCCTTCGACGCGCGCCGAGTGGCGGATCGCCGCGATCGTCTCGGCCGAGGGCGCCGTATTCGACAGGCGCAACGGGGGTCGAGGAGGACGGCCGCGGCGGTGACCGCGCGGCCCAGCCAGCAAATCCGCGGCTCCGCAATCCGGGAATGCGCCCAGGACTCGTCCGGACTTCGCCGCCTCCGAGGCGACTTCAGCCGGCTGCAGGCCGATCCGATCGTCAGCCTGCCGGGCGTGCGGCAGATCCGGTCTAGACCCGCATCGGCATCAGCACGTAGAGCGCGTCTTCCGACGAATCGTCCTGGATCAGGGTTGGCGAGCCCGGGTCGGCGAAGCGGAACTCGGCCGTCTCGGTCTCCAGTTGGGAGGTGACGTCGAGGAGGTATTTCGAGTTGAAGCCGATCTCGATCGGCTCGGCGGGATAGTCGACGCCGACCTCCTCGGTGGCGCTGCCCGAATCGGGGTTGTTGACCGACAGCACCATCTTGCCGTCGGCGAGCGCGATCTTGACCGCCCGGCCGCGCTCGCTGGAGACGGTGGAGACCCGGTCGACGGCACTGGCGAACTCGCCCTTGTCGACCTTGAGGATCTTGTCGTTGCCCTGCGGGATGACGCGGACATAGTCCGGGAACGTGCCGTCGATCAGCTTCGAGGTGAGGACGACGGCGCCCAGGGTGACGCGGATCTTGGTGTCGGAGAGCTCGACCTCGATCTCCGCCTCGGGATCGTCGACCAGCTTCTGGATCTCGCCCACGGTCTTCCGCGGCACGATCACGCCGGCCATGCCGGCCGTTCCCTCCGGCGCGTCGAGCTGCGCCTGGGCGAGACGATGGCCGTCGGTGGCGACGGCGCGGAGCATCGGCTTGTCGCCGACGCTGACGACGTGGAGATAGATGCCGTTGAGATAGTAGCGCGTCTCCTCGGTCGAGATCGCGAACTGGGTGCGGTCGATCAGCTTCCGGAACTCCTTCGCCGGCAGGCGGAAGCGGGTCGGGAAGTCGCCGGCGGTGAGATCGGGGAAATCGGCCTCGGGCAGCACCTGCAGCGCGAAGCGCGAGCGCCCCGCCTTCACCGCGAGCTGCGAGCCGTCCCCGGTGTCGAGCGACACTTCGGCGCCGTCGGGGAGCTTGCGCACGATGTCGTAGAGGATGTGCGCCGGCACCGTCGTCGCCCCCGCCTGGCCGATCTCGGCCGGAACAGTCTCGGTCACCTCGAGGTCGAGATCGGTCGCCTTCAGCGTCAGCCGGCCACCGTCGGCCTTGACCAGCACGTTGGCGAGGATCGGGATCGTGTTCCGGCGCTCGACCACCCGGTGCACGTGGTTGAGGGACTTGAGGAGGTGCGATCGCTCGACCGTCGCGCGCATGGATGTCGTCCGTTCCTGGAAGGGGCCCGGGCGTCGGCCGCCGAGGCTGAAAATCGGACTGAGGACAGTACGCGGACGGGCCGAAAACTCAAGAGGGCGGCAGCCTTGCCCCGCCTGTCGGGGGGGACTACATGAGGGCAAACGAAAGGCGACCGCCATGTTCATCCAGACCGAGACCACCCCCAACCCCGCGTCCCTCAAGTTCCTGCCCGGCCGCATCGTGCTGGGCAACGGCACGGCGGAGTTCCGGACGGCCGACGAAGCGGCGCGCTCGCCGCTGGCGGAACGGCTGTTCGGCGTCGACGGGGTCGGCGGCGTTTTCCTCGGCGGCGATTTCATCACCGTGACCAAGGCCGACGGCGAGTGGCAGCACCTCAAGCCGGCGGTACTGGGCGCCATCATGGAGCATTTCCTGTCGGGAATGCCGGTGCTGCGGTCCGAGGCGGAGGGCCCCGGCGACGAGTTCTTCGCGGAGGAGGACGCCGAGACGGTCGCGGTGATCAAGGAACTGATCGAGACCCGCGTGCGCCCGGCCGTGGCGCAGGACGGCGGCGACATCACCTTCCAGGGCTTCCGCGACGGCGTCGTCTATCTCAACATGCGCGGCTCCTGCGCGGGCTGCCCGTCCTCGACGGCGACGCTCAAGCACGGCATCGAGAACCTGCTGCGGCACTTCGTGCCCGAGGTCGAGGAGATCCGCGAAGTCGCGGCCTGAGATCAGTCGCGGTTGCCGAAAATCGCGCTGCCCACCCGCACGTGGGTCGCGCCGTAGGCGATCGCCGTCTCGAAGTCGCCGCTCATCCCCATCGATAGCGAGGCCAGCCCCAGGTTCCGCGCGAGCTTGGCGAGAAGCGCGAAGTGCGGCGCCGGCGCTTCCTCGAGCGGCGGGATGCACATCAGGCCTTCGATCTCGAGTCCATGCGCCTCGCGGCAGCCGGCGACGAACGCCTCGACCTCGCGCGGCAGCACGCCCGCCTTCTGCGGCTCGGCGCCGGTATTGACCTGGACGAGCAACCGCGGCGCCCGGCCCTGCTTCGCCATCTCGCCGGCGATCGCCGCGGCGATCTTGTCGCGGTCGATCGTATGGATCGCGTCGAACAGAGCCACCGCCTCGCCCGCCTTGTTCGACTGGAGCGGGCCGATCAGGTGAAGCTCGAGGTCGGCGAACCGCTCGCGGAGGGCCGGCCACTTCCCCTTCGCTTCCTGCACCCGGTTCTCGCCGAACCGCCGCTGGCCGGCGTCGATGACCGGGACGATATCGGGCGCATCGAACGTCTTCGACACGGCGATGAGCTGCGCGGCGCCGGCCGGACGGTCGGCCTCGCGCTCGGCCGCGGCGATCCGCGAGCGGATGTCGGCGAGACGTTCCGGGGCAGACGCGGCGGCGGTCATGACAGGCTCCTGTTCACGGGTTGCGTCCGGCAAGCAGTCAGCGGCCGGTCCGCGGCCTCGGGGCGACCGCGGCGATCATCAGCATCCCCTGCCCCACCACCTCGTCGGCGATCCCGCCCCGGAGGCGGCTGTCGATGACGGTGCGGTCGAGGATCGCGAGCGCCCGCTCGATGCGGGGCAGCGACCAGGCCCGAAGCTGTGCCGCCAGCGCCGTCTTCCGCTTCCAGAAGACGCCGGGACCGAGCGCGGATTCCGGGTCGGCGCCGCGATCGACCAGCGCCCGGGCGCGATGGAGCATGTCGAAATGGCGCTGCGCCGCGCCGGCAACGGTGAAGGACGCGGTGCCCGCCGCGACCAGGCGTCGATAGAGACGCTCGAAGGCCGGGGCGTCGCCGGCCGCCACCGCGTCCACCGCCTCGTCCACGGCATAGGCCGAAGCGTCGCCGACCACGGCGCGGACATCGTCGAGCGTGATCGAAGTCGTACCATCGGCATAAAGGCAAAGCTTCGCCACCTCGCCCCGGCTCGCCATGCGGTCGCTGCCGATGAGCTGCTTCAGCGCGGCCCGCGCATCGGGGGCAATGGCGAGCCCGGTACGGGCGGTCTCCTCGTCGATCAGCCGGTCGAGGTCGCGCACGCCGTCGGCATAGCAGGCGACGGCATGAGCGGCCTTGGCCTGCTCGAAGAGCTTTCGCACCGGTGCGGTCTTGCGCAGCTCGCCGGCCGTGACGACCAGAGCCGAATCGACCGGCGGGTCCGCAATCAGCGGCGTGAGGGCGGGAACGACCGACCAGTTGCCTGAAAGGCGGAGCTCGATGCAGCGCCGGCCGCCGAACATCGGGATCGCATAGGCCTCGTCGGCGAGGCGGGCGGGGTCCGACGCGACCTCGGCCGCATCGAGCCGGACCAAGCCGAGCGGATCGGGAGGATCGCCGAGTACGGCCCGGACGAAGGCGGCGGCGCGCTCGGCCACGAGCCCGGTGTCGTTACCGTGGACGAGCAGGAGACGAGCCTCGGCCCGCCGCAGGAACCCGTCGATGTCCGACTTGATCTCGACCACGGGACCGGCGCGGCTAGCTGCCGGCGGCGATCGCCGTGGCCACGCGGATCGCGATCTCGTTGCCGACCTGCTCGGCGGCGCGGTTCTCCGCGTCGAGCTTGGCCCGGGTATTGGCGTACATCTGGTTGACGTAGTTGTACGAGGCGCTGGCGGTGCTGGTGCCGGTGATCAGCACCTCGTCGGTGCCGACCTTCTTCACCGTGAAGGTCGCCTGGACGATGACCGAATAGATCGGCGACGCTTCCGTCACCGTGATGCCCATGCCGGTCTCGCGCGAGGTGACGGTGAGATTCATGTGGTACAGCGGGTCGGTGATCGCCTTGCCGCCGGTCATCTGGAAGATGACCCGGTTGCGGACCTGCTGTCCGACGCGGTCGTTGACCTGCGCGACCGAAATCCGCGTCAGGGTCTGCTGGACGGCGCCGCTATCGGTGAAGCTGGCCGGGCCGTAGAGCGGTTGCACCGAACAGGCGCCGAGCGCCAGCGCCATGGCCAACACACCCAAGGCGCCGTACCGGCGGTTCGCCGGCGTGCCGCGGTCAGACGACGACATTGACGATCCTTTTCGGCACGACCACGATCTTTTTCGGTGCATTTCCCCCGAGCGCGCGCTGAACGGCGTCCAGCGCCAACGTCGCCCTCTCCACGTCAGCTTGGGACGCATCGACGGCGATTGTCAATTCGGCGCGCTTCTTTCCGTTCACCTGCACGGGGTAGGTTATCACGTCTTCGGCCAGAAGCGAGGGCTCGAATTTCGGCCACGGGGTCACGGCGACCATTTCGCCGTGGCCGAGCGTCTTCCAGCACTCCTCAGCGAGGTGCGGCATCATCGGCGCCATCATCTGGACGAGCAGCTCCAGCGCCTCGCGCCGGGCATGGGCGAGGCTCGGGCCCTCGCCGCCCCGGCGGGGAGCGGCCGCGGAGATCGCGTTGGCGAGCTCGTAGATCCGGGCGACGGCCACGTTGAAGCGAAGCGCCGCGATGTGCTCGCCGACGTCGGCCAGCGCGCGATGGGCGAGCTTGCGGAGCGCCACCGCCGCCTCGTCGTCGCCCGCGGGTGCCGGCCGGCCGGGAGGCGGCAGGCCCGGCGCGGCGTCGGACACCAGCCGCCACACCCGCTGCACGAAGCGGTGGGCGCCTGCGACGCCCTCCTCGGTCCAGATCACGTCCCGCTCGGGCGGCGAATCGGAGAGCATGAACCAGCGCGCGGTGTCGGCGCCGTAGCTGTCGATGATGTCGGTCGGGTCGACGGTGTTCCGCTTCGACTTCGACATCTTCTCGATGCTGCCGATCTCGAGCGGCTGGCCCGTGGCGACCTCGGTGGCACGGCGCACCCCCTCGACCTCGTCGATGCGGATCTCGGCCGGGCTCACCCAGGCGCCGTCGGGTCGGCGATAGGTCTCGTGGACCACCATGCCTTGCGTGAACAGGCCGGCGAAAGGCTCGTCGAGGTCGAGGTGACCGGTGTCGCGCATGGCGCGGGTGAAGAAGCGCGAATAGAGGAGATGCAGGATCGCGTGCTCGATGCCGCCGATATACTGGTCGACGGGCAGCCACGCATTGGCTGCCTGCCGCTCGGTGGGCGGGTCGGCGTGCGGCGCGGTGAACCGCGCGAAGTACCACGACGAGTCGACGAAGGTGTCCATCGTGTCCGTCTCGCGGACGGCCGGGCCGCCGCAGGTCGGGCACGTGACGTGCTTCCAGGTCGGGTGATGGTCGAGCGGATTGCCGGGCTTGTCGAAGCTGGCGTCCTCCGGCAGCTTCACCGGCAGGTCGGCCTGCGGCACCGGCACGATCCCGCAGGTCTCGCAATGGATCACCGGGATCGGGCAGCCCCAGTAGCGCTGCCGCGAGATGCCCCAGTCGCGGAGCCGGTAATTGACCTGCCGCCTGCCCTGCGGCGCACCGTAGACGATGGTGTCCTCGAGCCGGTCGGCGACCTCGTCCTTGGCGGCTGGAACGCTCAATCCGTCGAGGAAGTCCGAATTGAAGATCGTCCCATCCTCGACATAAGCCTCGTCGCCGACCGTGAAGCCTCGCGGATCGGCGCCCGGCGGCAGCACCACGGGAATGACGTTGAGGCCGTATTTCCGGGCGAAATCGAGGTCGCGCTGGTCGTGGGCCGGGCAGCCGAAGATGGCGCCGGTGCCGTACTCCATCAGGACGAAGTTGGCGACGTAGACCGGCAGGGTCACCTCCGGGCGGAAGGGGTGGATGACCCGGAGACCGGTGTCGTGACCCAGCTTCGGCGCGCCTTCGATCGCCGCCTCGCTGGTGCCGGCATGGCGGCACTCGGCGATGAAATCGGCGAGCCCGGCATCTTCCTTCGACAGCGTGGCGGCAAGCGGGTGGTCGGGCGACAGCGCGATGAAGCTCGCGCCGAACAGCGTGTCGGGGCGGGTGGTGAACACCTCGATCGTGTCCAAACCGTCCGGCGCCGCGGTGTCGAAGGCGAATCGGACGCGGCAGCCCTCGGACTTGCCGATCCAGTTCCGCTGCATCAGGCGGACCTTCTCCGGCCAGCGGTCGAGCCGGTCGAGGGCTGCGAGCAGGTCGTCGGAATAGGCGGTGATCTTGAAGAACCACTGGGTCAGGTCGCGGCTCTCGACCGGCGCGCCGGAGCGCCAGCCGCGGCCGTCGATCACCTGCTCGTTGGCGAGCACGGTCTGGTCGACCGGGTCCCAGTTGACCCTCGACTTCTTGCGGTAGGCGAGCCCCGCCCCGTAGAGGTCGAGGAACAGCATCTGCTGGCGGTGATAATAGTCGAGATCGCAGGTCGCGAACTCGCGGCTCCAGTCGAGCGACAGCCCCATCGTCTTGAGCTGGCCGCGCATGGTCGCGATGTTGCCGTAGGTCCAGGCGCGCGGATCGACCTTGTTCTGCATCGCCGCGTTCTCGGCCGGCAGGCCGAAGGCGTCCCAGCCCATCGGATGGAGCACGTTGTTGCCGCGCCCCCGCATGTAGCGCGCCACGACGTCGCCCATCGTGTAGTTCCGCACATGTCCCATGTGGATGCGGCCCGAGGGATAGGGAAACATCTCGAGCACGTAGTATTTCGGCCGGGGATCGTCGTTCCTGGTCTCGAAGATGCCGTGCTCGGCCCATGCCGCCTGCCAGCGGGCCTCGACCTCTTTGGGGTTGTATCGCTCGGTTGCCATGGGAGAATCGCGAAAGAACTCTGTGCGTTGGGCGGCAGACATGTACAGCCCGCGCCGCTGGCGGACCATCACCAGAATTGCCGCGTCCGGTCAACGTCAAAGGCGGCACTGGCTTGACTTTGCCGGTGTCCGGACCGACATCTTGTCGATGCTGAAACGAGCACAGACGCGAAAGACGCTTCCCCGTCGGAAATTTCCGATCGCGGGACTGTAGCCCCGGCGCGGCCGCCAACGCCCCGCCGTGTCGGGGACGGTCGTCTCATTCCCAGCATATCAGCATTCATAACGACAGCGGCGCGTGAGGAGCCTCCGGCAACGGTTGGCCCGGAACCGCGCCACGACCATAGGTGAAAATCATGAAGAGAAACCACAACGGGCATGTGCCCGACATCGTCTTGGGCCACAAGGACCACGACCGCCTCGCGGCGCTCGCCGACGCCGCCCTCGACCGGCTGCCCGAGTTCGCCGAGACCCTCCTCACCGAGCTCGATCGGGCGAAGGTGGTTGCCGACGACCGCGTGCCGGACGGCGTGGTGCGCATGGGCTCGCTCGTCGAATACGAGGCGCGCGGCGACCGGTTGCGGGTGCAGCTGGTCTATCCGGAGCAGGCCGACGTCGCGGCGGGCCGTATTTCGGTGCTGACGCCGATCGGCACCGCGTTGCTCGGCCTTTCCGCCGACCAGTCGATCGAGTGGCAGACGCGTGACGGCCGCCGTCAGGCGCTCACCGTGCTGCGGGTGGACCCGCCTCCGGCGGGGGCCTGAACGGTATCATGGACGAGCCGTCATCTCCGGTTCTGACGACGCGGGACGCCGCCATCCTCCGCGGGCTGATCGGGCGTCACGGCGCCCCCGCCGACGGCTGGATCCGTGACAAGCTCGCGCGCGCGAGGATTGTCTTGCCAGAGTCCGTCGGCGGGGACATCGTGACCCTGAACAGCCGTGTGGCATTCGCCGTCGAAGACGCTCCTCCCGACATGCGCATCGTGATCCATTCCGACGCCGCCGCGGTCCGCGGCATGACGCTTCCCGTCCACAGCCGGCGCGGCCTTGCCCTCCTTGGCGCGCGGGTCGGCGAGACCGTCGCGCTCACCCATGACGACGGCCGGTGCGAGCGGCTGCGGGTGACGGCGCTCGCGTACCAGCCGGAAGCGGCGGCGCGTCCGCGGCCCGGCGCCGTCGTCGTGCCGTTCTCCCGCCGCGCCGGGACGCGTGCATCCGGGCGAGCGGCGCGCGCCGGAGGCCTGGCATGAAGGTTCTGATTCTCGGCGCCGGCGTCATCGGCGTCACTTCCGCCTGGTATCTTGCCCAAGCGGGCCACGAGGTGACCGTGATCGACCGGCAGCCCGGTCCCGGCCTCGAGACCAGCTACGCCAATGCCGGCGAGGTGTCCCCCGGCTACGCCTCGCCCTGGGCCGGGCCCGGCGTGCCGCTCAAGGCCGTGAAGTGGCTCCTGATGCGGCATGGCCCGCTCGCCGTCCGGCCGCGGCTCGATCCGGCCCAGTGGCTGTGGATCGCACGGATGCTGGCGAACTGCACCGCCTCCCGCTACGCGGTCAACAAGGCGCGGATGGTGCCGATCGCCGAGTACAGCCGCGATTGCCTGAAGGCGCTCCGCGACGAGACCGGCATCGCCTATGACGATCGCGCCCTCGGTACCCTGCAACTGTTCCGCACCGCGAGCCAGGTCGCGGCGGCACAGAAGGACATCGCAGTCCTCGACGAGTACCGCGTCCCTTACGAGGTGCTCGATGCCGATGGCTGCATCGTCGCCGAGCCCGGCCTCGCGGCGGTCCGCGACAAGATCGCCGGCGGGCTCCGCCTGCCCGGCGACGAGACCGGCGACTGCGCGATGTTCACCACGCGGCTCGCGGCGATGGCCGAAGCCGCCGGTGTCAAATTCCGTTACGGCACGACGATCCGAGGGATCGTGACGCGGAGCGACCGGGTCGCGGGCATCGATACCGACGACGGTGTGCTCACGGCAGAGGCCTATGTGGCGGCACTGGGCAGCTACACGCCGCTGGTCATGCGCCGGATCGGCATCTCGCTGCCGGTCTACCCCGTGAAGGGCTACTCGATCACCGTCCCGATCGTGAACGAGGCTATCGCGCCGGTCTCCACCGTCATGGACGAGAGCTACAAGGTGGCGATCACCCGCCTGGGCGACCGCATCCGGGTCGGCGGTACCGCGGAAGTCTGCGGCTACGACCTCCGGCTCCATCGGCCACGCCGCGACACGCTCGAGCATTCGGTCGGCGACCTGTTTGGCGGCGCCGGCGACCTCGCCGCGGGAAGCTTCTGGTGCGGTCTTCGACCGATGACGCCGGACGGCCCGCCGGTGATCGGCCGGACCCGCTACGCCAACCTCTGGCTCAACACCGGCCACGGTACGCTGGGCTGGACGATGGCCTGCGGCTCGGGGCGCGTGCTGTCCGACCTGATTTCGGATCGGAGGCCGGAGATCCCCGTCGCCGAGCTCGGCTTGTCTCGCGGCGGCGACGGAGACTTCTGAGTCTCTGCGCTATCGGGTGCACGAGCGCCGTGCCCGCTTCCGGTCTGCAGCGCACCACGTGGTGATGCGCTGCGCCCGAAGCGATACTTGCAGGACGAGGCTACGAGCCGTTCTCCGTGCCCTGCACGCGGATGATGCCGTCCGGCACCGCGACGAAGCCGTCGAGGCCCGAGCCGAGACCGAAGAAGCGCTTGTGGTGATAGAGGTAGATGACCGGCAGGTCCTGCATCCAGGTATCGGCGGCGAGGGTGTAGAACTCGGTCCGCTTGGCGACGTCGCTGACCTTCGCCGCGTCGGAGAGGGCCTTCTCGGTCGCCTCGCTGCAGTATTTGCCGAAGTTCTGCGCACCCTCGCAGCCGAGATAGGTATAGGCGTTGGCGTCGGGGTCGGAACGGCCGCTCCAGGTCGACAGCGCCGCCTCGAATTCGGGCGACTCCATGATGCTGATGGCGGTCGCGCCTTCCACCGGCTGGAGGTTCACCTCGATCCCGACCTGGGCCAGCATCGACTGGACCACCTGCCCGGCGCGGATGAAGGCCGGCTCGTTGTTGACCACCAGCGTGAACGAAGGCGATTCGACGCCCGATTCCGCGATCAGCGCCTTGGCCTTCTCCGGGTCGGCGGCAGGCACCGGATACTTCGTGGCGTAGAACGGCGAGGTCGGCGGCACCGGCTGGTTGCCGGCGACGAAGTTGCCGCCGTAGACGACCTGGTTGATGATGTTGCGGTCGAGCGCGGCGTCCACCGCCTGCCGGATCTTCTGGTTGGCCACCACCGGATGGTCGCCGGCGACGTTGAACTGGATGTGGACGTGGCCGAGGCCGGTGATGTCGACCACCTTCACGTCGTCGTTGCCCTTGAGCCCCTCGAGATCGCTGGTGGCGACCCCTTCGATGATGTCGAGCTCGCCCGACAGGAGGTTGTTGAGCCGCACCGTGGAATCCGGCATCGGCCGGTAGACGACCTCGTCGAAGTGGATGTTGTCCTTGTCCCAGTAGTCGGCGAACTTCTCGACCGTGACGTGGTCCTGGACCACCCGCTCCTTGAACTTGAACGGCCCGGAGCAGACCGGCGCGTTGGCGAAGGTCGCGGTGTCGACGGCCTCGATCGCGGTCGGCGACATCATCATGCCGGCGCGATCGGCGAGCGAGGCGAGGAGCGGCGCGAAGGGCTCGTTGAGGACGAGCTTGGCGGTCGTGTCGTCGACCACCTCGACGCTCTTGATCGCGCGGAGTTCGCCCTTCCGCGCAGACTCCTCGAGCGTCATCGCCCGCTCGAGATTGAACTTCACCGCCTCGGCGTTGAACGGCGTGCCGTCATGGAAGACGACGCCCGGCCGGAGGTTGAGCGTGATCTCGAGCTGGTCGTCGGAAACCGTCCAGTCGGTGACGAGCTGGCCGACGATGCCGCCGGTGGGGTCGAGGTCGAAGAGCTTGTCGCAGAGCGCGGCGAACATCTGCCGGCCGCCGAAGGTGCGTCCCTGGGTCGGGTCGAGCGTGTCGGTGTCCTCGCTGATGCCGATCCGGAGCGTCTCGGCGAGCGAGGGCGTCGCCGCGAGGAGCGTGCTCGCCGCCGTCATGGCGAGCAGGGCCGCGAGATGTCGCTTCATCATGTCCATTCCCTCCTTCATTGGGGCCCTTGGGCCCACCCCTTCGGAACCGGTTCGCGGCTCAGCGCCGGTCGAGCGACTGACGGAGGCCGTCGCCCAGCAGGCTGAAGCCGACAGTGACGAGGAAGATGCAGAGCCCGGGCCAGACCGACAGCCAGGGAGCGTTGGCGATGTAGTCCTTGCCGACCGTGAGCATCGATCCCCAGGAGGGCGCCGGCGGCGGTCGCCCGAGACCGAGGAACGAAAGGCTCGCTTCGGCGATGACCGCCACCGCCATGGCGAGCGTCGCCTGGACGATGATCGGCGGTATCAGGTTCGGGAAGACGTGGACGAAGAGCAGCCGGAACGTCCGCACCCCCACCGACCGCGCGGCCTCGACATAGGGTTCGGCCATCACCTGGAGCGTCCGCGCCCGCGCCAGCCGGATGAAGGCGGGAATGGCGGCGACGGCGATCGCCACCGTGGCGTTGAACAGGCTGCCGCCGAGGAACAGGGCGAGCGAGATCGCCAGCATGATGCCGGGGATCGCCAGCAGCGTGTCGGTGAGCCGCGAGATCACCGCATCGGTCACGCCGCCGGCATAGCCGGCGAGCATGCCGATCGGGATGCCGACGGCGAGCGCCACCGCGACCGAGCCGAAGGCGGCGACGAGCGGCGATTGCGCGCCCCATAGGAGTCGGGACAGCACGTCGCGGCCGAGCTCGTCGGTGCCGAGGACGTGCGCCGCCGACGGCGGCTGCAGCACGGCCATCCAGTCGTTGGCGAGCGGGTCGTAGGGCGCCAGGAGCGGCGCCGTGATCGCCATCGCGACGAAGAACAGGACGATCAGGAGGCCGATCCGCCCGGCGAAGGTGCGCCACAGCAGCCGGAGCGGGCCCTCGTGGACCGCGATGGTCTCGGCGCGGGCGCTCATGGCGCCGATCCGCTGCGGATGCGCGGGTCGAGCATGGTCTGGGCAAGGTCGGCGAGCAGGTTGAGCGCGATGTAGATCGCGCCCGAGCAGAGCACCACCGCCTGCACCACCGGATAGTCGCGGTTGTAGACCGAATCGACCAGCAGCTTGCCGATGCCGGGGATCGAGAAGACGTATTCGGTGAGGATCGAGCCGCCGAGCAGCTGGCCGAACTCAAGCGCCCCGAGCGTGACCACCGGCACCAGGGCGTTGCGGAGCGCATGCCGCGTGATGATCCGCCGGCGCGGGATGCCCTTGGCGAACGCGGTCCGGACATAGTCGGTGTCGAGCGCCTCGATCATGGCGCTCCGCGTGTGCCGCATCAGGATCGCGGCGAGCGCCGTGCCGAGCACGAAGGCCGGCATGATCATGGTGCGGAAGCTCTGCCAGGGGTCGATCAGCGGCGACACGTAGCCCGAGGGCGGGAGCAGCCCCCATTGCACCGAGACCACCATGATGAGCAGGATGCCGAGCCAGAAATTGGGGATCGAGAAGGCCGCGACGGAGGTCACGGTCAGGGTCTGGTCCAGCGCCGATCCTCGGTATACCGCGGCGAACACGCCGGCGGTGACTCCGAAGAGGATGGCGATCACCAGCGCCATGGTAGCGAGTTGGAAGGTGACCGGCAGCTTGGTGAGGACGAGCGCCACCACCGGCTGGTTGAAGCGCATCGACATGCCGAGATCGCCCTGCACGGCGTTGCCGAGCCAGCGCACGTACTGCACCGGCAGCGGCTGGTCGAGGCCGAAGCGCTCGCGGATCGAGGCGATGGTCTCGGGCGAGCGGTCCTCGCCGGCGAGGATCGTCGCCGGGTCGCCGGGGAGCAGGAGCTGCAGCGAGAAGACGACGACGCTGAGCAGGAACAGGGTCGCAAGGATGCTGCCGATCCGGCCGAAGATGCCCATCAGGCCGCCCTCCCCGCGAGGAACTTCGCCTGGAGCTTGCGGAGCCGCTCCCGCGCCGCGCCGGGGATCGGCGATTCGCCGAGGCTGAACGGGGCGACGTCGCCGGCGCGGAAGCAGGCGCTCCTGTGACGCGCGCCGACGCTCGCGAGCGGCGGCTCCTCCCGCCGGCAGCGCTCGACCACGAGCGGGCAGCGCGGCGCGAAGGCGCAGCCGGAACCCGCCGCGGCATCCGCCGGCGGCGCGGCCAGGCGGACGTTCCGTTCGCGGCCGCCGGGACGGGTCACCGGCATCGCTTCGAGGAGCTCGCGCGTATAGGGGTGGCGGGGCGCGTGGAACACCGCCCCCACCGGCCCGGTCTCGACGATGCGGCCCCGATACATCACCGCGACCCGGTCGACGACGTGGCGGACGACCCCAAGGTCGTGGGAGATGAACACCATCGACAGCCGCTGCTCGTGCCGGATATCGGCGAGGAGGTTGAGGATCTGCGCTCGCACCGAGACGTCGAGCGCCGACACCGCCTCGTCGGCGACGATCAGGTCCGGCGCCACCGCGAGCGCGCGGGCGATGGCGATCCGCTGCCGCTGGCCGCCGCTGAACTGGTGGGGATAGGAGCGTGCATGGGCCGGGTTGAGCCCGACTCGCTCGAGCAATGCGGTAACCCGGTCGCGCGCTTCCGCACCCTTCGCGATGCCGTGGACGATCAGCGGCTCGGCGATCTGGTAGCCGATGGTGAGCCGCGGATTGAGCGAGGCGAACGGGTCCTGGAAGATCATCTGCATGCCGCCGCGCCGGATGCGGAGCTCGTGCGCGGAGAGCGACGCGAGATCGTGGCCGTTGAGGCGCACGATGCCCGAGGTCGGGTTGATCAGGCGGAGCAGCAGCCGGGCGGTGGTCGACTTGCCCGAACCGGATTCGCCGACGAGGCCGAGCGTCTCGCCGCCGGCGACGGTGAAGGAGACGTCGCGCACCGCCGCCACCGTGCCGGTCCGGCGGAAGCCGGGAAGCCCGCTCCGGAGGGTGAAGACCTTGGTGAGGCCTTCGACCTCGAGGACCGGTGCGGCAGCGTTCATTGCGCCGCCTCCGGCGCGAGCGGCGCCCGCCAGCACGCCGCTTCCTGCGCGCCTTCGATCGGCACCAGCGGCGGTACGGCCTCGTCGCATCGTCGGACGCTGAAGGGGCAGCGCGGCGCGAAGCGGCAGCCGGCCATCTCGTCGGCGGGCAGCGGCACGCGGCCTTCGATCGGGGTCAGCCGCTCGGTGCGGGCACCCCATTCCGGCGAGGCGCCGAGCAGGCCGATGGTGTAAGGGTGCTGCGGCGTGACGAAGAGATCCGCGGCGGGCGCGCGTTCGACGATCCGCCCGGCATACATCACCGCCACCGCATCGGCGATCTCGGCGACCACGCCGAGGTCGTGAGTGATGAGGAGGAGCGCGGTGCCGGTCTCGCGCTGCAGTTCGCGCAATAGGTCGAAGATCTCCGCCTGCACCGTCACGTCGAGCGCGGTGGTCGGCTCGTCGGCGATGAGCAGCGCCGGCGAGCAGGCCAGCGCCATCGCGATCATCACGCGCTGGCGCATGCCGCCCGAGAAGGCGAAGGGATAGTCGTCGACGCGCTCCGCAGCGCGTGGAATGCGGACCCGGTCGAGGAGTCGGATCGCGCCGAGCCGTGCCGCCCGCCGATCGAGACGGAGGTGATAGCGGAGCACCTCGGCGATCTGCTCACCCACCGTCATGGTCGGGTTGAGCGAGGTCATCGGCTCCTGGAAGATCATGCCGATCCGCCTGCCTCTGACCGCGGCTAGCGCCGCCCGGTCGAGCAGGTCGAGGTCCTCGAACCGCAGGCGCCGTGCGGTGATCCGCCAGTGCTTCCGGGGCAGGAGACCGAGCAGCGCCATCACCGTCACGCTCTTCCCGCAGCCGGACTCGCCGACCAGCGACAGGGTCCGGCCGGCGGGAATCGCGAACGACACGTCGGAGACGATCCGCGCCGGCCCGCGGTGCGAGAGGAACTCGACGGTCAGTCCCTCGACGCGGAGCACGGACGGCGCCGCTGCTTCCGCGGGCGGGGCGGCAGTCCGGTCGAGGGCGTCGGCGGTGCTCATGGGCTCATGTTAGACTGCAATCGCGCACCCGTCCTTCCGCGCATCGGAGCCGCCGGTGAGGACCCCCGAGGCCCAGTCGATGGTGATGCCGTGCGCGCCGCCGACCGCCTGGTCGGCCGGCATCACGTCATGACCCTCGGCGGCGAGGTCGCCGGCGAGGCCCGCCAGCGCGGGTTCGAGCTGCAGTCGTCCGTCGCGATGGAAGCTGCGCGGCTCGTCGATCGCCGCCTGGATGTCGATGCCGCGATCGACCAGGGCGCTGACGATGCGGGCCTGGCCGATCGGCTGGAACGGTCCGCCGGTGACGCCGAATGCGGCGAGCGTCCGCCCGTCGCGCGACAGCATGCCGGGAATGATCGTGTGCAGCGGCCGCTTGGACGGCGCGAGCGCATTTGGATGGGCCCGGTCGAGGGCGAAGCCCATGCCGCGGCAGTGGAAGACGACGCCGGTCGCCGGATCGACGATGCCGGTGCCGAAGTTCTCGAACAGCGACGAGATCATCGACACCGCATTCCGCTCGCGGTCGACCACGGCGACGTAGGCCGTGTCGCCATGCGCGGCCGCCATCGCGCGGGGCGTCTCCGGCATGACGTCCGCGTTTCGGATCAGCACTCCGATTTGGGCCGGGTCGAGGAAGGGCGCGAGATCGACCGCGCCGTGCTCGGGATCGGCGATCACCCGGTTCCGGACCGAGAAGGCGAGCCGCGTCGCCTCGGCCAGCAGGTGATGGTAGCGGGCGCCGCCGGGGTCCTCGCTGCCGAAGTCGAGCGCGTCGAGGATCGCGAGCATGAGCAGCGTCGTCACGCCCTGGCCGTTGGGCGGGATCTGCCAGACGTCGATCCCGCGATACGACAGGCTCACCGGATCCACGTAGGCGCCGCGGTGGCCAGCGAAGTCGGCCGCGTCGTGGAAGCCGCCATGGGCGCGAAGGCACCCCGCCATCGCCGACGCGACCTCGCCTTCGTAGAAGGCCCGGGGCCCGTCTCGGGCGATGCGCCGGAGCGTCGCCGCCAGCGCCGGCGAGCGCATCACCGCGCCCGGCGCCGGGGTATCGCCGTCGAGGAGGTAGATGGCGCGCGCCGCCTTGGTGAGCGACAGCTTGTCACGCACGCCGGCCCATTCCGCGGCGACCTTCTGGTGCACCGGATAGCCGTCCTCGGCATAGAGGATCGCCGGAGCAAGCGCCTCGGCGAGCGGGACGGTGCCGTGGTCGGCGAGGAGCCGGGCGAGCATCTCGACCAGGCCGGGGATGGTGACGGCGTGGACGCTGGTCTCGGCGAGGCGCCCGAGGACGACGTCGCCGAGGCCCTCGGGCCGCAGTCCCGCCGGCGTCCGGCCGCTGCCGTTGTAGCCGATGGGCGGGGCGATCCCGTTCCGGCTCACGAGGGCGAATCCGTCGCCGCCGATGCCGGTCGATTGCGGCTCGACCACGCAGAGCACGGCGGTGGCAGCGACCGCGGCATCGATGGCGTTGCCGCCGCGGACCAGCGTGGCAAGGGCGGTGGCGGTCGCCAGAGGATGGGATGAGGCGGCTGCGCATTCGCGGCCCGCGACTGGCGACCGCCCGGCGCGAAAGAAGTCCCTCATCGGCCGGGTCCGCCGACACGCGCACGGGCAGGATGAGCCGGAAAGGCCGCGAGCATCGACGACATCGTCAAGCGGCCGTTTGGAAGCGATCCGCGGCGGCGGCACGCGATGCCTGTCGCCGATTTCCGTTCCTCATCGGACCTCGTCTTCCCCCTTGCCGCCCGCTCCCCGATCTTGTCCCAAAGCAAGGCACCGGACAGGGGACAGTTGGAGCAATTCGAATGGGTCCAATTGCGATCCCAGAGCGGATAGAGCCATCCCCCTCGCCGACCGCACCGCCCGGCCTCTCCGCACGCCGATACACGCGGGGCTCGGCGTGACGGCCCGCGGACGTCCGGTGGCATCGTCCGCGCATGCCGCCGGGCCGCCATATTGATCGGAGACACCGGGCCCGGCTATGCATCAGCCCCTCAGACGGGTGGAATCGAGAGCGTGGGAATCATGCCAGCGGCGCGGTCGCGGATAGTGGCGTTGCGGGCCGGCCTCATGGCCTTGCTCGCGGTATTGGTGCTTGCCGGCGGCGGCGGCGTGGCGGCGCAGGAGGCCGACCCGCCGGCGCTCGTCTATGTCTTCCGGGCGATGGGCGGCAAGTTCGTGACCCGGGACATGGACAACATCGCCGCCCGCATCCAGGCGACGGGCTCCCAGGTTACGATCAACAATTACACGGCCTGGATGGCGCCGGCGAAGGACGCGATCCGCGTCTACCGCGCCGCCGACGTGAAGCCGCGCATCGTCGCGCTCGGCTACTCGGCCGGCGGCGATTCGGCGATCCGCTTCGCGCTGGTGCTGAAGAAGGCGCGGATACCGGTCGATCTGATCGTCACGCTCGATCCGACGCGGATTGCGAACCGCGTGCCCTCGAACGTCCAGCGCTTCGTCAACCTCTACAGTTCCGAGCACACGATGGGCGGCGGCACGCCCAAGCCGGCGAAGGATTTCAAGGGCCATTTCGCCGCCGTCGACCTCAAGGACTACACCAACGCGGTGCATCTCGACATGAGCGGGCTCGTCGACCTCCAGGACGCGATCGTCGCCAAGGTCAGCGAGGCGATCGTCGTCCCGAACCTCGCGGCTGGCGGCCTGCCGATCGAATATGCGCCGCCGCGTGGCGTACATCTCGAGATCTGGGATTCCGGGGTGCCGGTCAATGCCGAGGCCGGCGAGACGGTAGCGATGGTCGCCGAGCAGTTCGGGGTGCCGGCGTGGGTCGTCGCCGACCTCAACGACCTCAGCCCCGACAAACCCCTGGCCGCCGGCCAGCGGATCGTGGTGCCGCGGCGGCTCGCCGCCGCCACGCCGGCGAACTGACCGCGATGACCAGCGACCCGCGGCTCCTCCTCCTCGATCCCCGGGACAACGTGCTGGTCGTCCGGGCGCGGATCCGCGCCGGCGAGTCGATGCTCGTGGAAGGCGTTGCCGTGACCGTCCCGGCCGACCTGCCGCTCGGCCACAAGGTGGCCCGCCGCGACATCGCCAGCGGCGAGAAGATCGTCAAATACGGAGCGCCGATCGGCTCCGCGGTCGCCGCCATACCGGCCGGCGGCCATGCCCACGTGCATAACGTGAAGAGCGACTACACGCCGACCTATCACCTCGAGGACGTGCGCTCCGAGTACGGCACGAACGCCTGAACATTCCGGGTGACGGTCCGGGCGAAGGCGGCTAAACCCTCCGCCGTCTGCCGGCCGAGCCTTTCCTTCGCGCGCCGGCATTGGGACAGTCGCATGAAGGCGGACGTTCTCGTTCTCGGCGCCGGCATCGTCGGCACCTCCATCGCGGTGCATCTCGCGCGGCGCGGACGGAGCGTCGTGCTGGTCGACCGCCGCGGACCGGGCGAAGAGACCTCCTACGGCAACAGCGGCGTCGTCGGCCGGTCCGGCCTGACGCCGATGGCCTTCCCGCGCAAGCTCTCCGCCTTCGGGAAGATCGTCCGCCAGCGTTATCCGGGCGCCCATTATCATGCATCGGCGCTGCCCGGCCTCGCGCCGTGGCTGCTCGCCTATTGGCGCGCCTCCGAGCCGTCGCGAATGATGCAGTCGGCGGAGCGCCTCGCCCCGCTCAACGCGGCCGCGATCGCCGAGCACCGCGCCCTCGCCGGCCCCGCCGGGGCCGAGCGCTTCTACCGCGACGGCGGCTGGCTGAAGGTCCACCGAAGCGCGGCCGGCTACGAGGCCGCGTGCCGGACCATGGACCTCTGGCATGCCCACGGGCTCGACGTGACGGCGCTGGACCCCGATGCGACGCTCGCCGCCGAGCCGCACCTGAAGCCGATCTTCGCCGGGGCGACGCTGTGGAGCGACGTCCGTTCCGTCTCCGATCCCGGCGGCGTGGTGAAGGCGGTGGCCGGTCTCCTGCCCGGACTCGGCGCGTCGTTCGCGATCGGCAACGCGCGGACGCTTCGCGCCGAGGGCGACGCCTGGGCCGTCGATGCCGAGGGCGGCCTGATCACGGCGCGCGAGGCGGTGGTGGCGCTCGGCCCGTGGTCGGCCGCCGTGCTCGCGCCGCTCGGCTACCGCATCCCGCTCGCGGCGAAGCGCGGCTACCACCGGCACTACGGGGCCAAGGGCAACGCGACGCTGACGCGGCCGGTCCTCGACGAGGAGCGCGGCTACGTCATGTCGCCGATGGACATGGGCATCCGCGTCACCACCGGCTCGGAATTCGCGAGACCCGAGGCGCCACCGACGCCGGTGCAGCTCGACGCGGCGGAGCGCGACGCCGGCGAGCTCTTTCCCCTCGGCGCCCCGCGCGAGGCGACGCCGTGGATGGGGGCGCGGCCATGCCTGCCCGACATGCTGCCGATGATCGGCCCCGCGCCGCGGCACGCCGGTCTCTGGTTCGCCTTCGGCCACCAGCACAACGGCTTCACCCTCGGGCCGCCGTCCGGCCGGCTACTCGCCGAGATGATGACCGGCGAGGAACCCTTCGTCGATCCCGCGCCCTATCGGCCGGGCCGGTTCTGAGGGGAGAACGGCAGTCGGCAGTCGGGCTTCGGCAGTCGGGAAGAAAAGGGAGCGGTGGGCCTGCGGACCGCGCCAATTCGACGACTGCCTACTGCCTACTGCCTACTGCCGTTTCCTCTGGCCGCCGCGCGTAGCGGTTGGCGAGGATCCCCAGCACGAAGAGCTGGAGCACATGATAGAGCATGGTCGGCGCGATGATCAGGCCGAGCAGCGGGTCGTTGCCGAACATGATCCGGGCGAGCGGCACGCCGGTCGCCAGCGACTTCACCGTGCCGCAGAACACGCAGGCGATGGTGTCCGGCGTGTTGAAGGCGAGCAGCCGGCAGACGACCTTCAGCACCACGTAGACGACCACGAAGATCACGGCCACGCCGAGGATCATGGCGCCGATCAGGAACACGTCATGGCCTTCCCAGACGCCGCCGATCATCGAATCGGAGAAGGCGTTGAAGACGATCAGCAGGATGACCAGACGGTCGACCAGCCGGATCTTCTTGACGTGCGCCGAGGCCCAGCCCTTGAGCCAGATGCGGGCGACCTGGCCGAGCGCCATGGGGAGGAGGACGAGCAGGACGATCTTGACGATCACCGGCAGCACCGGCAGCGGATCGCCGGTGGTCGAGGCGAACCACGCCATGAGGAGCGGCGTCGCGAACACGCCGATGATGCTCGAGAGCGTCGCGTTGAAGATGGCGATCGGCACGTTGCCGCGCGCGATGCCGGTGAGCGCCACCGAGGACGAGACCGTGGACGGCAGCGCCCCGAGATAGAGGAAGCCGGTCGCGAGGCCCGGCGGCATGTGGTCCCGGAAGGGCAGGACGAGCAGGAATACGATCGCCGGGAAGAGGACGAAGGTGGCGGCCTGCACGGTGAGGTGCAGGCGCCAGTGCGCCGCCCCCTGCTTCAGCTTGTCGGGGGCGAGGGTGAGGCCGTAGAGGAAGAAGATCAGAGCGATGCCGTAGGTCGCGACCTGGTCGATACGGAGCGGCCCGCCGGTCGCCCCGACCTGCGGCACCAGCGCCGCAAGCACCACGACGGCCACCAGAGCCAGCATGAAGCCGTCGAAGGTGATCCCTCGAATCTTCATCGTATGGAAACCTCGGGAGGAAAGGTGCAGAGGGAAACGCTGCTCCCGTTACGGGAGCAGCAGGCCGCCGTCGACATGGAGAGTCTGGCCGGTGATCTGGGCGGCGCCTTCGGAGAGCAGAAAGGCGATCGCCTCGGCGAGGTCCACCGGATCGGTGAGGCGCCCGGTCGGGGTGATGGCCGCGGCCTTGATCAGCGCATCCGAAGGCGTCGCGGCGTGGATGCCCTGATCCTTCCGGGTGAAGCCCGGTACCACGATGTTGACGGTGGTGCCCATCCGCGCGAGCTGGATGGCGAGCCCCTTGGCCAGCGCCTCGAGCGCCGCCTTGGCGGCGGAGGTCGCCGGGAAGTAGAGGTCGCCGGTTCCGAAGCCGTGGGCGACGAAGGAGCTGACCACCACCACGCGGCCGCAGTTGGAGGCCACCAGATCGCCGATCGCGACGTTGACCATGCGGAGGAAGGCGACCGGCATCGACGCGAATGCCGCCTCGAGCTCCTCCGGGGTGAGCACGCCGAAGGTCGACCGTGCCGCCTGGGCGGCGTTGCTCACGATCTGGTCGACGCGGCCGAACCGGTCCCTGGTCGCCGCGATCAGCTGCTCCGGCACGTCGGCAACGCCGAGGTCGCCGAGAAAGGTCTCGACCTCCGAGCCCTTGGCCCGAACCTCGTCGGCGACCTTGCCGAGGCCTGCCTCGTTCCTGCGGGTATGGAGCAGGATCGCCGTCCCCGGCCCTGCGATCGCGCGCGCCGTGGCGGCGCCGATGCCGCTACCCGCTCCGGTGATCACGACCACACGCTTCAGTTCTTCGCTCACGACGGTCCCCCTTGGCTCGAGCGGCATCCATGCCGGCGGCGATTGTCAGTATACCGCCTTTATTGACACGGATAGTATACCGGTTCCAAATAGCCGCAAACGTCCAAGCGGGAAATGTGCCAGATGGATATCCTCATCATTGGCGCCGGCATCGGCGGTCTCACCCTCGGGCTGATGGCGCATCGGCGCGGCATCCCGGTCCGGATTTTCGAGGCTGCGCCTGAGATCCGGCCGATCGGCGTCGGCATCAGCATCCTGCCGCACGCCAGCAAGGAACTCACCGGGCTCGGCCTCCAGGCCGATCTCGAGCGGGTCGCGGTGGTGGCGAAGGAGTCCTGCTTCTTCAACCGATTCGGCCAGTTCGTATACAAGGAGCCGGTCGGGACCTTCGCCGGCTATCCCTGGCCGCAGTTCCAGATCCATCGCGGCGACCTGCAGAAGGTGCTCTACGACGCCTTCGTCGCCGAGGCCGGCGCCGACCGCGTCGTCACCGCGCATCGCTGCGTCGGGGTCGAGCAGGACGCGAACGGCGCCACCGCGACCTTCGCCCTCGCGGACGGAAGGGAGGAGAAGGTGACCGGGGCGGCGATAATCGGCGCCGACGGTATCCATTCCGTGGTCCGCAGGATCCTCCATCCGGACGACGGTGGGCCGATCTATTCGGGCGTCAACATGTGGCGCGGGGTCACCGTGTGGAAGCCGTATCTCAGCGGCCAGAGCTACATGCGGGCCGGCTGGCTGAGCCATGGCAAGATGGTCATCTACCCGATCCGCAACAACGTCGACGGCGAGGGACGCCAGCTCATCAACTGGGTGGCCGAGGTCGAGACCCCGGACCATGAGCGTCAGGACTGGAACAAGCGCGGCCGCCTCGAGGACTTCATCCGCTACTTCGAGGACTGGCACTTCGACTTCCTCGACGTGCCGGCGATGATCCGGGGCGCCGACGAGATCCTCGAATATCCGATGGTCGACAAGGACCCGCTCGCGCGCTGGAGCTTCGGGCGGATCACGCTCCTCGGCGACGCAGCGCATCCGATGTATCCCCGCGGCTCGAACGGTGCCGGCCAGGCGATCCTCGACGCGCGCGCACTCTCCGACAGCCTCGCCGCCGAGAAGGACGTCGCCAAGGCGCTTGCCGCCTATGACGCCGTCCGGGTCGGCGCGACGGCCGAGGTGGTCCGCACCAACCGCACCACGCCGCCGGACGCGATCCTCAAGGAGGTCTGGCTCCGCACCGGTGACAAGCCCTTCGCCCGGATCGAGGACGTGATGAGCGCCGAGGAGATGGCGGCGATCACCAACCGGTACAAGAAGGTCGCCGGCTACGACAAGCAGTCGCTCGAAACCAGGCAGGCTGCGGTCGGGTAGCGTCCGGGGCACGGCGCCGTCGTTCGCACATGGCCTCCTGCCCTCGCCTCGCGGCGGACGCGCGGAGCGGGCCTGCGTCGTTTGCGGTCAGGCCGTCCGCTGTACGGATTGCGTTTGTCTGCCGGAGACGAAAGGCGTTGCAGCCGGGCTGTTCAGCTGGGCCATGACCGGACCGAAGCGGCGGGCGGTGAACCACAGGTCGAGCGAGAGCGCCCGGGCCGCGACCGCCGCGTCACGCCTCTCTACAGCGTTGATCAGGCGTTCGTGCATCTTGGTGCCGATGAGAAAGTGCTGATCCGCCCCCGGGATCACGCGGATGGCAGCGCCCAGATAGGGGCCGGTGCGCAGCCAGAGTCCCTCGATGACGTCGAGAAGCTGCGGCATCTGCGATGCGGCGTAGAGCGTGAAGTGGAAGGCGCGATTGGCGTCGAGCACCTTCTCGGCGTCGTTGTTCTCGATCGCGGTGCGCATCTTCACGTTCAGCTTCCGGAGCCGGTCCACCAGGTCGCGGTCCGCGCGGAGAGCCGCACGGCGCGTGGCGAGCGATTCGACCGTCATCCGGATCCGGATCAGTTCGCGATGGCCCTCGAGCTTGAAGGGCGGCACCACGACGCTCCGGTTCGACTGCTGTATGAGCGCCTTCTCGGCCACCAAGCGCTGCAGCGCCTCGCGGACCGGCATGGCGCTGGTGCCCAGCGAGCTCGCGAGGGTGCGGATGGTGAGGACCTCGCCGGGGGCGAAATCGCCCTGCGAGATCGCCCTGCGCAAGCTCAGATAGACCCGTTCCTGGAGCGTGGTGACGTCGACTGGCGTGAGCTTTTCCATGGATGGCTCGGTAGATGCTTTCAGGCCCAGCGTCCAGAACGCGAAGCGACGCGCTGCTTTCTCTGGCGGCGAATCTATGGTGAGCGCGCGGAGAATGAAACATGAGTTTTATCTGTGATCACGCATCATAGATAAAACTTGACAGGCCGAACTGGGCGGCTTTCCATGACGCCCGCTGCGAACAGCAGCGAAGGGAGCCCGGTTGGAGGAACCGCGCCCCAGGGAGGAAGCTGGAATCTGCAGGAAGTCGGACGGCGCCCGGCCGTCCGTACGACGCGGCCACCGGATCCGGTGGGCGTTGCCGGTCATTCCACCGCCTCTCCCTGGGCGTTCTTCCGATCCGCTGAACGAAGCGTGCCGCATAGCGCGGCCACAGGAGGAAACACGCCATGAAGACCGTTTTCAGGGGGATGGCGGCGGCGGCCGCGCTCGCGTTGGGCACAACCGCCCTCGTTGCGCCGGCGGCGGCGCAGGACGAGAAGTTCAACATCTATCTGAGCATGAGCTACATTGGCAACGACTGGCAGGCGGAGGCCGCCAACATGCTCAAGGCGATGGCGGCGCATCCGAACTATGCCGACAAGGTCGACCTGAAGATCCAGGTCGCGGGCCCGAACGCCCAGAAGCAGATCCAGCAGATCAACTCCATGGTCCAGGCGGGTGCCGACGCGATCGTCGTCTATCCGATCTCGCCGACCGCACTCAACGGCGCGGTGAAGAACGCCTGCGCCAAGGGCGTTATGGTCATCGCCTACGACTCGATCATCACCGAGCCATGCGCGTACAACGTCCATATCGATCAGCGGGACTGGGGCGTGAAGTCGGCCGAGTGGCTCGTCGACCAGCTCGGCGGCAAGGGTAACGTCGTCATGATCACCGGGGTGCCCGGCACGACGGTCGATGCCCTGCGCATCGAGGGTGCGAAGGAAGTCTTCGACAAGCATCCCGACATCAACGTCATCGCCGAAGCCAACGGCATGTGGAGCCAGGCGGTCGCCCGCACCGAGCTCTCGAAGATCCTCGCCACCCGGAACTGGGACGAGATCGACGGCCTATGGATGCAGGCGGGGTGCTTCACCGCCAACTCGATGCAGAGCGAAGCCGGCATCAAGGATGAGGACATCCGACCCTGCGCCGGCGAGGCTTCGAACGGCGGCCGGGTCCAGATGCTGCCGGTCGGGACCGAGGTCGAGGGTGCGAACGGCACCTATCGTCCGATGGGCGCCAAGCGCTGGTCTTCGGGCTCGCAGAACTTCACCGGGGCCCTGGCGTTGAAGCGCGCCGTCGAGAAGCTCGAGGGCCAGGACGTGCCGATGCTCACCGATGTTCCGCAGAACGTCGTCACCAACGAGAACGTCAAGCTCTGCCAGGAGGGCACCTGGAAGGAGATGTCGGAAGGCTGCAACGTGTTCCAGCCCGCGATCATCTCGAACCCCGGCTGGTTCGCTTCGATCTATTCCGAACTGACTCCGGAGACGGGTCTGCAGGCCGCGCTCGTCGGTCAGCCCGACCTCTGATCCTTTAGACCTTGCCCGCAGTCGAAGACGGCTGCGGGCAAGGCCCGCCGACGCCAGATTGCGGAGAGGACGCGATGCCGCAGGAGAGTCCGGCCATCGCCGTTTCGGGTGTAAGCAAGGCCTATGGCCCTACGGTAGCGCTCGATGACGTGACGCTGGACGTGCAGCCGGGCACCGTCCACGCTCTCCTCGGCGAGAACGGCGCCGGAAAGTCGACGCTGGTCAAGATGCTCTCGGGGCTGGTCGCCCCCGACGCGGGAGAAATCCGCATCGACGGCGCGATGGTGGCGTTGCGCTCACCGCTCGCCGCGCAAGCGCACGGCGTGCAGACGGCGTTCCAGGAGATGACGCTCCTGCGGAACATGACCGTCCTCGACAACATGCTCATCCCGAAGAGTCCGCTTTCGCCGGCCGCCATGGTGCGCCGTGGCCAGGCGCGCCGCGCGGTGGCGCGCCACTTCGCGGAGATCGGCCTCGGCGGCTTCTCGCTGGACGACGAGGTCGGCGATCTCGATCTCGCCGTGCGCCAGAAGATCGAGATCGCCCGCGCGCTCTACCGGAAGCCGAAAATCCTGCTGCTCGACGAGCCGACGTCGGCCCTCTCCGGCCCCGACGTCGACTGGATGGGCGAGATCATCCGTCGCGAGAAGGCGGCCGGCACCACGGTGATCTTCATCTCGCATCGACTGCGCGAGGTGCGGGACTATTGCGACGAGCTGACCATCCTGCGTGGCGGCAAGCGCATCGGTTCGGGTCTGGTCGCCGACTTCGCCGACGAGGACGTGGTGCGCATGATCGCCGGCCGCTCGCTGATCCATTCCTTCCCGCGTCGTGCCGAGGTCCGTCACCAACTGGGGAAGGAAGTCATCGCCGCCCGCGATGCGGCGACCGACGGCAAGCTGCAGAATGCGAGCTTCTCGGTACGCGAGGGGGAGATCCTGGGCGTCGCCGGCCTGCAGGGAATGGGCCAGCTCGACATGTTCCTGTCGGTCTTCGGCGACATCCCGCTCAAGTCCGGCCACCTCGAGGTGGATGGACGCAAGGTCGTCTTCACCTCGCCGCGCGACGCGATCTCCGCGCGCATCGGCATCAGCCTGGTACCGGAGGAACGCAAGACCGAGGGCCTGTTCCTCAAGCTTTCGGGAACCCACAATGCCACCATCCCGATCGTCGACCGGTTCTCGCGCTTCGGCCTGATCGACCGCAAGAAGGAGAGCGCGGCGGTACGCCGCGCATTCCGCCAGATCAACGTTGCCGACCGGGCGGAGTGGATGCCGGTCGAATCCTTCTCGGGCGGCAACCAGCAGAAGATCGCCATCGCCAAATGGCTGTTGACCGAGGCGCGCGTGCTGCTCGTCTACGACCCGACGCGCGGCATCGACGTCGGCACCAAGAACGAGATCTACCAGATGATGCGGGCCTATGCCGAGGCCGGCGGTGCGGTGATCTTCTATTCGACGGAGATTCCGGAGCTGGTCCACCTGGCCGACCGGACGCTGGTCTTCTATGGCGGCGAGATCGTGTCGGAACTGGCGGGCGACGCTCTCAGCGAGGAGAACATCCTCGCTGCCGCGCTCGGGGCGGCGGCGTGACATGACGATAGAGGCAACCACTCCCGCCGCCGGCTCCGGTGCAGCGTCCATACTTCCATCGCCCCGCTTCCGCTTCGACCGGCATCGCGGACTGATCACCGCCTTCGTCGCCCTGTTGATACTGATGGCCGTGATCCTCGGCGTCTCGGCGACGCCGCTCGGCTACTACGACATCTCGCAGATCGTCACCGGCGGCACCACGCTGGCCATCGCCACCATGGGCCAGACCATCGTGATCCTGAGCGGCGGCTTCGACCTTTCCGCCGGTGCCGCGGTCTCGCTCGTAAACGTGACGCTGGCGAGCCTGCCGGAGGGGATGATCACCTCGCCCCTGCTTCTCTTCCTGATCGGGATCGGCATCGGCGCCGCCATCGGCGCGGTCAACGGCTTCTTCATCGCCTTCTTCCGGCTCCAGCCGATCGTGGTGACGCTCGCCACGATGTTCATCCTCCAGGGCGTGACCCTCCTGGTGATGGACAAGCCGGGGGGCATGATCGACATCTCGCTCTACGAGTTCATGTTCTCCGATCTCGTTCCGAACGTGCTGCCGATGGCCGGCGCACTGATCCTCCTGTGTCTCGTCTTCTGGTTCTGGCTGAAGGCGACGCCCTTCGGCATCTCGCTCTATGCCGTCGGCGGCGACGGCGAGAGCGCCCACGCCGCCGGCATCTCGACCCGCCGCACCACGTTCCTCACCTACGTGATCGCCGGCGGCTTCTATGGCCTCGCCGGGGTCTCGATCAGCGCCCAGACCGGGGCGGGCGATCCGCTGGTCGGCAATCCGATGCTGCTTCAGATGTTCGCGGCGGTGGTGGTCGGCGGCACCGTGCTGGGCGGCGGCCGCGGCGGGCTCCTGGGTTCGGTGATCGGGGCCTTCGTCCTGATCCTGATGGTGAACATCCTGCTCATCATGAACGTCTCGGCGTATTACTCCACCATCGCCGAAAGCACGATCCTGCTGCTGGCCGTCCTGGTCGGCGCACTCCATCGCCGTTCGGCACTTGCGGCGAATGTGCGCGGCGCCTTCGCCCGGATGTCGGCATGGCGGGAGAATCTCCTGCCGAGGCAGCACAGCTTCGCGGCGACGCGCCTGGCTCTACCCGTACCGGACGATACGGCGCACGTCGCATCGCCGGGCCGTAGCGGCTTCGAGACGTGGCTCAGGCGCAATCGCGGCGCGGTGACGATCGCGGTGCCGGCCTATGTCTGCTTCGTCCTGGTGCTGATCGCCACCGAAGCCGTGCTGGGCCACACGATCCTCAACTTCAACTACTACAACACGCTCCTGGTGCTGACCTCGTTCCTGGCGATCCTCGCGCTGGGACAGGGCGCGGTGATCCTGACCGGCGGCCTCGACCTGTCGCTTCCCTGGACCATCGCGCTGGCCGGCATCATGGTCAGCGGCATGGCCGCCGGCCAGAATGCCAATCTTCTCTACGTCATCCCCCTGGTACTGGCGATCGGCGTTCTGATCGGCCTCGTCAACGGCATGGGCATCGTGCTGCTCGGCCTCTCCCCCATCGTCATGACGCTGGCGATGAACGGCATCCTGCAGGGTCTCTCCCTGCTCTATTCCAACGGCACCCCCGACGGCTTCGCCGCGCCGATCCTGCGCAGCTTCATGACCGCGAAGGTGTGGGGCGTGACCCCGGTGGTGATCTTCTTCATCGCCTTTGCCGTGATCGCCGCGCTTCTGCTCTCGCGCACGCCGTTCGGCCGCCGAGTCTACGCCATCGGCAACAGCACCCGCGCGGCGGTCCTGTCCGGCGTGCCCGTCAACCGGACCATCGTCCTGGTCTACATGCTCTCGGGCTTCTGCGCCGCACTGGTCGGCGTGCTGTTGTCGGGGCTCTCGGGCCAGGCCAGCCTCGGCATGGGAGACGACTATCTTCTGCCCTCGATCGCTGCGGTGGTGGTCGGCGGCACGCTGATCACCGGCGGACGGGGCAACTATGTCGGGATACTGGGCGGCGCCCTCCTCCTGACCTCGCTTCAGATCCTGCTGGCCGGGACCACGTTCCCGACCTCGGTGCGCTCGATCATCTACGGGATGGTGATCCTCGGCGCGGTGATCGCGCTACGCGAGCGCCGATGAGTCAATGCGGCTGCGGCGCGGGACGATCCATGCGCCGTGGTCGAGTCCAGACGGAGAACCATCATGACGGACATCGCGATCATCGGCAGCGGCTTCATCGGCCGGGCCTGGGCCATCGCCCACGCCAGGGCCGGCAACCGGGTGCGGATGTGGGACCACGACCCCGCCGCCGCCGGCAAGGGCAAGGCCTATATCGCCGGCCTGCTGCCCGATCTCGCGGCCAGCGACCTGCTCAACGGCGGCGCCCCCGACGACGTGCTCGCGAGGATCACGCCGGTGGCCACGCTCGACGAGGCGGTGGACGGCGCGGCCCACATCCAGGAGAATACCTTCGAGCAGATCGACACCAAGCGCGAGGTATTCCTTAGGCTCGATGCAATCGCTTCGCCGGACGCGGTGATCGCCAGCTCGACCTCGGCACTGCTGCCCTCGACCTTCACCGAGGACCTGCCCGGCCGCGCACGCTGCATCGTCGCCCATCCGATCAATCCGCCCTATCTCATCCCCGCCGCCGAGGTGGTCCCCGCACCGTGGACGTCCGAGGAGACGGTCCGGCGCACGGCCGAGACGCTCCGGGCGATCGGCAACGCCCCGATCGTGATGAAGCGCGAGATCGGCGGCTTCCTGATGAACCGTCTCCAGGGCGCGCTGCTCGAGGAGGCCTTCCGCCTGGTGGCGGAGGGCTATGCGAGCGTCGAGGATGTCGACATCGGCCTCCGGGAAGGGCTGGCGCTTCGCTGGTCGTTCATCGGGCCATTCGAGACGATCGACCTCAATGCCCCCGGCGGCGTGCGCGACTACGTGGAGCGCTACCAGGGCATCTACAGCGTTCTCGGCCTGAGCGAGAGGCGGCGGGTGGACTGGGCCGGCCCGGTGCTCGACGAGGTGGAGAGCGCCCGCCGCGCCCTCGTGCCCGCCGAAGACCTGGGCAAGCGGCAGGAATGGCGTGACCGGCGGCTGGTGGCACTCCTCGCCCACAAGCGGGCAGCTTCGCGCGAGATCGGGGATTGAGGCCGCTGCGGCCCGGCCAGGCAAGGAGGAACGGATCCATGAGCCTTGAAGGAAAAGTCATCATCACCTGCGCCGTGACCGGCGCGATCCACACGCCTTCGATGTCGCCGCATCTTCCGGTTACGGGGGCCGAGATCGCCGAGGCGGCGATCGGGGCGGCGGAAGCCGGGGCGGCGGTGGTCCACCTTCACGCCCGCGACGAGCGCGACGGCCGCCCGGACCAGAGCGTCGAAGCCTTCCGGCCGTTCCTCGGCGTGATCAAGCAGGCGACCGACGCCGTCATCAACATCACCACCGGCGGCGCCCCGACGATGTCGATCGCCGAGCGCATCCAGCCGGCGAAGCACTACCAGCCGGAGCTCGCCTCGCTGAACCTGGGGACGATGAACTTCGGTCTCTTTCCCATGCTCCAGCGCTACGAGAGCCAGCTCAAGCATCAGTGGGAGAAGGATTATCTCTCGAACAAGGACATCATATTCCGCAACACCTTCGGCGACGTCGAGCATGTCATCACGACGCTCTCGGAGGCCGGCACGCGCTTCGAGTTCGAATGCTACGACACCTCCCATCTCTACAACCTCAAGCACTTCTACGACCGGGGGCTGGTCAAGGGGCCGCTCTTCATCCAGACCGTCTTCGGACTGATGGGCGGCATCGGGGCGCATCCCGAGGACGTGATGCACATGAGGCGGACGGCGGACCGGCTGTTCGGCAAGGACTATCGCTGGTCCGTCCTCGGCGCCGGCCGCAATCAGCTCAGGATCGCCGCGATGTCGGCGGCCTTGGGCGGCCATGTCCGGGTCGGCCTCGAGGACAATCTATGGGCCGGCAAAGGGCGTCTGGCGGAGTCGAACGCGCAGCAGGTCCGCGCGGCGCGCCAGATCATCGAGGGGCTCGGGCTGGAGGCGGCCACGCCGGCCGAGGCGCGCGAGATTCTGATGCTGAAGGGCGGCGACAAGATCGCCGCCTGACGGTGGAATGCGATCCCGCCGCCCAGGCGGACGGCAGGACCGATGCGCGGGACGTGCGCTCAGAGGCTGTTCGGAAACTGTTGCGGCCAGCTCATGCGTGCTTCGAGGCTCGGCCGCCGGCCTCGGCGTGGCCATGGTGGAGAAACCGACCGCACCATCCTGAGGTGCCACCGAAGGTGGGCCTCGAAGGACGCATGGCGCCGTCCCAAACGGACTGTCAATCCGGGCAGTAGGCGAACGGGCGGATCGGCGAGCCGGACCCCTCGTGGATGTTGAGGGGAGCGGCGACGATCAGGCTGCGCAGCGACAGCTGCTCCATGTTGCGCAGCATCTCCATGATGAGGATGTCGTGCGGCAGCCAGCTCTTCATGTGACCGGGATTGGCCTGCGGGACACCGTCGACCACGGCGGTTTCGGCGGCGACGGTGTCGGTGGCGACCGCCTTGACCTTCCGCTCGCGGAAGAACTCGCAGGCGTCCTCTGACATGCCGGGAGCGTTGAGCACATACCACTGCGCCTTGCCGTCGGTGCGCCAGTACTTCTGCATCCAGCCGTAATTGACCAGCGCGATCTCGCCTTCGCCCGCGGCCGCCCCGGTCTCCGCCTCCTTGCGGCTGAGGTCCTCCGCGGTGATCAGCTCGCCCGGCTTCAGGTCACGGCCGCTGAAGTCGTAGAGCACACCCTCCCCGATCAGGTGATCGGGTGAGAAGGTGTCGATGGTCCGGTCCATCCGGTTCGGCAGCATGTGCGCGGGCGCATCGACATGGGCACCGGTATGCTCGGCCATCATGATCGCCTGGCAGTAATAGCCGTCGTGGTCGTGGGTCACCGCCTTGTCGATGGTGAGGTGCGGGTGGGTCGGCCACCGGGGGATGCCCCGCTCGAGCAGCGGCGCGAGGTCGACGACCCGCATCTTCTTCAGCTGCGCAAGGATGCTGCCGATCTCCTGACTTGCCGACGTGCTCATCGGTCTCCCTCCCTTTTCCTGTGGAGCGGCCTTCCCGTCTCGGCTGACGAGGCCGCCGCGTGCCGACGAGGGATGAAACATCGTGCGGGAAACTGCGTCAATATATAATCAGTGATCTGTGATCACGTCTATTGACAGAACCGGATAGCTCTTCGAGACTTTGGCCCCGGCCGCCGGCGCGGAGGAGCGCGCAGGCGTCGGCATGAGGGGAGGACGACGATGGCAGATGTCCGACTGCTAGTGGATTCGAAGAACCACCTGGGCGAAGGGCCGCTGTGGGATGTGGAGGAGCAGCGCCTCTACTGGATCGACAGTTCGGCGGCGGAGATCTGGAGCTGCCGCCAGGACGGATCGGACGTGACGCTGCACTACGTGCCGACCCATATCGGCTCGATGGCGATCCGCGAGAAGGGCGGCGCGGTGCTGGCGCTGGCCAACGGCTTCAGCCTCTACGATTTCGAAAGCCAGAAGCTGACGCATCTCGGCGACCCCGAGGCCGATGAGCCCGAGAACCGCCTCAACGACGGCAAGGTGGACCGCCGGGGCCGATTCCTCGCCGGCTACATGTCCTACGACCACGACCGTTTCGATGCCGGGCGCGGCCAGCGTCCCGTACGGAACTCGGCGCTCTACCGTCTCGACCCGGACCTGACGATCACCAGGATCGAGCAGGGCATCAAATGCTCGAACGGGCCATGCTGGAGCCCGGACGACAAGACGTTCTATTTCTGCGATTCCTACGACGACAAGATGTACGCCTACGACTACGATATCGAGACCGGCAACATCTCCAACCGGCGCCTCTTCGCCTCGAACCACGAGTATCCCGGGACCTTCGACGGTTCGACCGTGGATGCCGAGGGCTACATCTGGAACGCTCACGTCTTCGGCGGCCGCATCATCCGCTACGCCCCCGACGGCTCGATCGATCGCGTGGTCAAGTTCCCGGTCCGCAATCTGACTTCGGTGATGTTCGGCGGCAAGGACCTCGACGTGCTCTACGTCACCTCGATGGGCCGTCCGATCAAGGGCGTCCCGCAGCGCGAGGCGGAGGCCGGTGGCCTCTTTGCCGTCTACGGGCTCGGCGTCAAGGGCCTGCCGGAGCCACGCTTCGGCGGCTGAAGGCCGGGCTACGGGATACGCCCCGACGAGCCATACGCACGCTTTGGCCCCAACGATACGTCGGCCGCGGACCGGGAGTCGGACCCGAGCCGGCGGTACCGGTGGTCCGGGGTCCGCCGGCCGCACCAGAGAGAGGAGAGCAAGATGGATCTGACCGGGCTGAAAGGCGCCAGGGTGATCGTCACCGCCGGCGCCGCCGGGATCGGGCGCTCGATCATCGAGGCCTTTCTCGCCGAAGGCGCGGCGATCGCCACCTGCGACATCGATGCCGAAGCGCTGAAGACGCTGCCGGCATCGGTCTACGCCGAGCAGGTGGACGTGGGCGACGAAGCAGCGCTGAAAGCCTATGTCGACAGCGCCATCGCGAAGCTGTGCGGCCTCGACTGCCTGGTGAACAATGCCGGAATCGCCGGCCCCACGGCGCGGATCGAGAATCTCGATTCCGCCGACTGGCACCGTACGCTCGATATCGTGCTGACGAGTCAGTACCTGACCGTCTCGCGTGCGGTCGGCGCGTTGCGCAAGAGCGCCAACCCCTCGATCATCAATCTCTCTTCGGCGGCGGGGCGCTTCGGCTTTGCCATGCGCACCCCCTATGCCGCGGCGAAATGGGGCGTGATCGGGCTGACCAAGTCGCTCTCCATCGAGCTCGGCGGCGACGGAATCCGCGTCAATGCGATCCTGCCGGGTCTGGTCGCCGGCGATCGACAGCGACGGGTCCTGGAGGCCAAGGCCCAGCAGCGCGGCGTAACCTTCGCAGAGATCGAGGCCGAGGCTTTCCGCAACACCTCGATCAAGGAATATGTGCCGCCCGAGGCGATCGCCGCCCAGGTGGTGTTCCTCGCGTCGGAGCAGGGCCGCTTCATCTCCGGGCAGGACATCTCGGTCTGCGGCGATACCAAGATGCTGGCCTGACGCGCGAGCTGCACCGGCCGCTCGGCGCCGGCGTACATCTCCATGACCCGGAGCGCGGCGGGCAGGCCGCGCGAACAGCGCCTCGCCGGCGATCGATCCATGGCGGCCGCCTTGTGTCTCCACGAGGAACCCCATAGGAACCATGGATCGTCCACCGGGAGCCTCGACGGGCATGAGCGTCGCCGATCTGCTTGACTTGACCGGAAAGGTCGCGCTCGTCACCGGCGCGTCCGCCGGCATCGGCGCCGGGATCGCGCGACGCCTGGCGGAGGCGGGTGCCGCCGTCGCCGTCCACTATCGTGGCGGCAAGGGCGACGCGGAAGCGGTTGCCGCAGACATCGGCAAGGCCGGCGGCAAGGCGGCCGTCGTGCACGGCGAGATGACCGACCTCGCCGCCGTCGAAGTGGCGTTCTCCGCAGTCGAGGCCGCGCTCGGGCCGGTCGACATCCTCGTCAACAACGCCGCGAAGCAGACCCACTCCACCGTCACCGACATGGACCCTGCCGAGTGGCGCGAGATGATGGCGGTCAACCTCGACGGCGTGTTCAACGCCACCAAGGTCGCGACGGCGGCGATGATCGCCCGCGGGTCGGGCGGTGCGATCGTCAACATCGCTTCGATCGAGGGGCTCTATCCGGCGCTGACCCATCCGCACTACGCCACCACCAAGGCGGGGCTGATCATGTTCACCCGCGCCGCGGCCCTGGAGTTCGGCCGCCACGGCATCCGCGTCAACGCCGTGTCGCCGGGCGTGATCTACCGCGAGGGCATCCGCGAGAACTGGCCGGACGGCGTGAAGCGCTGGATGGATGCCGTACCGCTCGGCCGGATGGGCGAGGAGGACGACGTCGCCAATGCGGTCCTCTTCCTCGCCGCTCCGGCGTCCGCGTTCATCACCGGCGCCAATATCGTCGTCGACGGCGGCATGACCGCCACGCCTGCCTTCTGAGGCCGCGGCATGGCACTCCTTTCCCCTGACGCGCTCGCCGGCCGCACCGTGGCAGTCACCGGCGCGGCGCGCGGCATCGGCGCCGGCATCGCCGAGGCAGTGCTCGAGGCCGGCGGCAATGCCGTGCTCGTCGATCTCGATCGCGACGCCGCGGCGGAGACGGCACGGGCGCTCGATCCGGCGGGCACGCGGACGCTGGCCGTGGCTGCCGACGTGACCGATGGCGACTCGCTCGATGCGGCAGCGGCCGAGGCGGCGGGGCGGTTCGGCGGCCTCCATGGCTGGGTCAACAACGCCGGCATCGTCCGCATGGCGCCTGCCGAGGCCCTGACCGCCGACGGCTGGGACCTCGAGTTCCGGGTCAACGCCCGCGGCGTGTTCCTCGGCGCGCAGGCGGCGTTCCACGCCTTCGGCCGGCGCGGCGGGGCGATCGTCAACATCGCCTCCAATGCCGGCAAGGTCGGCTTCCCGAACATGGCCGCCTACAACGCCAGCAAGGCGGCGGTGATCAACCTGACGCGCTCCCTCGCCAGGGAATGGGCGGCCGCCGGCATCAACGTCAACGCCGTCTGCCCGGGCAGCGTGGCGACGCCGATGCTTCGCGAGGTCGCCGACGAACTGGAGCGCGACGGCAAGGGCGACGCCGCGACGCTTTTCGCCGGGATGGTGCCGGCCCAGCTCGGCCGCCACGTGACACCGCTGGAGGTTGGCCGCGTGGTCGCCTTCCTGCTCAGCGACGCGGCGCTCGTGATCCGCGGCCAGGCGATCAACCTCGACGGCGGCGACACGCCGTATTGAGAATAGCCGAAGCGGGGAACCCCCTCACCCGGTCGCTACGCGACCACCCTCTCCCGCGAGGGGAGAGGGTATGGCGTGAGCTGGAGCGGTTCAGCAAACTCCCGACCCTCTCCCCTCGCGGGAGAGGGTGGCGCGCCTCGGCGCGCCGGGTGAGGGGACTCCGGGCCTCGGATGAAGGTTACGTCCGATTCGCCCCCGGCCATGGCGGCGCGTCGCCGGCGTAACGGTCGATGCCGATGTCCTGCAACGTCGCCCGCCGGTGGATCTCTGCGAAGTACGGCTCGAACACCGCGTTCCGCCGTTCGAGCTCGGCATGCTCCGCGAGCCACGCCGGCACCGTCTCGCGGATCTCGGCGAGCACGGCGTCCTCGTCGACGCGGGTGAGACGGCGCTCCCTGGCGACGATCTCGCCGGCGACCATCACCGTTTCGAGCGACGATCCGTTCTCGCAATAGACGACGTGCTTGCCCGGGTCGTTGAGCGCAACGTAGTCGAGCCCGTCCATGCGGAGCACGATCAGGTCGGCCTGCTTGCCGACTTCCAGCGAGCCGGTCTCGGCCTCGAGCATGGCGGTGCGGGCGCCGTCGATGGTCGCAGCGCAGAGAATGTCGGCGGCCGAGAGCCACTGCGCAGAGTCCGGGCCGGTGGCGCTGTGGATCAGCGCGGCGACGCGCATCACGTCGAAGATGCGGAGCGTGTCGTTGCTCGAGGCGCCGTCGGTGCCGAGACCGACTGTGACGCCGGCGTCGAGCAGGCGGCGAAGCGGCGCGATACCGGCGCCGAGCTTCTGGTTCGAGATGGCGTTGTGGACGATGGACATCCCGGCCGCGCCCATCAACGCCATGTCGTCGTCGCTGACCCAGACGGAGTGCGCAAAGGTGACGTTGCGATTGAGGAGGCCGAGGTCGTGCATGTAGCGGACAAGCGTCCGGCCGCCGTAGAGCTCCGGCCCGGTGACCGCCTGGGTCTTGGTCTCGAGCACGTGGGTATGGAACGGCACCCCGTGGGCGACGGCGAGGTCGCGACAGGCGTGGAGGAGGTCCGGCGTGCAGCGCTGCGGCGCCGAGGGCGAGACCATGTAGCGGAGCCGGCCGGCACGCCCGTCATAGGCGGCGAAGGCCGCCTCGCAATAGTCGGCATAGGCACGGCCGGTGACCATCGTGCCGCCGTCGAGCTGCGCCTGGAGGTCGGGCGGCACGATCTCGCGCGAATAGGGCAGCGTGTCGAGGACCGGGACGTTGATGACCGAATTGGTGACGTTGGCGCGGATGCCGGCATCGTCATAGGCGGAGAAGACCACGCCCAGCCGGTCGAGCGACAGGGTCGGCGGGTCGAAGAAGCAGTCGCAGATGGTGGTGACGCCGTTCTTGAGCGACTCGATCGCCACCAGCAGCGAGCGGAGGTAGAGCAGCCGCTCCGGGATCTGCGGCCCCATCAGCAGCGGATAGGCATAGAGCAGCCAGACCTCGAGCGGCATCCGCTCGTAGCGGCCCTTGAAGAACTGCTCGCTCGAATGAAGGTGGCCGTTGATCAGGCCGGGCATGACCAGCCGGCCGGTGCCGTCGATCACATCCGCATCCGGTGCGTCGAGGCCCGGTCCGATCGCGGCAATGCGGTCGCCCACGATCAAGATATCGCCGGTGAAGGACCCGGCGCCGTGCGCCGCATCCATCGCGATGATCGTCGCGCCGCGGATCAGCGTCCGGCGCGGTGCCGGCCCGCTCACGGCAGGCGGGCCAGGCGCTCCGTGAGCAGCTTGTAGAAGCCCTCGTCGTCGGCGGAGCGGAGATAGAGCACGTTTTTCGGCCGGTCGGTGATCCGCCAGTAGTCGGCGACCGTCATGCCGAGGGTCAGCTCGCTCGCGGTCTCGACCGTGACGTTGATGTGGCGGCCCTTGAACAGGTCGGGCTTGAGGAGCCAGGCGATGACGCAGGGGTCGTGCAGCGGCGCGCCCTCGCTCTCGTATTTCTCGAGGTCGAAGTGCTGCGAGAAGGCGATCATCGCGGCGACCGCGTCGCCGCACTTGTTGCCGATGGCGCGGAACGCCTCGATCCGGTGGGCGTAGCTGAGCACGCCGTGGGTGACGTCGAGCGGGATCATGGTGATCGGCACGCCGCTCCGGAGCACGACGTCGGCCGCCTCCGGGTCGACATAGACGTTGAATTCCGCCGCCGGCGTGATGTTGCCGACCTCGAAATACGCGCCGGCCATCATCACGATCTCGCGGATCCGCGGCACGACGTCGGGCGCCTTGACCATCGCCATGCCGATGTTGGTGAGCGGCCCCAGCGTGCAGAGCGTGACGGTGCCGGCCGGCTCGTTCCGGAGCGTATCGATAATGAAGTCGACACCGTGCTCCGGCTCGAGCTGCTTCACCGGCTCGGGCAGGGTCGGGCCGTCGAGGCCGGTCGGACCGTGGACGTGCTCGGCGGTGACCAGCGCGCGCCGCATCGGCCGGGCGCAGCCGGCATGGACGGGCACGTCGGTGCGGCCCGAGAGCTCCACCACCTGCAGCGCGTTCTTGGCGTTCTGGGCGAGGCCGACATTGCCGCCGACGGCGACGATGCCGAGCACGTCGAGCTCCTCCGGCGAGGCGAGCGCGAGCAGGATGGCGATCGCGTCGTCCTGGCCGGGGTCGGTGTCGATGATGATCTTGCGGGTCATGCCGGGCAGTCCTCAGGGATGCCGTTCGATGCGGTCGATCACGATCGGGCCGAGCGGCTGCGGCGGGGTCGGCGAGACGGTGATCGCGGCCCGCACGCGCCGCGCCGCGTCCTCCCATTCCGCCTCGTTCCGGGCGTGGATGATGCAGAGTGGCTTGTCGGCATCGGCCTTGTCGCCGACCTGGCAGAAGTCGGTGAAGCCAACGGTGAGGTCGATCGGGTCGTCGGGCTTCTTCCGGCCGCCGCCGAGAGCGATGAGGGCGAGGCCGACGTCCTTCGCGACCATCGCCGCGACGTAGCCGGCGCTCTCCGGATAGCATGGGGCGATGACGGCGGCCTTGGGCAGATAGTGCTCGGGGCGCGCCATGAAGTCCGCCGGCCCGCCGAGCGCGGCGATCATCTTCCCAAACCGCTCCGCCGCGCTGCCGTTGGCGAGCTTCGCCTCGGCCATCGCCTTCGCGGCCGCCATGTCGGGGGCGAGGCCGGCGATCCGGATCATGTCGGCCGTGACCTCGATGACCAGCTCCTTCGTCCGCGGATCCTGGTGCTTGCCGTTGAGGAAATCGACGGTCTCGACCATCTCCACGGCACTGCCTACTGCGGTGCCGAGAACCGAATTGAGGTCAGTGAGCAGCATGACGCTCGGAATGCCGGCGCCTGCGGCGACCTCGGCCATGCTCTCGGCCAGCTCGCGGGCGTGGTCGACGG
>JBIQKL010000020.1:0-4902 GCA_044506555.1 Hyphomicrobiales bacterium | reverse complement strand
GCGCCTGCGGCGACCTCGGCCATGCTCTCGGCCAGCTCGCGGGCGTGGTCGACGGTCGGCATGTAGGCGCCGGTGCCGGAGCCGACGCAGATGACCACGCCGCTCGGCGCGACGGCCAGCTTCTTCGACATGATCGAGCCGGTGATCAGCGCCACGCTCTCGACGGTCGCGGTCACGTCGCGGACCTTGAAGATCTTCCGGTCGGCCGGGGCGAGCTGCGCCGTCGGCGCGCTGATCGCGCCGCCGGTCTCGACCACCGCCTCCATGTACTTGTCCGGCGGCGGCGAGCCATCATAGCCCGGCACGCTCGCGAGCATGTCCATCTCGCCGCCGCAATAGTCGAGCCCCCAGCCGGAGAGGTTCGGCACCGTCAGCCCGCAGGCCGCAGCGAGCGGCACGACGAGCAGCGTCACCTTCTCGTCGCCGACCCCGCCGGACGAGTGTTTGTCGATGATGGTCTGCGGCACGATCCCTGTCGTCGACCAGTCCAGCACCTCGCCCGAATCGCGCATCGCGAGCGCCAGCGCCACGCGCTCGGCCGTCGTGGTGCCGTTGAGGTAGATCGACATGGTGAACGCGCCGATCTGCGCCTCCGAGACGCTGCCGTCGGTGACGCCCCTGACGAACGACGCGATCTCGGCGGCGGTCAGCTCGTGGCGGTCGCGCTTCCGGCGAATGACTTCCTGCGGCATCTCAAACTCCCTGCGGATCGACGGCGCCCACCGCACCGCCCTCGCGCCACGCGTAGAGCTCCCAGAGCTCGTCGTCGGGACCGGCGAAGTAGCAGCAGCGGGCATTCCAGGCATAGTCGGCGGGCGGTCCGGTGAAGGCGACGCCGTTCGCCGACAGTTCGGCATAGCAGGCGTCGACATCCGCCGGGGTCGGCAGGTTGATCGCGATGCACGCCTTGTGCGCGCCGGGGCCGCGGGTGCGCGCGATCCCGGTGTGGCGGCTGATATGGTCGATCTCCCACAGCGCCAGCGTCAGCCCGGCGCCGTTGAAGTCTGCGAAACCCTCGGCGCGGTGCTTCAGCGTGAAGCCGAGCTTGTCGCGATAGAAGGCGATCGAGCGCTCGACGTCCTCGCAGAGCACGCAGACGTCGCTGATCGCATGGCGCTGGGCGAATGCCGTGGTCATGGCTGACTCCTAGTAGTCCTTCAACTCGCCGAAGGTGGTGGCGGCCTTGGCGCCGCCGCGCATGCGGCCCGAGATCCAGATGCCGATCACGGTGGCGATGTAGGGCAGCGCCAGGAGGAGATCGTGCGGGACCTTGTCGCCGAAGAGGAGCTGGGCGCGGATGCCGAGCGCCTGGACGATGGCGAAGAAGAAGGCCGCGGCCGTGGCACCGAGCGGGTTGGCAGCGCCGAAGATCACTGCGGCGAAGGCCATGAAGCCGCGGCCGGCGGTCATGCCGTAGGCGAAGATCTGGAGCGAGCCCATCGACAGCTCCGCGCCACCGAGGGCGCAGAGCACGCCGCCGAGGCAAAGCGCATAGAGCCGCATGCGGGACGGATTGACGCCGACGCTCCGCGCCGCGAACGGGTGCTCGCCGCAGGCGGTGAGTTGCAGGCCCCAGCGCGTGCGGCGGACCAGCACCCAGACCCCGAAGACGACGAACGGCATCAGCACGACCAGCACCGAGAGCACGCCGAAGGCGCCGAATTCCGGCCCGAGCCGCGGCAGGCCGTAGGGGGCATTGACCGAGGCCTGGCTGCCGTAGATCGCCTGGACGGCGAGGTCGGTGCCGCCGAGCCCGAGGCCGGTGAGCCCGAGGCCGGCGATGATCGGGTTGGCGCGGAGCTTCTCGATGACGAACCACAGCAAGGCCGAGGCGAGCACGCAGAGGACGATGCCGATGCCGATGCCGACGGCGAGCGAGCCGGTCTGCACGGTGCCGAGGACCGCGGCGCAGGCACCGATGATCATCAGGCCCTCGAGGCCGAGGTGCCAGATGCCGGCCCGCTGGGCGAGCACGCCGGCGAGGGTCACGTAGACCAGCGGCGTCCCCGATCGCAGGATCGCGACGATCGCGTCGTCCATCAGGAGGCGCTCCGTCTTGCGCCGAAGAAGCCGGCCAGGCGCTTCGGCCAGGCCCGCGCGGTGATGAACAGGGCGATGGCGGCATTGATGATGTCGATCGCCGCCGCCGGCAGCCCGGCGAGCACCGGCAGGTAGAGGCCGGCCGCGGCGAGCCCGCCGAAGAAGATCGCGACGAAGGCGGTGGCGAGCACCGAGAGATTGGCGACGAGGGCGATCAGGATCGCGGTGAAGCCGTGCGTCGGCAGCATCCCGGAGGACAGGCGACCGATCGGCCCCATCACCTCGATCGTGCCGGCAAGTCCGGCGAGCGCCCCGCCGATGACGAAGCCGGCAAGGCCGAGGCGGGAGAGCCGCGCGCCCTGCCAGACGATCATGATCGGGTTGCGTCCGGCGAGGCTCGAGAGCACGCCGAACGAGGTGCGGTTGACCAGCACCCAGGCGCCGACGCCGACCAGCACGCAGATGACGATGATCGAAGGCGAAAGCGAATTGGCGGCGCCGATCCGGTAGATCTCGGCGACCGGCCGGCTCGACGCCGCCTGTCCCGTGCCGGACGGGTCCTTGAGCGGCCCCGACGTCACGTAGACGAGGAACAGGCCGGCGATGAAGTTGCCCATCAGGGTGGTGATGACCTCGTCGGTGCCGGACTTGACGCGAAGCAGGCCGGGCCACAGCGCCCACAGGCCGCCGCCGGCGATGCCGGCGAGGAACGTGAGCGGGATGACGATGAAGGCCGGGTAGCCGTTGAGGCCGTCGACCACGAAGGTGGCGGCGATGGCGCCCATGTAGAACTGACCCTGGGCGCCGATGTTGAAGAAGCCGCAGCGGAAGGAGATCACCACACCGAGCGCGGTGAGGAACAGTGGCAGCCCCCATCGGAGACTGTTCTCCCAGGCGCGAACCGAGAGGAAGGCACCCTCGGCGATGCTCCGGAACATGAGCGGCGCCGAGAAGCCGGCGAACTCGAAGAGAATGCCGCAGAGGACCAGCCCGATCAGGACGTAGACCAGGGCGCGGAGAACCTGGGAGAGCGCGCCGTTCATCGGCCGGCTCCGGTCATCGCCGCGCCGACCTCGCCGAGATGGTAAGGGGGCTGGAACTCGCCGCTGATCCGCCCCGACAGCATCACCACGACCCGGTCGGAGATGTCGAACAGCTCGTCGAGGTCGGACGAGATGAGGAGGATGCCGCAGCCGCGAGCCTTGGCCTCGCGGAGCGCGCGCCAGACGAAGGCGGTGGCGCCGACGTCGAGACCGCGGGTCGGCTGCGCCGCGATGATCAGCGTCGCGGTATCGTCGATCTCGCGGGCGAGGATGACCTTCTGCGCGTTGCCGCCGGACAGCGAGCCGGCCGGCTGGTTCGGGGTCGAGAAGCGGACGTCCCAGGATTTCAGGGCGGCGTCGCAGGCCTTGCGAAGCCGCGACGGGTTGATCAGCCTGAGCACGCCGCCGAGGAGCAGGGCCCGGGCGGCCCAGTTCTCCCAGAGCGGGCTGGAGAGGCTGAGGCCTTCCGTATTGCGCTCGAACGGGATGATCCGCAGGCCCGCCGCGCGGCGCTCGCTGAGCGGACGGCGCGTCACCTCCGTCCCGGCAAGGACGATGTCGCCGGCGCTCAGGTCGGCGAGGTGCGAAAGCGCGCGGACCAGCGTGCGCTGGCCGTTGCCCTCGACGCCGGCGACGCCGACGATCTCGCCGCGGCCGATGCTGAGCGTCACGTCGTGCAGCGCCGGTCCTTCCGGATCGGGCCTGGTCGTGACGCCGCGGATCTCGAGGACCGGCGCCGCCCTCGGCGCCTCCGGTGCGGTCTCGGCATGGGCGCCGTCGCCGGCCGCGCCGACCAGCGCCTCGCGGTCCTCTTCCGAGAGGGTGCTTTCGAGCGCCGAGCCGATGATCGCGGAGGCCAGATGCTCCGGGCTGGTGGCGGCGGTCTCGATCGGCCCCTCGACGAGGCGGCCGCCGCGAAGCACGGTGACGGTCTCGGCGATCGACAGCACCTCGCGGATCTTGTGGAGGATCAGGAGGATGGTGACGCCGTTCGCCTGCATCACGCGGAGCCGCTCGAACAGCTTCTCGATGCCCGACGGCGACAGCACCGCGGTCGGCTCGTCGAGGATCAGGACCTTGGCGTCGGTGACCAGCGCGCGGGCGATCTCGACCGCCTGCTGCGTCTCGACCGGCAGGTCGCGGATGCGTTCCCGCGGGCTCACGGCGACGCCGAGCGAATCGAGATGGCGCTTCCAGCGCCGCTCCAGCTCGCGGCGGGTGAACACGCCGCGGCCGCTCTCGGCGCCGAACTCCATCGCCTCGGCGACGGTGAAGGACGGCGGCAGCGCGAAGCTCTGGTGGACGAGCTCGATGCCGGCGGCCCGCGCCGCGCCGACGTTGCCGACCGGCACCTCGCGACCGCCGATCGCCAGCGTGCCGCGAACCGGCTGCACGATGCCGGCCGCGACGCGGGCGAAGGTGGTCTTGCCCGCGCCGTTCTGGCCCACGACCGCATGGATCCGCCGCGGCGCGAAGCCGACGCTCACGTCGCTCAGCGCCTTGACGTCCCCGTACTCGACGGAGACGCCGCGGCACTCGATCGCGTTGGGCTCGGTGTTCATCGCGCCGGAACGGGTATCAACGAGACTCAGAGCTGCGTGTTGAACGGCACCTCGAGCGCACCCGAGATGATGTCGGCGCGCGCCTTCTCGATCTCCGGCCACACCTCCTTGGCCTTGGCGACGAGGTCGGCCGGGCCCTGCTCGAGCCACACCGGCGAGAGCAGGAAGTCGACGACGCCGGTGCCGAGGCCGGTGGCGACGTGACCGCCGGCGAAGTCGGGGCCGATCGCCTTCGACACCTCGTTGTAGAGCGACTG
>JBIQKL010000019.1:43086-45962 GCA_044506555.1 Hyphomicrobiales bacterium | reverse complement strand
GGCCGAAGCGCTCGGCGTGCTCGATGACCATGATCGTCGCGTCGGGCACGTCGACCCCGACCTCGACCACGGTGGTGGCGACCAGGACGCGGAACATGCCGGCCTGGAACGCCGCCATCTGCTTGTCGCGCTCGGCCGGCTTCATCTGGCCGTGGGCCAGGCCGACGATCGGGCCGAGCGCCTTCACCAGCGCCTTGTAGCGGTCCTCGGCGGCGGCGACGTCGAGTTCCTCCGATTCGGCCACCAGCGGGCAGATCCAGTAGGCCTTGGCGTCGCGGCCGACCGCGTCGCGGACGCGGGCGACGACCTCGTCGAGGCGGTCGAGGGGGAGCACGCGCGTCTCGATCGGCCGGCGGCCGGCCGGCTTCTCGGTGAGGCGCGACACGTCCATGTCGCCGTAATAGGTGAGGACGAGCGTGCGCGGGATCGGCGTCGCGGTCATCACCAGCACGTCCGTCGCCTTGCCCTTGGCGGTGAGCGCCAGCCGCTGGTGGACGCCGAAACGATGCTGCTCGTCGACCGCGACCAGGCCTAGATCGCGGAATTCGACGCCGGCCTGGAAGATGGCGTGGGTGCCGACGACGAGATTGATGTCGCCCGCGGCGAGGCCGGCCAGGGTCTCCTCGCGGTCGCGACCCTTCTCCCGCCCGGTGAGGATCGCCATCCGGATGCCGGCGGCGTCGGCAAGCGCGACGATGGTGCGAGCATGCTGGCGGGCGAGCAGCTCGGTCGGCGCCATCAGCGCCGCCTGCGAACCGCTTTCGATGACCGAGGCGGCGGCGAGGAGCGCCACCACCGTCTTGCCCGAGCCGACGTCGCCCTGGAGCAGGCGGAGCATGCGCTCGGGTCTGGCAAGGTCGGCGTCGATCTCGGCGATCGCCGCCTTCTGGCTGCCGGTGAGCTCGAAGGGGAGGGCGGCGAGGATCTTCGCTTTGAGACGCCCGTCGCCGATCCGCGCCGCGCCGACCGCTTTCCGCTGCCGGTGGCGGATGATGGCGAGCGCGAGCTGCGAGGCGAGCAATTCGTCATAAGCGAGACGCGCGAGATGCGGGCTCGACGGCTCGAGGTCGGCGTTCTTGCTCGGATTGTGGGCAGCCTGCAGCGCCTCGGCGAAGCCGGGCCATTTCTCCTCCGCGATCAGCGCCGGGTCGAGCCATTCCGGCAGCGGCGCCAGGCTCTCCAGCGCCTCCTGGATCGTCCGGAACAGCACCTTGCCGCTTAGTCCCGCGGTGAGCGGATAGACCGGCTCGACCAGCGGCAGGGTCGCGAGGTCCGCCTCAGAGACGACGTGGTCGGGGTGGACCATCGACGGCCGGCCGCCGAACCACTCCATCTTGCCGCTGACATAGACCGTCTCGCCGACAGGAAAGGTGCGCTGGAGCCACGGCTCGTTGGCGTGGAAGAAGGTGAGGGCAATCTGGCCCGAAGCGTCGTCGGCGAGCACCTTGTAAGGTACGCGACGGTTGCCCGGCGGTGGCTTCTGGTGGCGGTCGACGCGGAGCTTCAGGGTCACCACCGCGCCGGCCGGCGCCAGTGCGATCTCCGGCTGGTTCCGCCGGTCGATGATTGCCGCAGGCAGGTGGAACAGGAGGTCGCCGACCCGCGGTACGGGGTCCGTCTCGCCGCCGCCGAGCAGGCGCTTCAGCGCCTGGCCGAGCTTCTCGCCGATCCCGTCGAGGCTGGTGACCGGCCGGAACAGCGGGTTGAGGAGGGGCGGGCGCATGGGTCGTGCTTTAGCCGATTGCTCCTCTTCCGTCGAACCGGGGTTTCCCGTTCGCCATGCCTCCGCCATATAGTCCCACCATCGACGGGCGGCGATTCATGGAGACGATCACGGACATGAAGCGACAGAGCAGCCTTGCCGCAATCCTCGCTCTTTGCGGCGTTCTCGCCGCCGGCCCGGTCCTGGCCGCCGAGAACTGCCAGAAATCCGACTTCGACGGCTGGCTCCGGTCGGTAGCCCAGGAGGCGGCGGCGCAGGGCGTCTCGCAGTCCGCGATCCAGACCGGCCTCGGCGCGGCCCGGTTCGACCCGGCGGTCGTCAAGAAGGACCGCGCCCAGGGCGTGTTCTCGCAGACGTTCCTCCAGTTCTCGGACCGCATGGTCGAGCAGTACCGGGTCAAGCAGGGGCCGGACTACATCAAGAAATACGCCGACACCTTCAACCGCATCGAGCAGAAGTACGGCGTGCCGGCCGAGGTGATCACCGCGTTCTGGGCGCTCGAGACCGATTTCGGCCAGGTGATGGGCGACGATCCGACGCTCGTCTCCCTGGCGACGCTCGGCTACGACTGCCGGCGTCCCGACCTGTTCCGTCCCCAGCTCGTGGCGGCGCTGAAGATCATCGACCGCGGCGACCTCACCGTCGACGAGATGCGCGGGCCCTGGGCGGGCGAGATGGGGCAGTTCCAGTTCCTCGCCTCGCACTACCTGGACTATGGCGTCGACTTCGACGGCGACGGCAAGGTCAAGCTTCGGAAAAGCACGGCGGACGCCCTTGCCTCGGCCGCCAATCTCCTCGCCCAGCACGGCTGGCGTCGCGGCGAGCCCTGGCTGCAGGAGGTCAGGGTGCCGGCCGAGTTCCCCTGGGAGATGGCCGACCTCCGCATCCGCCTGCCGCGCTCGGAGTGGGTGGCCGCGGGCGTCAAGGGTGCGGGAAAGGACCTGCCGAACGACGGCCTCGAGGCGGCGCTGCTCCTGCCGATGGGGCGGAAGGGTCCGGCCTTCCTCGCCTATCCGAACTTCTACGTGTTCCTCGAATGGAACTCGTCGCTGGTCTACTCGACGAGCGCCGCCTATTTCGCCACCCGCCTCGACGGCGCCCCCAAGGTCAACCGCGGCCAGGCGATCGAGACGCTGAGCTTCGACCAGATCAA
>JBIQKL010000019.1:27826-42986 GCA_044506555.1 Hyphomicrobiales bacterium | reverse complement strand
TTCAGTGAAGAAATCGATGTGGAAGACGAGTGGCGTGCTGCTGGCTGTCCTGGCGGCAGGGATGACGGCAGTTCCGGCGCAGGCATGCACGAGCTTCCTGATCCATGCGACGGACGGCTCGCCGATCTACGGGCGGACCATGGAGTTCGGCTTCGAGCTCCAGTCCGAGATGATCGTCATCCCGCGCCAGTTCGGCCTGAGCGCGACGGGGCCCGACGGCAAGATCGGCGGCGGCATGCCGTGGAAGGCGAAGTACGCCACGGTCGGCCTCAACGCCTTCGACATGCCGGTGATCACCGACGGGATGAACGAGAAGGGGCTTACCGGCGGCATTCTCTATTTTCCCGAGTATGTCGGCTACGCCGACGCGAAGACCGCGGATCCCGCGGCGGCGATGGCGCCATGGGATTTCCTCACCTGGGCGCTCACCAACTTCGCGACCGTCGCCGAGGTGAAGGAGGCGGCGAAGGGCATCGCGATCGTCGGCGTCCCCGCACCGCAGATGAACATCGTGCCTCCCTTCCACTATACGCTCCATGACGCGACCGGCGCCTCGCTGGTGATCGAGCCGGTCGACGGCACGCTGAAGATCTACGACAATCCATATGGCGTGATGACCAACTCGCCCGGGTTCGATTGGCACCTCACCAACCTCAAGAACTACGTGAAGCTCTCGCCGGTGAACGCACCGCCGCTCGAGCTCGATGGACAGAAGATCGCCGCCTTCGGCCAGGGGTCGGGGCTTCTCGGCATGCCGGGCGACCCGACGCCGCCATCGCGGTTCATCCGCGCGCTCGGCTATACGATGTCGGCCAAGCCGGTCGCGCCCGGCCCGGAGAGCGTCCGGCTCGCCGAGCACATCGCCAACAATTTCGACATCCCCGTTGGCTGGATCCGCCCGGACGCTGGCGACGACACGCCGCTCGAATACACGCAATGGACCTCGGTCGGCGATATCAAGAACCTCAGGTACTACGTGAAGACCTATGACGATCAGGTGCTCCGCGGCGTCGATCTGATGAGCTTCGATCTCGATGCGAAGGACATCGTCACGGCACCGCTTCCGCCCAGCATCGACCCCCCGGCGCTGGCCTTCCCGAAGTAGGACAGGACGCACCTTCCGATTGCGAGCTGGCGGCGCTCCTTCCGCGAGGGGCGCCGCTGCGCCAAGAGGACGGATCGGATCGTCGCGTGTCGCGACGGTTGCAGTTTGCATGGGGCCATGCCACCACGGCGGTGCCCGGCGACGCGCCGGGGCAGCTCGGGACCACGGTGACGTTCGTGCGGATAGTGTTCCTGCCGGCCGCGGGGAGAGGGCCGCGATGATCGTCATGGAGAACCGCCGACCCCGGGTCCCGGCAAATGCGGCGGTTGCATTGCGATGATCTCCGACCTTGCGGTTCGGCTCCTCAATCTGCCGCGATGGGTGAAGACCGCCATGATCGTCTTGGCGGACCTCGTCGTGCTGTTCGTCGCGGTGTGGGCCAGCTTCGCCCTTCGCCTCAGTTCCCTCGACCCATGGCAGTTCTGGGCGCATCTGCCGCTGGTCTCCGCTGCGCCCGTGCTCGGGATTCCGGCGCTCGCCTTTTTCGGCGCCTATCGCGCGGTCATCCGCTTCCTGCCCGAGCGGGCCTTCTGGCAGATCGCCAAGGGCATGGTCGTGGCGAGCCTCGCCTGGGTGACGCTCGGCTACCTGCTCGAGCTCGCCCATGGCCAGGCGCTGCCCCGTTCGGTGCCGATCATCTACGCCATCGTCGGGACCCTGCTGGTGGCGGGCACCCGGTTCGGCGCGCGGTCGCTGCTCCGCCCGCATGTCGGCCGGGACGAGGGCGGCCTCCTGATCGTCGGCGCCGACTCCGCGGGCGTGCAGTTCATGAATGCGGCACGGCGCTCGAGCCAGCCGTCCTTCATGGGCTTCATCGACTACGACGAGGACCTTCATCATCGCGAGGTCGCCGGGGCGCGTGTCCATCCGCCCTCCGACATCGCCGGGCTGGTCGCGCGCCACAACGTCCGCGACGTGGTCATCTCGCTGCCGGCGGTCACGGCGGCGCAGCGCCAGGAGATCATGACGGCGTTGCGGGGGGATGCGAGCGTCCGCATCCGCGCGCTGCCGAGCCTCGGCGAGATCGTCAGCGGCCGCTACGCCGTCGACCAGATGCGCGACATCGACATCGACGAGCTGCTCGGCCGCTCGTCGGTGCCGCCCGACCCGGATCTTCTCCGCCGTATGATCCAGGGCCGGAACATCCTGGTCAGCGGCGCCGGCGGGTCGATCGGCTCGGAGCTCTGCCGGCTGATCGCCGGCCTCTCGCCGGGACGCCTGGTGCTGCTCGAGGCCAGCGAATATGCGCTCTACCAGATCGACTTCGAGCTGCACGACCGGTTGCCGGGCCGCATCCTGCCGGTACTCGGCTCGGTGACCGACGACGCCCTGGTCCGCCGCGCGATCCGCGACAACGCCATTGCCGTCGTGTTCCATGCCGCCGCCCACAAGCATGTGCCGCTGGTCGAGCGCAATCCGCTCGAGGGGATCGGCAACAACGTCCTCGGCACCGCGACCATCGTCGATGCGGCCTTCGACCTCGGCGTCGAGACCTTCGTCCTGATCTCCACCGACAAGGCGGTGCATCCCACCAACGTCATGGGGGCGACCAAGCGATGGGCCGAGCTCCTGGTGCGAAGCAAGGCACAGGCGGCCCGGATCGCCGGGACGGGCCAGCGCTTCACGGCGGTGCGCTTCGGCAACGTGCTCGGCTCCAACGGCTCGGTGGTGCCGCTGTTCCAGAAGCAGATCCGGACCGGCGGCCCGGTGACGCTGACCGATCCCGAGATGACCCGCTACTTCATGTCGATCCACGAGGCGGCGGAGCTGATCGTGCAGGCCGGTGCGCTCGCCGAGGGTGGCGACATCTTCGTGCTCGAGATGGGAAGCCCGATGCGGATCGCCGCACTGGCGGAGAACATGGTGCAGCTCGCCGGCTACAGCGTCCGCACTGCGGCCAATCCGGGAGGGGAGATCGAACTGGTCGTGATCGGCATCCGGCCCGGCGAGAAGCTCCACGAGGAGCTGTTCTACGACCGGAACAGCGTGGCCGGCACGAGGCACCCGAAGATCCTGAGGACCGTGGTCGACGAGGCGGGTGCCGGATCCGATATCGGCGCCGCGCTCGCCGCGCTCGCCGAGGCGGTCAGGACGGGGGACGAGGCGAGGGGGCGCGCCGTCCTCTTCGGCACGCTTCGCGGCGAGGTTCGCTGACGCCGAGCCGAAGAAGCGGCCGGCCGGCGCCTCAGACCGCCAGCCAGCCGCCGTCGATGGCGAGCGTGTGCCCGGTGACCATCGCCGAGGCGCGGGATGCGAGATAGAGGATGCCCGGTGAGACCTCGTCGGCGACGGCGAAGCGCCCGAGCGGCGTCCGTGCCTCGATCGCCGCGACCATGGCGGGGTCCTCCCGGAGCTTCTCGGTCAGCTTCGTCTTGAGGAACGTCGGCGCGATCGCGTTGACCCGGATCCCGTCCTTCGCCCATTCGGCGGCGAGCGCGCGGGTCAGGTTGACGAGCGCGCCCTTGGTCGCGTGGTAGCCGGCGTTGGGGTAGAGGCCGCCACCGGAGAGGCCCATGATCGAGGCGACGTTGACGATGCGGCCGCCGGTGCCTTGCCGGATCATGTGCTTCGCCGCCTCGCGGCTTCCGATCATCGCGGCGGTGAGATTGACGTCGAGCACCCGGTTCCAGTCCGCCGTCTCGAGTTCGACCGTCGGCACGCGCTTGGCCGTGCCCGCGTTGTTGACCAGCACGTCGAGCCGCCCGAAGGCGCGTGCGGCGTCGTCGATCACCTCGACGATCCGGTGCTCCTCGGCGACGTCGAGGGTGAAGGCGCGCGCCGTGCCGCCGGCCGCTGCGATCTCGCCGGCGACCGCCTCGGCCGAATCGGCGTCGATGTCGGTCACCGCAACCGCCGCCCCGGCCTCGGCGAAGGCAAGCGCGGCGCCGCGCCCGATGCCGGCACCCGCGCCGGTGACGAGCGCGACCTCCCCGTCGAGACGGAAGGAGGCGAGGATGCTGGGAGAAAAGGCCATCGTGTCACCGGCTTCGAGCGGATCGCAGTGGGTTCTTTCTGGCCCGGCGCGGCCGCCGCGGCAAGGGCCCGGCGTCTAGCGCTTGTCGAGGCGCCAGCCGAGGTCGATGGAGATCGAATGCGCCATGTGGATGAGTTGGTCCTGCAGCTCCTCGCGGCGCTTCTCGTTGCGGAGCAGCACCTTCCGGAAGATGAAGCAGAGCGAAGCCACGCCTTTTCCCGAGGCGTTCCGGATCGGCGCCGACATCGAGCCGGTGAAGGGCTGGACGTCGGCGATGGTGAGCGCCATGCCCTCGCGCCGGATCTCGGCCAGCTCGGCGCGGAGCAGTTCCGGATCGGTGATCGTCTCGCTGGTGAGCCGCTCGAGGTCGCGGCGCAAATAGGCCTCGATGAAGTCGGGCTCCTCGAAGGCGAGCAGCACCTGTCCCTTCGATCCGCAATGGAGCGGGAAGTGGAAGCCGTAATGCGCCTTGGTGATGTCCTCGGCGAGGCGCTGCGCCGAGTAGATCGCGACCGCGACGTTGCCGATGCGCTCGGCGATCTGGACGACGATGCCCTCGGAATCCTCGATCTGGGCGAGATACGGCATCGCCGCCTTGAGCACGCGGTGGCTGGCGAGATAGGACGATCCGATGTGCCAGAGCCGCGCGCCGATCTGGTACTGGTTGGTGTGCTCGTCGCGGTGGAGGAAGCCCGCCTTCTCGAGCTGGATCACGGTGCGGTGGACCGTGGCCCAGGGCAGGCCGAGCCCGCGGGTCACGTCGACCACGCGCCCCGGATTGACGGCGAGGTATTCGAGGACCGCGAACGAGCGGGCCATGCCGCGGAGCGACGGCGCGTTGGCCTTCGCCGAAGCGGTTCGCCGGGTTGCCGGGCGCTTGCCCGCGGGCGCGGCCGGTTCCGCGACGCCACGCGGCTCGCTGCGGCTCCGCACGCGCCTCGTCTCCTCCATGACGTCTCCTGTGCCTTTGCGCCGGTATTCATAGGCGATGTACGCTATCCGCTCAATGGATACGCAGATAGGAGCACAGTTCGTGAGCAATCGCCTGTTCGAGCAGCCGGCAACCGCGGTCGTGGACATGCTTGGAGAGGGCACCGTGTCGCCGCGCGAGGTGCTGGACGACGTGGCGGATCGGGTCGATTCGGTCAACGGCCATGTGAACGCGCTGGTGACATTCTGCTACGGCCGGGCCGAGGAGCACATCGCCGCGCTCGAAGCGAAGCCGGCCGCGGAGCGCGGCGTGCTGGCCGGCCTGCCGGTGCCGATCAAGGATGCCTATGCCGTGGGCGGCGTGCGCACGACCTTCGGTTCGCTCCCCTATGCCCACCACGTGCCCGAGCGCTCCGACTACCTGGTCGAGGCGATCGAGGCGGCCGGCGGCGTGGTGTTCGCAAAGTCGAACACGCCCGAGTTCCAGGCCGGTGCCAACACCTTCAACGAGGTATTCGGCCGGACCCTGAACCCCTGGGACACGCGGCTCTCGGCGGCCGGCTCGTCGGGCGGTGCCGCGGTCGCGGTGGCGACCGGCATGGCCCACATCGCGCAGGGCTCCGACAACGCCTGCTCGCTCCGCTACCCGGCCTCGTTCTGCGGCATCGTGGGGCTCCGCCCGAGCCCGGGCATCGTGCCGAAGGGGCCGAGCCCGCTGCCGCACCAGGTGCTCTCCGTCATCGGGCCGCTGGCACGGAGCGTCGCCGATGCGGGGCTCGGGCTCGACGCGATGGCGCGGTTCGATCCGCGCGACCCGCGGTCGCGGCCGCGCTGCGGCGACTCCTACCGTACCGCCGCCGAGGCGCCGCGCATGCCGGCGCGCGCTGCGTTCTCCATGGACCTCGGCGGCGCGGCCCGCGTCTCGTCCGAGGTCCGTACCGTGGTCGACGCGGCGATCGCGAAGCTCGCCGCGGCCGGGCTCGCGGTCGATGAAGCGGCGCCGGATGTGTCGCGCGCCCGCGACGCGTTCCTGCCGATCCGCGCCTTCCAGTTCGCGGCCCTGTTCCGGGATGCGCTCGCCGACCATCGCGACGTGCTGAAGCCCGAGGTGGTCTGGAACATCGAGGAGGGCCTGAAGCTCACCGCCGACGACCTCGCCACGGCGGAAGCCGCGCGGGCCGAGGCGCGGGACGCGATGCTCGCCTTCATCGGCCGGAACGACGTGCTGATCACCCCGACCGCGCCGGTGCCGCCCTATCCGGTCGAGCAGCGCTACGTCGACGAGATCGACGGCGAGAAGATGGCCACCTATCTCGACTGGCTGGTACTCGGCTTCACGGTCACCGTTACCGGCTGCCCGGCGATCTCGATCCCCTGCGGTTTCACCGCCGCCGGCCTGCCGGTCGGCCTGCAACTGGTCGGCATGCCCTACGGCGAAGCGGACCTGCTCCGCGCCGCCGCGTGGTGCGAGGCGGTGCTGGGCGCCCGGCTCGCGGCGCCCATCGACCCAAGGACGGGCGGTTGAAGGGAGCGCCGACCTGGCGGCGGCTGGAGCCGGTCGTTCTCCTCCTCGCCGCGGGCTTCACCATCGGGCTGATCTTCCCGCTCGGCCGGATGGCCGGGGAAGCGGGGATCGCCGCGCTGCTCTTCGCGTGCCTTGCCGCGGCGGGCGCCGCGATCGTGCTCGGGGCGTTGACGCTGCTCGCCGGGAACAGGATCGCCTTCGACCGCAGGACGATCGTCTACGCGGCCGTCGCCGGGCAACTGACCTTCGCGATCCCGTTCGGCACGCTGGTCGCGGTCATCCCGCATCTCGGCTCCGGCGTCCCTGCGATCCTCCAATCGCTCGCGCCGGTCGTGACGCTGGCCATCGTGCTGGCGATCGGCCTCGAGCGGCCGAATTTGATGCGGGCACTCGGCCTCGCTACCGGCATGGCCGGCGCGATCGTCATCCTCGCCAGCCGCAACGCGGGCGTCTCGGATTCCGAGGCGTCATTCGGATGGTACCTCACCGCTCTGGCGACGCCCGCCGCTCTCGCCGCTGGCAATGTCTACCGGACCACGAGCTGGCCCGAAGGCAAGGGCGCGCTGCCGCTCGCGACGCTGACGATGGCCGCCGCAGCGCTCGGCCTCGCCCTGGCACTCGCGGCGCAGGGCGCGGCCGGCGAGGCACCGTCGCTCGCGCCGCTCCGCGCCGGGTGGTGGATCATCGCGGCGCAGGCATTCGCGACGGGGATCGGCTACGCGTTCTTCTTCCGCCTGCAGCAGATCGGCGGGCCGGTCTACCTGTCGCAGATCTCCTACGTGAACACCGGCGTCGGCGTCGCTTTCGCCGTGCTACTCTTCGACGAGCGGCTGACGCTCTGGGTCTGGCTCGCGGTGGCGCTGGTCTTCGCCGGGGTCGCGATCGTCAACCGGACACGCTGAAAGCAGGTTCGAACGACTCTTATCGATTGACAGAAGTCGAAACGCCGGTATCGTTATTTGGAATACGCTATCCACTATGTGGATACGGGAGGGGAGCGACCGAAGGTGTTTTTCGCACGGGGTCGACTGGAATGAAGCCGGCGCTCTTCGAGTACAGCGCGCCGACAACGATGGGGGAGGCGATCGCGCTTCTCGCCGCCGATCCGGGCGCGGTGGTGCTGGCCGGCGGCCAGAGCCTCGTCCCCGCGATGAACCTCCGCCTCGCAAGCCCGTCCCGCCTCGTCGACATCCAGCACATTCCGGATCTCCGCGGCATCAGCCTCGAGGACGGCCGGATCGTCGTCCGCGCCATGACCCGGCATCGCGAGCTCGAACTGAGCGACGTCGCGCATGCCGCCAACCCGGTGATCCGCGAGGCGATGGCGCACGTCGCCCACGTGCCGATCCGCAACCGCGGCACCGTGGTCGGCAGCCTTTGCCATGCCGACGCGGCGGCCGAGATGCCGATGATCCTGGTGCTGACCGGCGGCAGCGTCGTCGCCGAGGGGCCGGCGGGCCGGCGCACGATCGCCGCCGAGGATTTCTTCCAGTTCCACATGACCACGGCACGCGAGCCCGGCGAGATCGTCGTCGAGGCGCATTTCGGCGTGCTGCCCGACGGCGCCGGCGCGGCGTTCGACGAGTTCACCCGACGCCACGGCGACTACGCGATCGCCGCGGTCGGGGCGATTGTCGGCTTCGGTTCCGACGGCCTCGCCAGGGACGTGTCGATCGCCGCCTGCGGCGTCGGCTCGCGGCCGATGCGGCTTCGCGAGGCCGAAGCGCTGATCGCCGGCACCCGCGTCGCTGAGGGCGACCTCGCCGCCGCGGCGGAAGCGGCGAAGGCGGCGGTCACCGCGCCGGACGACATGCACGCGACCACGGCGTACCGGCAGCGGGTGCTGGCGACGCTGGTGCGCCGGGTGGTCGAGAGAGCGGCGCAGCGCGCCCGGAAAGGGCACTAGGATCATGCGCCGCGCCAGGATCGCATCCCCCACCGTCTCCTCCGATCCCCGCGCGCGGGTCTCGCTCATTGTCAACGGCGAGAAGGTCGAGCGCGAGGTCAGCGTGCGGATGCTGCTCTCGGATTTCCTCCGTCACGAGCTTCGGCTAACCGGGACGCATGTCGGCTGCGAGCACGGCGTCTGCGGCGCCTGCACGGTGTTGATCGACGGTGTCGCCGGCCGTTCGTGCCTCACCTTCGCGGTGCAGGCCTCGGGCCACGAGGTGCGTACCATCGAGTCGCTGGCGGCGGACGACGGCACCCTCCATCCCGTCCAGCAGGCCTTCCAGGATTGCCACGCGCTGCAGTGCGGCTACTGCACGCCGGGCATGATCATGAACGTCGTCGGCGCCTTCGAGTCCGGTCAGCCGCTCGATCTCACCGACGAGGGAATCCGCCTCGTCCTCTCCGGCAATCTCTGCCGCTGTACGGGGTATCACAACATCGTCGCCGCGGTCCGCAAGGCCGCGGAGAACATGCCGGCGGGTTAGGGGAAGCAATGTCGACACGCGCCTTCGGATCGCGGATCAAGCGGACCATCGACCCGGCGCTGCTCCGCGGCGAAGGGGCCTTCGTCGACGACATCCCGCTCGCCAACCCACTCCACGCCGCCTTCGTCCGCAGCCCCTATGCGCGGGCCAAGGTCACCGCGATCGACACCAGCGCGGCACGTGCCCATCCGGGCGTCGTCGCCGTCTACACCGCCGACGACATTGGCGTGATCGACCGCGAGATGCCGCTCCTCATCCCGCATCCGTCGATGACCGACGCGCGGACGCAGCGGCCGCTGGCCAGGGGCGAAGTCTACTATGTCGGCCAGACCGTGGTGATGGTCGTCGCGGTCGACCGCTACACGGCCGAGGATGCGGCAGCGCTCGTCGAGGTCGACTACGATCCCCGCGACGTCGCCGTCGACCTCGAGGAGGCGGCGAAGCCCGGCGCGCCGCTGGTCCACGACACGCACCCGGGCAACGTCGCCGCCCACTATGTTCAGGTCTCGGGCAACCCCGACGCGGCGATCCCCCAGGCCGAGCATGTGACCAGGGTCAAGGTTCGGGTCGAGCGCTCGACGGCGGCGCCGATGGAGTGCCGCGCGGTCGCGGCGCAGTTCGATCCGGTGACCGGCGAGCTCACGGTCTGGGACGGCACGCAGGCGCCGATCTCGGTCCGCGGCGGGCTGGCCTCGATCTTCGGCCTCGACGAGGACAAGGTCCGGGTGATCGCGCCGAATGTCGGCGGCGGCTTCGGGCAGAAGGTGCTTCTGTTCTATCCCGACGAGCTGCTGGTGCCGATGGCCGCGATGCAGCTCGGCCGGCCGGTCAAGTACATCGAGGACCGCCGTGAGAACTTCATCGGCTCGAGCCAGGAGCGGACGCAGGTCCATACGATCGAGCTCCATGCGAAGAAGAGCGGCGAGGTGATCGCGCTCCGCGACTCCTTCCTCCACGATACCGGCGCCTTCATCCCCTACGGCATCGCGGTCGCCCAGGTGGCGTCCACCTCGATCGCCGGCCCGTACCGCATCCCCAACATCTGGGTCGAGTTCACCGCGGTCTATACGCCGACGGTGCCGGTCACGCCGTATCGCGGCTGCGGCCGGCCGCAATCCTGCTTCGCCATCGAACGGGCGATGGACCAGCTCGCCGAGGAGCTCGGCCTCGACCGGTTCGAGGTGCGCCGCCGGAACCTGATCGGCGACGACCAGTTCCCCTGGACGCGCGAGGGTCTGCTCTTCGCCGACGGCCTTCGCGTCAGCCTCGACAGCGGCCAGTATCAGCGCGCGCTGGAGATGGTGACCGAGCAGCTCCGTCCGGACGACTTCGCGGCGGAGCAGGAGAGGGCGCGGGCCGAGGGCCGCTATCTCGGGCTCGGTCTCGCCTTCTATGTCGAGGGCACCGGTCTCGGCCCGTACGAGGGCGGCCACATCAAGGTCCATCCGATCACCGGCAAGGTCTACGTCAATACCGGCCTCACCGGGCAGGGCCAGGGCCACGAGACGGTGTTCGGCCAGATCGTCGCCGACCAGCTCGGCGTCGCGGTCGAGGACGTGATCCTGGTCGAGGGCGATACCCGCGCCTTCGACTGGGGCGTCGCCACCTTCGCCAGCCGCGCTGCCGTCGTCTCCGGCAATGCGATCCACAAGACGGCGCTGATCGTCCGCCAGCAGATCATCCGGGCCGCCGCCAACATGCTGGAGGCGAGCGAGGACGACATCGAGCTCCGCGACGGTGCCGCCTGGATCCGCGGCACCGACCGCAAAGCGCCGCTCGCCGCGATCGCCACCGCGACCAACCCGCTCCGCTACGCCTTCAACGAAGCGGCGCAGGCGGCGACGCAGTTCGCTCCGGCCAGCCGGCACGACGGCCCGGCGCTGGACGAGGGCGAGCATCCCGGCCTCGAGGCGACCGACTATTACAGCCCGGCCTGCGCGACCTGGGCCTATGGCGTCCATGCCGCGATCGTCGAAGTCGACCCGGACCTCTGCGACGTGAAGATCCGCCGCTATGTCTGCATCCACGATTGCGGCAACATGATCAACCCGACCATCGTCGAGGGCCAGGTGATGGGCGGTATCGCGCAGGGCCTCGGCGGCGCCATGTACGAGCGCATCGAGTACGATACCGAGGGCAATCCGCTGAACGCCAATTTCGTCGATTTCCTCATCCCCTACGCGACCGAGGTTCCGAGCGTCGAGGTGCTGCATCTCGAGACGCCGTCGCCGCTCAATCCGCTGGGCGTGAAGGGGGTCGGCGAGGCGGGCTGCATTGCGGTCGGCGCGGTCATCGCCTCCGGCATCGAGGATGCGCTGGCGCCGCTCGGAGCCGGCAAGTTCCACCAGACGCCGATCACGCCGAGCATGATCCACGCCGCGCTCGAGGCGCACTGACGGGTGCCCGCGGCTGGACCACGTCTGGCGCGGATCGTGCAAGCCGCGAGGAACCCGGGCACGGCCGGGCCGGGTGGGACGAGACGAGTGCCGGGGACAGCCTGCTTCGACGGCAGTGTGGGCAGGTTTTCACCATCATTGAATTCGTTTGAACGCTACTTGAGACAGGCATAGGCTCGGGTCGGGGTGGCCCGCAGGCCTTAGATCAGGAGAGGGGAAGTGACATGATGAGCAGCATTGTGAAGGCAGTTGTTGCGGGAAGCATGCTTGCCGGCCTTTCCGCGCTGCCGGCGCTCGCCCAGTTCAAGCTCGACGGCGAGCCGAAGGTCGCGATGATCATCTTCGGACCCAAGAATGACGGCGGCTGGTCGCAGTCGTTCGACGAGGCGCGTCTGCGGCTGGAGGAGTCGACGGGGGTCAGCATCCCCTTCGTCGACAGCATTCCCGAGAACGCCACCGCGATCCGGCCTCCGGTGGAGCTGTTCATCCAGCGTGGCTACAACGTCATCATCGGCTCCGCTTTCGGCTACTCGGACACCTTCAAGGAGCTGTCCGAGGAATATCCGAACGTCGCCTTCATGAACGGCGCCGGCATCACCAACGGGCCCAATCTCGAGTCCGTCTATGGCCGCACCTACGAGACGCAGTATCTCTGCGGCATGGCCGCCGCCGCCGCCTCGAAGACCGGCAAGCTCGGCTTCGTCGCCGCAAATCCCTTCGGCCTGGTGAACTGGACGGTGAACGCCTTCCAGATGGGCGCGGAGCAGATCAACCCCGATGCCACCACGACGGTGGTCTTCACCGGCGCCTGGAACGATCCGGTCAAGGAGCGTGCCGCCGCCGAGGCGCTCATCGAGCAGGGGATCGACGTCATCGGCCAGCATGTCGATACGCCGGCAGTGCAGATCGTGGCGCAGGAGAAGGGCGTGTGGAGCACCGGCCATCACCGCGATCTCACCGAGTTCGCGCCGCAGGCGGTGCAGTGCTCGTCGGTATGGGTGTGGGACCAGTACCTGGTGCCGACGCTCGAGAAGATCGCCGCGGGTACCTGGGAGCCGAGCCCCTACGGCGCGTTCTTCGGGGTCGGCAACGGCATCGACATCACCTGCTGCGGCGACCAGGTGTCCGAGGAGGACAAGGCGAAGATCATGGCGGAGCGCCAGGCGATCATCGATGGCAAGCACGTCTATGCAGGCCCGCTCTCGGACCGCGACGGCAACGTGAAGGTGCCGGAGGGAGAAGTGCTGAGCGACGCCGATCTCTGGCAGATGGACTGGTTCGTCAAGGGCGTGACCAGCCAGCAGTAGACCGGACACGAGAGGCCGCGATCGGCTACGCTGGTCGCGGGCCCTTCGTCCGTGGAACGTTCATGACACCGGCGCTCGAGCTCAGCGGCATTACCAAGTCCTTCGACGGGTTCATGGCCCTGTCCTCGGTGGATTTTGCCGTCGCTCCGGGCGAGGTTCATGCCCTTCTCGGCGAGAACGGCGCCGGCAAGTCGTCGCTGATGAACGTCGCCGCCGGGCTCTACGCGCCGGACGAAGGCGCGATCCGCATCAACGGGCGTCCGGCAGTGATCCGCGGCCCGCTCGACGCCAAGGCCAACTCGATCGGCATGGTCCACCAGCATTTCAAGCTGGTCCGGCCGTTCAACGCACTCGAGAACATCCTCCTCTCCGACCCGCGTGGCGGCTATTCGCGCGGCCTCGCCCGGATCGCGGCGGAGGTGAAGACGCACTGCGAGGCTCTCGGCTTCGCGGTCGACCTCGACAAGCCCGTGGGCATGCTGTCGATCGCCGAGCAGCAGCGGATCGAGATCCTGAAGGTGCTGGTCGGCGGCGCCCGCATTCTCATCCTCGACGAGCCGACGGCGGTGCTTTCGGACGAGGAGTCCGACCGGCTGCTGCGTACGATCCGGAGCATCGCGGCGCGTGGTACCGCCGTGGTGCTCGTCACCCACAAGCTCGGCGAGGTCATTGCCCATGCCGACCGTGTGACCGTGATGCGCGGCGGCAAGGCGATCGCCACCGCCGACCCGCGCGCCGTCTCGGTGCCGGAACTGACCCAGATGATCGTCGGCAGCAGCGTCCATGAGGTGCCGGCGCCGTCGCAGAATATCGGCGATCCCTTGCTGACGGTGGCTGACCTCCGCGGCTCGCGCTCGGACGGGCACGTCGCCTTGACCGGCGCCAGCTTCACGGTCCGTGCCGGCGAGATTTACGGCATCGCCGGAGTCGGCGGGAACGGCCAGACCGAGCTTGCGGAGATCCTGATGGGGGTGCGCCGGCCGCTGTCCGGCCGCATCGACATCGCCGGCGTGGAGGACCTGCTGATCGAGGCGCCGCAGCAGCGGCGGGCGCAGGGTCTCGCCTTCATCCCCGCCGATCGCCATACCTGGGCGCTCGCGGGCGGGCTCTCCGTGGCCGAGAATTTCGCGGTCGCAGGCGTGGTCGCCGGCCGCTACGGATCGTCGATCCGGGTCGACGTGGCGGCGATCCGGGCCGCCGCCCGGAAGGCGGTCGAGGCCTTCGACGTGCAGGGGGTGCGGAGCCCGGGACAGAAGGCGGGGCTGCTCTCGGGCGGTAATGCGCAGAAGCTGGTGATCGCCCGCGAGTTTTCAGGCAGCCCGCGCGTCGTGCTCGCCCACAGCCCGAGCCGCGGCCTCGACGTCCGCGCCTCGGCGGCCGTGCACGGGCGCCTCCGCGCCGCCCGCGATGCCGGCGCCGGCGTCCTCCTGATCAGCGAGGACCTCGACGAGATACTTCTCCTCTCCGACCGGGTCGGTGTGATGAACCGCGGCCGGATCGCGGCGGAGTTCACGACGCCGGTCGAGCGCCACGCTGTCGGCCGCGCCCTGGTGCACCATGGGTAGCGGGCACTTGACCTGGGACGGTGTCGTGATCATGCCGGCGGGCGAACGTACGCCCCCTCTCCCGTTGGGAGAGGATAGCGAGACTTGCGGCGCGGAGCGTCGCGTAGTCGAGCTTGGTGAGGGGCGAGACCTCTCGGAAGCCTGCAGCCCCGCGTTTCCTTCATCAACGCCACGCCCCTCACCGACTTCGCCTGGGCGCCGCTTTGCGGCGCAAGGCTCCGTATCCTCTCCCGGTGGGAGAGGGGACAGCGGAGGGCTGTGATGGTCGGCATCACCGATCACGCCGGCCCTGCCGCGGGAACGCCGCCGCCCCGGCGCGGCGGTCTCGGGCGGATCAATCTCGAGATCCGGCAGAACGTATCGCCGCTCCGCCAGACGCTGGTGCTGCTCTGCGGCCTGCTGGTCGGGCTGGCGGCCACCGCGATCGTGCTGATGGCGGCCGGTGTCGGCCTCTCCGGCATCTACCAGGAGTTCGTGCTCGGCATCTTCTCGAACACGATGAGCATCTCGGCGGTGCTGGTGCAGGCGGCGCCGCTGCTGGTGGTCGGGCTTTCCGCGGTGGTCGCGTTCCGGGTTCGGTTCTGGAATATCGGCATCGAGGGGCAAATGATCTTCGGGTCGATCTTCGCGACCTTCGTCGCGATCAACGACCTCGGCCCGGAGTCGCTCCGCCTGCCGCTGATGCTGGTCGCGGCGGCGCTCGGCGGTATGCTCTGGATCCTGATCCCGGCGCTGCTCAAGCTCCGCCTGGGGATCAACGAGATCATCTCGACGCTCCTCCTCAACTACGTCGCCTTCAACTTCCTCCTCTACCTGCTCTACGGCTCCTGGAAGGACCCGAAGAGCGCCTTCCCGCACTCCGAGCAGTACCAGGCGTTCGAGCGCCTGCCGCTGGTCGGCTGGGAGAACGTCACCTGGGCGCT
>JBIQKL010000019.1:23249-27726 GCA_044506555.1 Hyphomicrobiales bacterium | reverse complement strand
ACCAGGCGTTCGAGCGCCTGCCGCTGGTCGGCTGGGAGAACGTCACCTGGGCGCTGCCGCTGGCGCTGATCCTCGCCGTGGTGATCTGGTGGCTGCTCAACGTCAGCCGCTTCGGGTTCTACGCCCGCTTCGTCGATGCCAACCCGAAGATGGCGACGGCGGTGGGCGTGCCGATCGCGGCGGTGATGCTCGCCTCGGCGCTGATGTCGGGCGCGATCTCGGGCATCGGCGGCTTCGTGGTTTCGGCCGGCATCGAAGGGCGGATGACCCAGTCGTTCTTCCTGGGCTACACCTTCTCCGGCATCCTCATCGCGTTCCTCGCCCGCAACAATCCGCTGATCGCGATCCTCGTCGCGCTGTTCGTCGGCGTGCTGTTCGTCGCCGGCCAGAGCCTCCAGGTCTTCTACCAGATCCCCGGCGCCATGGTTCAGCTCATTCAGGCGATCATCGTCATCTCGGTCGCCGCCTCCGAGTTCTTCGTCCGCCATCGGGTGCACTGGGTGCGGGGAGGCGGCTGATGGATTTCCTCGTCAACTGGCTCGGGAACGTCCCCGGTTTCGCGGTTCCGTTTGCGCTCGCCGCGCTCGGCCTGATCCTCACCGAGAAGTCGGGCGTCCTCTCGCTCGGCGCCGAGGGCTTCATGCTGATGGGGGCGATGGCCGGCGTCGGCGCGGTCATCGTCATCGGCGATCCGCTGCTGGCGCTGGTCGTCGCCGCGCTTGCCACGGCGGTGATATCGCTGATCTTCGCCGCCATGGTGGTCGCGCTCCGCGTCAACCAGGTGATCGCCGGCCTCGCCATGGTGTTCCTGTGTCAGGGGCTGACCAGCCTGGTCGCCACCCAGCAGGGTTGGACGAGCCGCGCCATCGTCGGGCTTGCGACCTTGCCGATCCCCGTCCTCGAGGACATCCCCGTCGCCGGGCGGATTCTCTTCCAGCAGGACATCATCGTCTACCTGACCGTGCCGATCTTCTTCGCCGTGCAGTGGCTCCTGCAGCGGACCGAGATCGGCCTGCGTCTCCGCGCCGTCGGCGAGAATCCGGAAGCCGCGGACTCGGCCGGCGTCAACGTCTCGCTCTACCGGACCGGCGCGATCATGGCCGGCGCCGCGCTGGTCGGCCTCGCCGGCGGCTATCTCTCGGTCGCCGTCGCCAAGATCTGGGTCGACGGCATGGCGGGCGGCCGCGGCTGGATCGCCATCGCGCTCGTCATCTTCGCGCGGTGGCATCCGTGGCGGGCGCTTCTCGGCGCGGTCATCTTCGGCTCGATCGAGGCGCTGATCCCGCGCGTCGCGGCGATCGGCATCCAGGTGCCGCAATACTTCATGCTGATGACGCCCTACGTCGCGACGCTGCTGGTGATGGTCTGGGCGGCGATGCGCGGCAACGTGCGCCTCGACGAGCCTGGGGCGCTCGGCCGGCCTCACGTGCGCGAGGAACGGCGTTAGCGACCCTACCGTCCCCGCCGCTTCGGCTTCGCGCCCGGGAAATGTTTCCCGAAGGTTGTCACCTCTTCCTCTCCGCAGTCGTAGAAGGCGACGATCCGGCACGGGCAAGATTCCAGTCCCTCGTACTTCCATGGGAAGGCGCCGATGATGCAGCGCGTGTTGAGCGCCTTGTCGATGTCGCCGCCGACGTTCTCGGCGTGGATCAGCCCCTCCTGGAATGCGTAGTTGTGGAAGGGGAAGATGTTGTTGGTGACCTTCCGGCCCGAGCGCTTGTGCCGGTACTGGTAGGGCGGGAAGAATTCCTCGAGCTCCATGCCGACGTGCTTCTCGAAGGCCTTGGCGAGGTCCTTCCGCATGTAGCGGATGGTGGTGTTCATCGGGTGGTCGCCGGAGCCGCAGTCGATGCCCCACCAGCGGATGCCCTTCTCGAGCATCCAGTCGACCAACTCCTTCGAACCGCCCGGATGCATACAGAAATAGCGGACCAGGTCCTGCTGCGGCATGCCCTCGTAATACCGGTGATAGCCGGTATGGAGCATGAGGATGTCGCCTTCGCGGATCTCGGCGCCGGATTCCTCGAGCATGTCGGGTGTGATCAGCGACCAGTCGCCGACCTTGTCGGAGATGTCGACGATGACGCCGGGGCCAACCAGGAACTCGAGCGGGTAGGACGCCATGTCGCCCTCGCGCCCGTCGGTCGCGTGCAGCGCGCCGTCGAGATGGGTGCCGACATGCATGGCGGTGTCGATGCGCTGCGCCACGATCGAAACCGTCTGCAGATTCTGCGCGTAGTACATCTTGTTGCCGGCGTAGCCGACCCAGCCCGGCGTGTGCACGCTCATCGAGTGCGACAGGTCGATCATCTTCATGCGGGAATGTCTCCTGGGAGAAAGCTCGATTATTCGGCGGCTGCGGCGGTGGGCGCTACGCGCCATTCGGCGAGGAGGTCGGCGGACTCCATGACGAGCCCGAGGTGCAGCGAGATCATCTTCAGTGCCGCGTCCTCCATCTCGTCATTGGTGCCGCGGACGAGATCGCGGAGCACGACGACGCGGTAGTTGCGGTTGGACGCATCGAACGCCGCGTTGAGGATGCAGCAGTCGGTGAAGCCGCCGTCGAAGACGACGGTGCGGACACCCATGTTGCGGAGGAGGAAATCGAGATCGGTCGGGTAGAAGGCGGAGAGCCGCCGCTTGCCGTCGACGACGATGTCGCCGTCCTCGACGCGGGTGACGAACTCGGTCCAGCGCGAGCCTTCGATCGCATGCTCGGCGGCATTGGGGATATCGCCGACATAGAGCGGGAAGGTGAGCCGCCACGCCGACGGGATGCCGTTCACGTCGTCGACGCCGCCCTTCCGGAGCACGGTCTTGACGTGGATGATGGGGACGCTGAGGGCGCGCGCCTTGTCGTGGAAGGCGTCGATCGGGGCGACGATCTCGCGGGCGCGTGGGGCCGGGCAGGGGCAGTCGGGCGTGTCGGCGAGGTGGCCCTCGTGCATGTCGATCGAGACGATCGCGGTGTGGGCGCGGTCGCCGAACGTCTCGAACCCGGCCGGCAGGTCGCGCTTCTCGCCGTAGACATAGGCCTTCATCGCGGTCGCTCCTCGAGGTCGGGTCAGCCGTCCTTCGGCCACGCGCCGACCGCCTTCAGCATGCGGAAGTCGGCCGGGCAGGGGCCGCCGGTCGAGACCACCGCGACGCCCTGGTCGGCGGACACTGCGTGGCGAACGCCGATCGGCACATGGATCGCCTGGTTCTCGTGGAACGCGAGCGTGGTGCCGTTGTCGAAGTCCTCCACCGATCCGCGGCCGGACAGGATGAAGATCGTGTCCTCGGACTCGGGATGGACATGGGGAACGTTGGTCTCGCCCGGCTCGAGCCGGACGTAGTTCATGTTCGCCGTCATCGCCCCGGCACCCGGCCAGACGATCAGCCGGGCGTCGCGCGAGATGATCGGCAGCATGCGGTCGGGCTTGTCGCGATGGAAGACGCGGATTGCCACGGTCGGGACTCCTCAGGCGATGGCGTTGCGATAGAGCGCCGGATCGACCGGGCAGGGGCCGCCGACCAGTTCGAGTCCCGCCGCGCCCGCCTCGACGACGTAGGCCGTGCCGGCCTCGACGTGGAACATCGCGCCGTCGGCCAGGGGCTCGGTCGCGCCGGTGTCGGTGTCCCGCACTGTGCCGGCGCCGCCGATCACGGCATAGACGGCCTCCATGGGATGCCGAAGCGGGACGGTCGCCCCGCCGGACTTCAGCGAGATGCGGTGCATCGAGCGCATTTCCGCGCCCATCCCCGGCCAGACGACGGCGTAGGCTTCGCCCGGACCGGCGACGATGGGCAGGCGGGGGCAGCGCTCGTCGGCACTGATGACGGATACGCGCGGCGGCGACATTGACGGAACGTTCTCCGGTGGCGATCAATCTCATCAAATCATTTTGATACGGCTCAAGCAATCGCCTTTTCGCGCCCTTGTCCGCGGCTCGGATCGGACTAGACTGCGCGCGGTGTTCGGACGGGGATTCAATCTTGGCAAAGCAGGCGGTGGCGAAGGGCGCGCTCGGCGGCAGCACCGAGGATGCGATCGCGCTGATCGGAACCCGGATCCGGGACGTGCGGACCATGAAGGGCATGCCGCTCCGCGCCCTGGCCGACCAGACCGGATTGTCGATGTCGATGCTGAGCCTGGTCGAGCGCGGCAAGACCAGTCCCTCGATCGGCACGCTGATCGCCATCTGCTCGGCGCTCGACGTCCACATGGCGGATCTGCTCGCGCCGGTGAGCCTGGTCAAGGCGAGCCCGGTGTCGCGCGCGGCCGACCAGCCGGTGGTGACGACCCGGCCCGGGGTCGACCGCCGCATCCTTCGCGACGACCGCATCAACGGCGTCGAGATCGCCGTCAACCAGTACGGTCCCGACACCGGCAGCGCACCCGCGCCGATCCGCCACGAGGGCTTCGAATACGGGATCGTTCTCGACGGCCAGCTCACCGTGGAGCTCGACGGCAAGGTCCACACGCTCAAGTCGG
>JBIQKL010000019.1:21891-23149 GCA_044506555.1 Hyphomicrobiales bacterium | reverse complement strand
CTCGACGGCCAGCTCACCGTGGAGCTCGACGGCAAGGTCCACACGCTCAAGTCGGGCGACCTCATCTCGTACGATTCGGCTCGCAATCACCGCATTTCGAACCGCGGCCGCCGCAAAGCGCGGGCGATATGGATCAATCTCCGGCGACCATGAGCCGTCATTCAGTGCGACTGAATTCGTTTGAAGAACATTCAATTCGCAGCTAGGCTTCCGAGATGAAACCTGCGGCCTTCGAATATTTCGCGCCGCGCTCGCTGGAGGAGGCGACCGCCCTTCTCGCCGAGCATGGAGAGGACGGGCGGGTTCTGGCCGGCGGACAGAGTCTCGTCCCGGCGATGGCCTTCCGCCTCGCGCGCCCGGCCGTACTCATCGACATCAACAACATCGGCGAGATCGCCGGCATCCGCGAGGACGGCGACGCGCTCTCGGTCGGCGCGCTGACCCGCCACGTCGCTTTCGAGAAGCCGGTGACGAACGGCCCGTTGGCAAAGCTCCTGCCCGCCGTAGCGCGCAACATCGCGCATCTGCCGATCCGGATGCGCGGCACTTTCGGCGGATCGGTGTCGCATGCCGATCCGGCGGCGGAGTGGTGCGCGGTGGCGCTGGCCCTCGATGCGGGGATCGTCGTCCGGAGCAGTTCCGGCACGCGGAGCGTGGCGGCCGCCGACTGGTTCAAGTCGGTGTTCACCACTGACATCCGCGACGACGAGATGGTGACGGAAATCCGCCTGCGGCGGCTCAGAGACGACTGGCACTGTGGATTCGTCGAGTTCAACCGCCGCGCCGGCGACTTCGCGATCGTCTCGGCGGTCGCCGCGGTCCGGGTCGAGGGCGGCGCGGTCCGCGAGGCGCGGCTGGTGCTCGGCGGCGTGGTCGACAAGCCGGTGCGGGCGAGCGATGCCGAGGTGCTGCTCGTCGGCGAGACCCCGGGCGACGCCGCCTTCCGTGCCGCCGCCGAGGCGGCTCGCGCCGCGTTCGAGCCGTTCGGCGACATCCACGCGACGCCCGAGTACAAGTCCGAGCTGGTCGCCGTGATGGCGCGTCGGGCGCTGGAGCGGGCGTTCGCGTCATGACCTGGGTCGGGCGGCCGCTGCCGCGAAGCGAGGATCGCGCACTGCTCGCGGGCGACGGATGGTTCACGGCAGACGTGACCGCCGGCGCTCGCGCTGTCGCGTTCGTCCGGAGCCCGGTCGCGCGCGGGCGCATCCTCGGCGTCGAGAAGCCGGAGGGCGCGACGGTCGTCACCGCGGCCGATCTC
>JBIQKL010000019.1:18856-21791 GCA_044506555.1 Hyphomicrobiales bacterium | reverse complement strand
CATCCTCGGCGTCGAGAAGCCGGAGGGCGCGACGGTCGTCACCGCGGCCGATCTCGCCGACGTCGCCGGCATCCGGCCGCTCCTCCATCGGCCCGACTACGTCGCGGTGACTCAGCCGATCCTCGCCGGTGACCGCGTCGCCTTCGCCGGCCAGCCGATCGCCGCCGTCATCGCCGCGAGCCGCGCCGAGGCCGAGGACATCGCCGACGCGACCGTCGTCGACATCGCGCCGGAGGACGCGGTGGTCGGCGCCGACGCGGCGCTCGCCGCCGATGCGCCGCGCGTCCATCCCGAGGCGGCGGGGAACGTGCTGGTCGAGGGCCGGGTCGAGACCAAGGGCTTCGTCGATACGGTCGCCGGCGCCTCGGTCGTGGTCCAACTTGACATCCGCTCGCGCCGCCAGAACGCGATGCCGATGGAGGCGCGGGGCGGCCATGCCGCCTTCGACCGCCGCTCGGGCCGCGTGACGCTCACCTGCTCGACGCAGATGCCGCACATGCTCCGCACCGGCATCGCCGACTGCCTCGGCATTCCCGAGCGCGACCTCCGCGTCGTCGCGCCGGACGTGGGCGGAGGCTTCGGCCAGAAGATGTCGCTGATCCCGGAATACGTCCTGCTCGCCTGGGCGGCGCGGACCTTCGGCGGGTCGCTCGCCTGGGTCGAGGACCGGCTCGAGAACCTGACCGCCTCGTTCCACAGCCGCGACCAGCGGCACCTGGTCCGCGGCGCGTTCTCGGCTGACGGCCGGCTGGTTGCGCTCGAAGCAGACATCCGCTGCAACGTCGGCGCCTATTCCTGCTACCCGGTGACCTGCGGGGTCGAGCCGCTGATGGCGATGGCCGAGTTCCCCGGCCCCTACGACGTGCGGGAATACAAGGTGCGATCGCGCGGCGTCGCCACCAACACCTGCCCGATGGCACCGTATCGAGGTGTGTCGCGACCGGCGATCACGCTGTCGATGGAGCGCCTGATGGACACTGCGGCGGTGCGCCTCGGGATCGATCCGATCGAGATCCGTCGCCGCAACCTCGTCACCGCCTTCCCCTACAAGACCGTCACCGGGCTCACCTACGACGAGGGCTCCTACCGGCGCTCGCTCGACCTCGCCGCCGAGACGGTCGACCTGCCGGCGTTCCGGGAGCGGCAGCGTGCCGCGCGTGCGGCGGGACGGTATGTCGGTATCGGCTTCTCGGTGTTCAACGAGCGCTCCGGCTACGGCACGCCGGCGTTCGCGGCGCGCGGCATGGACATCACCCCCGGCTACGAGCGGGTCGAGATCGCGATGGATCCTTCGGGCCACGTCGAGCTTCGGATCGGCGCTTCGCCGCATGGGCAGGGCCTGCAGCAGGCGCTCCGCCAGCTCGTCGCCGACGTGCTCGGGGTCACTCCCGATGCGATTCGCGTCATCCATGGCGATACCGACGCGACGCCCTATGGCTGGGGCACCTTCGCCAGCCGCTCGATGGTGATATCCGGCGGCGCCTGCAAGCTCGCCGCTGAGAAGCTCGCGGCCCGGCTGCGGGCGAGCGCCGCGACCCTGCTTCAGGCCGAGGCGGATGCCGTCGTGCTCGCCGATGGCCGGGCGAGCGGGCCCGGTGGCGGCCACGTCACCATCCGCGACCTCGCCCGCGCCGCGTTCCACAAAAGCCACCAGTTCGGCAACGACGAGGACTCGGGGCTGATGGCGCGGGCCACCTACGACCCGCCGGGCACCTATTCCAACGCCTGCCACGTGGCGGTGGTCGAGGTCGACGTCGAGACCGGTGGGGTCCGGGTCGAGCGCTTCGTCGCCGTCGAGGATGCCGGACTCCTGATCAATCCGATGATCGCCGATGGCCAGGTCCGCGGCGGCATCGCGCAAGGGATCGGCAACGCCCTCCTCGAGGAGATCGTCTACGATGCCGCGGGCAATATCCTCACCGGGTCGCTTGCCGACTTCCTGCCGCCGACCGCGCGCGAGATCCCGCCGATCGAGATCGTCCACCTCGAGACGCTGAGCGAGGCGTCGATCACTCGCGCCAAAGGGCTCGGGGAGGGCGGCGCGATCGGCGCGCCGGCCGCCGTCATCAACGCCATCTGCGACGCGCTCCGGCCGTTCGGCGCGGAGCTGAACGAGATGCCGGCGACGCCGCCGCGCATCCGCGCCGCGATCCGCGCGGCCCACAGGAGGAACGCGGCATGAACCGGCGCGCGGTCACGCTCACCGTCAACGGTACCGCGCATGCGATTTCCGTCGAGCCGCGGCGGACGCTCGCCGATGCGCTCCGCGAGGATTGCGGCCTGACCGGTACCCATCTCGGCTGCGAGCACGGCGTTTGCGGCGCCTGCACGGTGCTCGTCGACGGCGATCCAGTGCGCTCCTGTCTGATGTTCGCCGTGCAGGCCGAGGGTCGCGCGATCCGCACCGTCGAGGGCCTCGCCAAAGACGGCATGCTGCATCCGATGCAGGCGGCGTTCTCCGAGCACCATGCGCTGCAATGCGGCTTCTGCACGCCGGGCTTCCTGATGCTCGCGGTCGGCGCGCTCGAGCGCGATCCCGACATGGACGAGGAGGCGCAGCGCGAGATGCTCTCCTCGAACCTCTGCCGGTGCACAGGCTACCAGAACATCCTCAGGGCCGTGCGCGCCGCGGCCGAAAAGATGCGCTGATGGGCGTCATCGGCCAGTCGGTCCGGCGGCTCGAGGACGGGCCATTGCTGACCGGACAGGGCCGTTTCGCCGCCGACGTGAATTTCCCCGGCCAGTGCCACATGCGGGTGGTGCGCTCGCCGCTCGCCCATGGCCGGCTTCTCGGCATCGACGTCTCCGAGGCGCTGGCACTGCCCGGCGTCGTTGCGGTCTGGACCTTCGCCGACGTCGCCGCGATCCCGCCGATCGACTTCCGCCAGGTCCGCGTGCCGGGGCTGAAGCCCTACCGGCAGACGATCCTCGCCGG
>JBIQKL010000019.1:17453-18756 GCA_044506555.1 Hyphomicrobiales bacterium | reverse complement strand
TACGAGACCACGTTCGTCCGCGAGCGGCTGATCGACGAGATCGCCCGCGTGGTCGGCAGGGACCCGGTCGCGGTGCGGCGGACCAACCTGATCCCGAAGGCGGCGATGCCCTATGCCCGGGGACTCGATGCGCTCGGCACCGAGGTCAGCCTCGATTCCGGTGATTATGCGGGCCTCCTCGACAAGGCGCTCGCGTGGATGGACCACGATGCGCTCCGGGCCGAGATCGGCCGGCGCCGCACGGCCGGTGAGCTGGTCGGATTCGGCCTCGGCTTCTTCGTCGAGAAGAGCGGGCTCGGCCCGTTCGACGGCGTCCGCATCACCGTGGAGTCCGATGGTCGGCTGGAGGTCGTCACCGGAGCCGCGTCGGTCGGGCAGGGCGTCGAGACGGCGGTCGCCCAGATCGTCGCCGAGGGTGTCGGCGTGCCGATCGGGACCGTCCGCGTCGTCCACGGCCAGACCGACCGCATCCGCGACGGGATGGGTGCCTTCGCCTCTCGCGTCACGGTCATGACCGGCAGCGCCGCGCACATGGCGGCGGCGGAGCTCAAGGCCACGCTGCTCGCCGCCGCGGGCCGGCTGCTCCAGCATCCACCGGAGGCGCTGGCGCTGGTCGAAGGCGTCGTCGCGGCACCCGGCGGTGCGTCGGTTTCGAACGCCGACATTGCGCGCGCCATCGCGGCGGAAGAAGGCGCGATGCCGGCCGCCGAAGCGTGGTTCAACGCGAGCCACATGTGCTACCCGTACGGCATCCACGCCGCGGTGGTACGGATCGATCGGGAGGCCGGCGGCGTGACCATCGAACGCCTTTTCGTCGCCTACGATATCGGCCGCTCGGTCAACCCGATGATGGTCGAGGGCCAGATCGTCGGCGGCGCCGCGCAGGGCATCGGCGGTGCGTTGCTCGAGGCCTTCGTCTACGACGAGACCGGGCAGCCGCTTGCCGCCAGCTTCGCCGACTACCTGATCCCGACCGTGGCGGAGATGCCGCCGGTCAAGGTGCTCGTCACCGAGGACGCACCGAGCCCGCTCAACCCGCTCGGCGTCAAGGGCGCCGGCGAGGGGGGCATCACCGCCGTGGGAGCGGCCATCGCCAGTGCGGTCGACGATGCGCTCGGCCGCCCCGGTGCCGCGGTGGTCGACCGCCTGCCGCTGACCCCGCCGCGCGTACTCGCCGCGATCCGGGCATTGGGATTGTGACCATGGCGGAAGTGATGATCATGGCCGCGCCCAATGGCGCGCGGCGAGGCAAGGCCGATCACCCCGCGATCCCGATGACGGCGGCGGAGCTCGCGACCGACGT
>JBIQKL010000019.1:9340-17353 GCA_044506555.1 Hyphomicrobiales bacterium | reverse complement strand
GCCGCCCGGCTCGGCGGCCATGTCCGGATCGGCTTCGAGAACAACCTCCATCTGCCCGACGGCAGCGTGGCACCCGGCAATGCCGCCACAGTCGCCGCTGCAGCGACGCTCCTTCGCGAAGCCGGCTTCGCCCTGATGTCCCCTGCCGATGCGCGGCGCCTGATGGGGATACGCCGCTAGCCCGCTTGCGCTCCGGCGGCATCGGTGTTGTATCGGCGGCCGTGGCTGCAACCGATATCCATCGTGCCATCGATGCGGTCTGGCGCATCGAGCAGGCCAAGCTCATCGCCGGTCTCGCTCGGCTCGTGCGCGACGTCGGGCTTGCCGAGGAACTGGCTCAGGACGCGCTGGTCTCGGCGCTGGAGAAGTGGCCGGAGACCGGCATTCCGCGCAATCCCGGCGCCTGGCTGATGGCGGCGGCGAAGAACCGCGCCATCGACCAGTTCCGCCGCCGAAAGCTCGGCGAATCGAAATTCTCGGAGTTCCAGCGCGACCTCGAGGTCGAACAGCCGGACGTGGTCGCCGAGATCGAGGCCTCGCTCGACGACGACATCGGCGACGACCTGCTCAGCCTGATCTTCACCGCCTGCCATCCGGCGCTGCCGACCGACGCGCGGCTGGCGCTGACACTCCGCCTCGTCGCTGGCCTGACTACGGGCGAGATCGCGCGCGCCTTCCTCTCCGCCGAGCCGACCATCGCCCAGCGCATTGTGCGCGCCAAGCGCACCCTCGCCGAGGCGAACGTGCCGTTCGAGGTGCCGCGCGGCGAGGATCGTGCCGCTCGCCTGTCTTCGGTGCTCGAGGTCATCTACCTCGTTTTCAACGAGGGCTATGCGGCGACGGCGGGCGACGACTGGATGCGGCCGCAACTGGTCGAGGAGGCGCTTCGCCTCGGCCGTATCCTCGCCGGTCTCGTCCCCCAGGAGCCGGAGGTGCACGGGCTCGTGGCGCTGATGGAGATCCAGGCATCGCGGATGCGGGCCCGCGTCGGGCCCGACGGCGCGCCGATCCTGCTTCTCGACCAGAACCGGACGAAGTGGGACCGGCTGCTGATCGGCCGCGGTCTCGCCGCGCTGGCCCGCGCCGACGCCCTCGGCGCATCGCCGGGAGCCTACCATCTCCAGGCGGCGATCGCCGCGTGCCATGCCCGTGCCCGCACGGCGGGGGAGACCGACTGGACGCGGATAGCGGACCTCTATGGGGCACTCGTAACGGTGAGTCCGAGTCCGGTGGTGGAGCTCAACCGCGGCGTCGCCGTCGGCATGGCGCACGGTCCTGCCGCGGGCCTCGCGATCGTCGACCGGCTTGCGGGAGAGCCGGCGCTGGCCCGCTATCACCTCCTGCCCAGCGTCCGCGCCGATCTCCTCGCCCGGCTCGGGCGCTACGAGGAGGCGGAGGCCGAGGCGCGGCGCGCCGCGGAGATGACGCTGAACGCCCGGGAGAAGACGCTGCTTCTCGAGCGGGCCGCGGGCTGGCGGCGCTCCGGCTCGACCTGATCGGGTCTGGCGCCAGCGGCGTCGATCTCGGCGAAAGCCCTGCCTCTCTTGAGCCGCCCGGCGGCCGCGTAGGATGCGGTGGCGGAACCTGAGGCCGCGCAGCGCGTTCCCGCATGCACTGGGTAGACAAGCGGGAGCCGGGCAATGCTGGGTACAATTCTCCTCATCATCCTGATCGTCATTCTGATCGGCGCCATCCCTGCATGGCCTTACTCCCGCGGTTGGGGCTACGGACCCTCGGGCATTCTCGGCATCATCGTCATCGTCCTTCTGATCCTCGTGCTGATGGGACGGATCTAGCCTCGGCGCGGTTCCGGCTTCATGACGTAGTCCTGCGACCCGGGATCCCGGCCTTTTCGCTGCCGGAATCCCGTGGTACCAGCCGGCGGACATTGTCTTTTCGTCCTTTGCCGAGCAGGATTCGTCCATGATCAGGTACCGTTTCCCGGCAGCGCTGCTTGCCGCTCTCGCCGCTATGTCTCCGTTGGCGGCAGCGGGACAGGAGGGACAGGTGCAGGCGCCGCCGGCCGAGAAGATCGCCAACCCGGTGGCGGTGTTCTCGGGGCTCGACAAGATCACCGGCCGCATCATCTCGTTCGACGTCTATATCGACGAAACGGTGCAGTTCGGGGCGCTCCAGGTGACCCCGCGGGTCTGCTATTCGCGACCGTCCACCGAGGCGCCGCTGACCGACGCCTTCGTCGAGATCGACGAGATCACGCTCAATCGGAAAGTCCGGCGCATCTTCTCGGGGTGGATGTTCGCCGACAGTCCCGGCCTCCACGCCGTCGACCACCCGGTCTACGACGTCTGGCTCAAGAACTGCAGCAGTTCCTCGACGGTCGCGCCGCCCGCCGAACGGTAGAAATCGGCCTCGGCCGACAGCGCCCGTTCGAGCAGCCGGTGGTAGCGCTGCCGGTCGATTTCGACCGCGCCGAACTGCTTGAGATGGTTGGTGGTGAACTGGGCGTCGAGCAGGCGGAAGCCGCCGGCTTTCAGACGGGCGACGAGGTGGACCAGCGCCACTTTCGAGGCGTCCCGCTCGCGGCTGAACATGCTCTCGCCGAAGAACGCCGCCCCCAGAGCGATGCCGTAGAGACCGCCGACCAGCCGGCCGTCCTTCCAGGTCTCGACCGTATGGCAGTAGCCGAGCGCATAGAGGTCGCCGTAGAGCCGGCGGATGCGGTCGTTGATCCAGGTCTTGGGACGGCCCTCGGCGGGTGCCGCGCAAGCGGCGATCACCGCCTCGAAGTCATGGTCGATTCGGACTTCGTATGTTCGCTGGGCGACGGTCCGCCGGAGCCGGCGCGGCAGATGAAAGCCGTCGAGGGGCATGATCCCGCGGCTCTCCGGCTCGATCCAGTAGAGGCCGGGGTCGTCGGCCGACTCGGCCATAGGAAAGATGCCGACCGCATAGGCCTTGAGTAGGACCTGCGGCGTGATCTCGAGGAGGATGTCGTTACGGCCGGTCATGGTTGTCCTGACGGCGTGCCGCCTGATGCTACGCCCGATCCATCCCTTGAGGGAGGGTCGAAGCGCCGAAAGCGCTTCGGGGAGGGGTGAGGGCCTATCCCATTGCCGCCGTGGAGCACATGGGCCGCCACCGGCACTCCGTCATCCTCGGGCTTGACCCGAGGATCGGGTGTCGCAGCTCGAAGGGCCGGGCTCGGAACACCCCCGTCCGACGCCAAGCCTCGTGCGTCGTCCCGCGATCCTCGGGTCAAGCCCGAGGATGACGGGGGCGCGGGATGTACGGCCATCGCCATCGCGGTCAGAGTCTCTTGCGCAGCTTGCCGACAATCTTCGCCGGCGCGGCGGAAACGTCAATGGGACAGCATCACGCCGCCTTGAGCCCCGAGGCCAGCTTCTTCTCGAGCCAGTGGATGTCGTAGTGGCCGGCGATGATGTCGGGATCCACGACGAGGTCGCGGAACAGCGGGATCGTCGTCTTGACCCCGTCGATGACGAACTCGTCCAGGGCGCGACGGAGGCGGTTCATGCACTCCTCGCGGCTCCGTCCGTGGACGATCAGCTTGCCGATCAGGCTGTCGTAGAACGGCGGGATCCGGTAGCCCTGATAGACCGCGGAGTCGACGCGGACGCCGAGGCCGCCCGGCGGATGGTAGTTGGCGATCCGCCCCGGCGACGCGGCGAAGGTCCGCGGGTCCTCGGCATTGATCCGGCACTCGATGGCATGGCCCTCGAACGTCACCTCACCTTGCGTGAACGAGATGCCGTTGCCGGCCGCGATGCGGATCTGCTCGTTGACGAGGTCGATGCCGGTGATCGCTTCGGTCACCGGATGCTCGACCTGCAGGCGCGTGTTCATCTCGATGAAGTAGAACTCGCCGCCCTCGTAGAGGAACTCGATCGTGCCGGCACCCGAATAGCCAAGCTTGGCGATCGCGTCGGAGACGATGCCGCCGACCTTCTCGCGCTGCTCCGGCGTGATCACCGGGGAAGGGGATTCCTCCCAGACCTTCTGATGCCGGCGCTGCAGCGAGCAGTCGCGCTCGCCGAGGTGGACGGCGTTGTGACGGCCGTCGCCGAGCACCTGGATCTCGATGTGCCGCGGCTTCTCGAGATACTTCTCCATGTAGAGCGAGTCGTCGCCGAAGCCGGCCATCGCCTCGGAGCGGGCGGTGGCGATGGCGTCTGCCATCTCGTCGGCGGACCGCACCACCTTCATGCCGCGGCCGCCGCCGCCGGCCTTGGCCTTGACCAGCACCGGATAACCGATCTCCGCCGCGACCTTGCGGGCGACGATTTCGTTGGGGATCGCGCCCTCGGAGCCGGGGACCACCGGGATGCCGAGCTTCTGCGCGGTGCGCTTGGCCTCGATCTTGTCGCCCATGATGCGGATATGCTCCGCGCTCGGGCCGATGAACGCGACGTTGTGGGCTTCGAGGATCTCGGCGAAACGGGCATTCTCCGACAGGAATCCGTAGCCGGGATGCACAGCGTCGGCCCCGGTGATCTCGCATGCCGCGAGCAATTGCGGGATGTTGAGGTACGATTCGCGCGCCGGCGGCGGCCCGATGCAGACGCTTTCGTCGGCGAGGCGGACATGCATGGCGTCGCTGTCGGCGGTCGAGTGCACCGCCACCGTGGCGATGCCCAGCTCCTTGCAGGCGCGCAGGATGCGGAGCGCGATCTCGCCGCGATTGGCGATCAGGATCTTGCCGAAAAGAGGAGGGGCGCCGCTCATTCGATGATCATCAGCGGCTCGCCATACTCGACCGGTTGGCCGTCCTCGACCATGATCCTGGTGATCTTGCCGGCGCGCGGCGAGGGAATCTGGTTCATCGTCTTCATCGCCTCGACGATGATGAGCGTCTGGCCCTCACGCACCGTGTCGCCGACGTCGACGAACGGCTTGCCGCCAGGCTCCGGCGCGAGGTACGCGGTGCCGACCATCGGCGATGGGACCGAGCCCGGGTGCTCGGCGCCCACCGCGGCGGGGGCCGCTACCGGAACCGGCGCGGCCGCAGGCGGCGCCGCGACGTGCATGGCCATCGGTGCGGCATGGAGCGTGCGGGCGACCCTGATGCGGATCTCGTCGTGCTCCACCTCGATTTCGGAAAGACCGGTCTCGTTCAGCAGGTCCGCGAGCTCACGAATCAGTTCCTTGTCGACGATCTTCTTCTTGTTGTCGCTCATGTTTTTCCGTCAGCCGTCCTTGGCCAGGAGATCGTTCAGCGCGTCGAGCGCGAGGAGGTAGCCCTTCGGGCCGAAGCCGCAGATCACGCCTGCGGCAACCGGCGACACGTAGGAGTGATGCCGGAAAGATTCGCGCGTGAAGATGTTGGAAAGATGAATCTCGATCACCGGCCGCCCGGCCGCCCGGATGGCGTCGTGGATGGCGACCGAGGTGTGGGTATAGGCGCCCGGATTCATCACGATCCCGGCCGCGGCCTCCGCCGCCTCCTGGATCCAGTCGACCAGCACGCCTTCATGGTTGGTCTGTCGGAAATCGACCTCGAACCCGAGCTTCCTACCGGCCGCGACGCACTCGTCGCCGATCTCCTTCAGCGCCTTGCCGCCGTAGATCGTCGGTTCGCGCACCCCGAGCATGTTGAGGTTCGGTCCGTTCAGGATGAAGACTGTGGTCATGTGTGCCTGAGGTCGCATCAGGAGACCGGGCACCCGCTCTGCCGGCCGCCCGAAGTCGCGGACCTTATAGGGTCTTGTCAGGGCGAGGGAAAGGGGAAGCGTTGGTGGGTGTCGGATCGAGCCGACCGTCGTCGTCACGGCCGGGACAAGCCCGGCCATGACGGCATGGATCAACACACCTCGGTGGTGCAGCTGGCGCGGGCCGTGGCGATCTTCTCCTTGAGGGCGTCGTAGCCGATGGCGCCGATCGCCACCTCGCTCGCGGTGACGTAGGAGGGCGTCCCGGTGAGCTGGAGCTGCTGCGCCAGCGCATAGGCTTCGGCGATCGTGTCGCGGACCTCGTCCGACTGCATGGTCTCCGTAAGCTTCGCGCGGTCGATCCCGAGGCTTTCCGCCACGGCGAGCGCCACTTCGGCGTCGACCTGCCCGCTTTGGGCGAGAAGCGCGTCGTGCAGTTCGCCCGCCTTCTCCGGTGCGACGATCCGGACCGCGATCGAGACCTGCGAGGCCTCCACCGAGCCTTCGCCGAGCACCGGGAACTCCTTGAGCACCACCCTGAGGTTCGGGTCGTCGGCCATCAGCTGCTGCATGTCGGCCTGTGCGCGGCGGCAATAGCCGCAATTGTAGTCGAAGAACTCGACCAGCGTGACGTCGCCGTCCGGATTGCCCATCACCACCTGGCGCCCGGACGAAAAGAGCAGGTCGCGGTTGCTGTCGATGATCGCTGCCTGCGCCAGGCGGTCGGCCTCGTCCTGTTTCATCTGCAGGGCGTCGATCGCATCCCGGATCACCTCGGGGTTGGCGATCAGGTAGTCGCGGATGAACTCCGGATGGCTCGTCACGTAGTCCCTGACGATCCCCTCGACCTCGGCGCGGTCCGGACCCGACATCTGCGCCAGCATCGTCGGGGCGGCATCGGGCGCGGAGGTCTCGGCGCCCTGCGCCATTTCCGAGGCGCCGCTGGCCTCCAGCGCCATACCGGCGAAGTAGCCGCCGGCGCCGATGACCACTGCGGCGGTGGTCGCGATCGCGATCGTGCGTATGCTCATGAGGGTCAAGGTCTCCGGTCGGGCGACGCGCCCGCGCGCTCAGGGCAGCCTCGGCGGCTTATAGGTGAGAATATCGTCGGCGCGAAGCCAGGCGGGCGACCCCGGCTTCAATCTTTCTTGAGCCCGGCTGGCGTGGATCTGGGCTTCCTTGTAGTTGCCGATCACGAATCTTTCTTCCGCCGTGGCGAGCTCGGCCATGGCCAGGTTGCCGGCGAGGGCATGGGCGCGGGCCAGCGTCCGCCAGCCGACCGGAACGTCCGGGTCCTTCTGCAATCCGACGGTGAGGTTCGGGATCGCCTGGGCGATGTTGTCCGCGCCCTCGGCCGCAACGAGCGCCTGCCCGAACATGATGCGGAGCAGGCCGGAGGACGGTTCGAGCGCGACGGCCTCGCGGAGCGGCGCGATCGCCTCGGCCGGCCGCCCGCTCTCGAGCAGGGCCTGGCCCTTGAGCTCATGGAAGAAGGCGTTGTCGGGCCGGCTCGCGATAAGGGCGTCGATGCGCTTCAGCGCCGGGCCGAGGGCGCCGCTCCGGTAGGAGGCAATCGCCCAGGCATAGCGCGCCGGCAGGCTCGGGTCGGTGTCGCTGTAGTGTCGGCCGACCTGCGCCGGCGTCAAGGTGAATCCGACCAGTTTCGCCCTGACGAGATCGTGGCGGAGCTGGAGATCGGGCGGGTCCTTGCGGTCGGCATGGGGATTCCGGCTGGCCCTTTGCTCCAGCGCCGCCAGCCGGTCGCCGGGCAAGGGATGGCTCTGCACATACGGGTCGGCGCCGCGGGATGTCAGGAATACCTGGTCGGCGAGCCGCCGCATCACCGCGACCATGCCCGATCCCGACTGGCCCGTCGCCTCGAGATAGTCCATCGCGGTCTGGTCGGCGGCCGATTCCTGCGCGCGGGCATAGGCGAGGATGTTGCGGCCCGCCACGTGCATCGCCCCGGCCATCACGGCGCCTGCCGCATCGCCGAGGCCGCCGATCCCGGCCGCGCCGCCGGCAGCGGCTGCGCCCGCGCCGAGGAGCGTCGCGATCAGCGCGGCGGTGTTGCTCCGCGCCACGGTCTGGCGCAGGCCGGCAAGGTCGCTGTGGGCGATGTGCGCCGCCTCGTGTGCGAGCACGCCGATGACCTCGCCCGGCGTCTCGGCGGCGATGATCGCGCCGGTATTGATGAAGATGCGCTTCGAATCGACGACGAAGGCATTGAAGCCCTGGTCGACGACGAGGAAGATCTGAATGTCGCCGCCTTCGAGATTGGCCTCGGCGAAGATCGGCGCGGCATACTCTTGCAGGAGCGCCTCCGTCTCCGCGTCGCGGGCGACGCTGATGCCGGCGGCCGCAGCCGGTCCGGCGGCCAGCATGG
>JBIQKL010000019.1:6453-9240 GCA_044506555.1 Hyphomicrobiales bacterium | reverse complement strand
CGTGGCTTGCCTGCGCGATTGCGTCAGGCAAGCCCTCTGACAACGGCGAACGGCCTGCCGGAGCTCAGTACGGCCCCACGCACTGGCGCTGATAGCCGTCGTAGCCGGTGAACATGTTGGTCGCCGGGTTGTAGGACCGGTAGCGGTCCAGGCACCACTCGATATGAGCCTCGGTCCAGCGGCGGTCATAGTAGACGGGGGCTGGCGGAGGCGGCGGGTAGTAGGCCGGCGGCGGCGCGGGATAGTATACGACCGGCGGGGGCGGAGGCGGCGGCGCGTAATAGACCCGCGGCGGGGGCGGCGGACGGTTGATCAGGAGGCCGGCGCCGAGGCCGAGAACCGCTCCGGCGGCCAGTCCGGCGCCGACGCCCTGCCAGTTGCCGCCGTTATTGACCGGGCGGGTATGGACCGGCTTGCCGTTCTTGTAGGACTTGCGCCAGTCGCCGGCGGAGGCCGTCGTCGTGCCCGCAAGGATCGGGGTCGCTCCGATCACGGCGGCGAGCAGGGCGGTCGCGATTCTGTTCATTTCACTCTCCCCAATCGGGTACGCGGGGTTGCTACCAATCCGGGCGGAACGTCCCTCGGCCCCGCCCCATGCCGGCCACGATGACGCTCGCTTCCTGAACGGCGACTGAACGGGCCGCGGCACCCTGCGGTGGCCTCCGTCGACCTCGACGCTTGTCAGCCGGCCGGCGCCTGATACAGTGGTCGGCGAAACTGAAACCCATAAGGATCGCTGCGCCGCCCAGGTTGAGGCCGGCCGCGCGATCGAGGACAAGGCACTTTGACGGCGCCGGGAGAGGACCCGCGGAAGGTGGGTTCGGCCGCGCTCGTAAGCCCGGGATTCGCAGAGTCCGGCGCCGATTCATCGGCGACGGCGAAGCGGGCGCCGGGCGGCAAGTCGCATGACGGCGGCGGGCGCGGAAAATCGAAGCGAAGGCGGCGGAAGCGCCGCGGACCGGTCTATGCGCCCGGTACGGGTCCGCATGTCTCGACGTTGGCCGATACGGCGTCGCCGGGCGTCGCCGCGACGCAGTCCGGGACGCGTCGGACCGACCCGCCCCCGGCCGCGGTCGAACCGCAGCCGGCCGGATTCTACGGCGCATTGGATCTCGGGACGAACAACTGCCGGCTGCTGGTTGCGATGCCCCGCGATCACGGCTTCCGGGTCGTCGACGCGTTCTCGCGCATCGTGCGCCTCGGCGAGGGGATCGGCCAGAGCGGCCGGCTCGGCGACGCCGCGATGGGGCGGGCCATCGAGGCGCTCAAGGTCTGCAGCCAGAAGCTCGCCTATCGCGGCGTGAGCCGGGCGCGGCTGATCGCCACCGAGGCGTGCCGGAGCGCGGACAACGGCGCCGATTTCGTGGCGCGGGTCCGCGAGCAGACCGGTCTGTCGCTCGAGATCGTGTCGCGCGAGACCGAAGCCCGGCTCGCGGTCGCCGGCTGTGCGTCGCTGGTCGATCCCAATGCCTCCGGCGTCATCCTGTTCGATATCGGCGGCGGCTCCTCGGAACTGGTCTGGCTCGACCTCGACGGCGCCGCGGACGGTCGTCGCCGGCCGATGGCGAGCCGCATCCGCGAATGGGTGTCGCTGCCGGTCGGCGTGGTCAGCCTCAGCGAGCGCCACGGCGGGCGCGACGTGACCCCGGTGCAGTTCGAGGCGATGGTCGTCGAGGTCACGGCGATGCTCGCGACGTTCCCCAACGGCCACGTGCTCGATGCCGCGGTGGCGGCGGGCAGCGTGCACATGCTCGGCACGTCGGGGACGGTCACCACGCTCGCCGGCGTGCATCTCGAGCTGCCGCGCTACGACCGCCGGCTGGTCGACGGCACCTGGCTGAGCGGCGCGCGGGTCGCGGAACTGGTGACGCAGTTCATGGCGATGGACTACGAGGCGCGGTGCGCCAATCCCTGCATCGGTCGCGAGCGCGCGGACCTGGTGCTCGCCGGCTGTGCCATCCTCGAGGCGATCCGGCGCCGCTGGCCGTGCGATCGCCTCCGGGTCGCCGACCGCGGGCTCCGCGAGGGCGTGCTGGTGGAGATGATGGCCGAGGATGGGGTATGGCGCCCGCGGCCGGGGCGGCGCGGCGGGGCGGGCGGCCATGCCAAAGGATAGGGCCCCTTCCGATCGCCAGCTCAAGGTGCGGGTCAAGACGGCCCGGCGGCGGAAGGCGAGCTCGACGCGCTGGCTCGAGCGGCAGCTCAACGACCCGTACGTGGCGCGGGCAAGGGCGGAAGGCTACAGGGCCCGCTCGGCCTACAAGCTGATCGAGATGGACGACCGCTACCGCGTGCTGAAGCCGGGAGACCGGGTCGTCGACCTCGGCGCGGCGCCGGGCGGGTGGTCCGAGGTCGCGGCGGAGCGGGTGAAATCCACCTCCGCCGATCCGCGCGTCGTCGCCATCGACTACCTCGACATGGATCCGCTGCCGGGCGTGATCGTGCTCAAGAAGGACTTCCTCGACGCGGATGCGCCCGATGTGCTGCGCGCGGCGCTGGGCGGCAATCCGGCCGACGTCGTGATGTCCGACATGGCGGCGCCGACCACCGGCCATCGCCAGACCGATCATTTGCGCACCACGATGCTCGGTGAGGTGGCGGCGGATTTCGCCGCGAGCGTGCTCCGCCCCGGCGGCCATTTCATCGCCAAGGTCTTCCAGGGCGGGGCTGGCACCGAGCTCCTCAACCTGCTGAAGCGGGACTTCGCAAGCGTCCACCACGTCAAGCCCCCGGCGAGCCGGGCGGGCTCGGTGGAGCTCTACCTCGTCGCCAAGGGGTTCCGGGGCG
>JBIQKL010000019.1:0-6353 GCA_044506555.1 Hyphomicrobiales bacterium | reverse complement strand
GGCCGGGGCCGGCGGGACGGCGGTGGCCGGAGACCTCCCGCCCGGCGTCGCGGGCAAGCAGCATGAAGGGGATCGCCGAGACGACCGTCAACGCGCCGACCAGGAGGAACGCCGGGACGAAGGAACCGGCGCCGATCGGCGCGCCGCTCGCGGCGACGGTGAGTTCCACAGCGATGGCGCCGATCGAGATGCCGACCGACAGCGAGAGCTGCTGGGCGACGCTGGTCAGCGTGGTGGCGCGGCTCATCCGCTCGGAAGGCACGTCGGAGAAGGCGAGGGCGTTGACGCTGGTGAACTGAAGCGAGCGGAAGAAGCCCCCGATCAGCAGGAGCCCGGTCATGATCGCCACCGGCGTCGCCGGCGTGAAAGCCGCCGGCAGCGTGACGAAGACGGCGGCGACGAAGGCATTGACGACCAGCACCGTGCGGAACCCGAACTGCCGGAGGATGGGCAGGGCCGCGAACTTCAGGACGATGGCCCCGATCGCGGAGGCGAACGTGATCAGGCCCGATTGGAACGGCGACATGCCGAAGCCGACCTGCAGCATCAGCGGCAGGAGGAACGGGGTCGCGCCGACGCCGATGCGGAACAGGAAGCTGCCGAGAAGGCTGGCGCCCATGGTCGGAATCCGCAGCAGCGACAGGTCGACGATCGGATTGGCGATCCGCCGGCCGCGGACGATGTAGACGCCGAGGAAGACCGTGCCGACGAGAAGGATGGCGAGAGCGAGCGGGGCGGGGATCAGATCGAGGCCGAGGACGGTCGAGCCGGTCATGAATAGCGCGAGGCCGAAGGCGGTCAGCGCGAAGCCGATGCCGTCGAAGGGCGACCGCTGATCGCCGCGGATGTCGGGCAGGTAGAGAGTCGCCAGCACCAGCCCGAGAAGGCCGACCGGCACGTTGATCCAGAAGATCCAGCGCCACTCGAAGTAGGTCGTGATGAAGCCGCCGACCGGAGGGCCGAGCACCGGACCGAGCAGCGCCGGGACCGTCAGCCAGGCGAGCGCGCTGACCAGCTCGTGCTTGCGTACGCTGCGGAGGATGACCAGCCGCCCGACCGGCGTCATCATCGATCCGCCGATCCCCTGCACGACGCGGGCGGCGACGATCTCCGGGATCGTGTTCGAGAGCCCGCAGGCGATCGAGCCGAGGACGAACACCGCCATCGCGAGGCGAAAGATGGCGCGCGCGCCGAAACGGTCCGCGAGCCAGCCCGAGGCGGGGATGAACACGGCGAGCGCGAGCAGGTACGAGGTGAGGGCGAACTTGAGATCGATCGGGCTGGCGCCGAAGTCCTCGGCGATCGCCGGCAAGGCGGTGGAGAGGACCGTCGAATCGAGATGCTCCATGAACAGCGCGCAGGCGATGATCAGCGGCAGCAGGATGCGATCGGGCATGCGTCGACGTGCTCCTGCGGGCGGGCGCCCAGCCGGCTCCGCTGCCGTCAGCGACGATCGGCGTCGAGATGCACCGGGCGGGGCCGGCTACGGGCGCCTGCGCCCGGTGGCCCGCACCGGGGTGACAGGCCCGTTGCATGGCGCCTGGGCCGGTGCGCGTCGCCATGTCCCGGCGGGCGCAAGGGTCGCGTCGGAGACGTCGCCGGAGTCTCGCCGTGCGGCGCTATTTCTTCCGCGCCCTGATGTCGGCGACGCTGTCGGCGCCGACATGGAAGGCATCGGCGGGGATCGCCTCGAAGCCGATCCACACCGAATCGACCCCTACGCCCATCTCGTCGGCGACCGCCTGACTGACGCGCTCGGCGATGCGATGCATCTTGCCGACGCGGTCGTCGGCGAGGTTCTCCTCGACGTACTTGATGCTCACGAACGGCATGCGCGATTCCTCCCCGAGTGCTTCCGACGACCGCGGCACGGGCGCGAGTCATCGGTGGATTAGCATACCCCGGAGCCGCCGTGCAGGCGGCCCGCGCGGGCGATCAGGCCGCTTCCGCCCGCGGCAGCCGGATCTCGACGCGCAGTCCGCCGTCCTTGCGATTGCCGAGCGTCAGCTCGCCGCCATGGGCCAGGATGATCGAGCGGGCGATGGACAGGCCGAGGCCGGTGCCGCCCGTGTCCCGGCTTCGCGATGTCTCCAGCCGGACAAAGGGCTTGTAGACCTCCTCGATGCGGTCCGCCGGGATGCCGGGCCCGTCGTCGTCGATGACGATGCGCGGCCCGTCGGCGGTGGCGGCGAGGGTGACCCGGGCGCGGTCGCCGTAGCGGACGGCATTGTCGACGAGGTTGCTGAATGCGCGGCGGAGTGCCGTCGGACGACAGGTATAGGGCAGGCGCTCCACGCCGATGAAGGTCACGTCCTTGCCCATCGCGGCGAGATCGTCGCAGAGGCTTTCTACCAGTGCGTTCAGGTCCACGGAGCGGAGCGGCTCGGCGTCGGCATCCTCGCGGGCGAAGGCCAGCGTCGCCTCGGTCATCCGCTGCATGTCGTCGAGCGTCGCCATCATCCTGTCGCGTGACTCCTCGTCGTCGAGCAGTTCGGTTCGGATCTTGAGCGACGTGATCGGCGTGCGGAGGTCGTGGCCGATCGCGGCGAGCATCCGGGTCCGGTCCGAGATGAAGCGGGCGAGCCGCTCCTGCATCCGGTTGAAGGCGGCGGTGAGCCGGCGCACCTCGCGGGGACCGGTCTCGGGCAGCGTCATCGACGGCGCGCCCCGGCCGAAGGCCTCGACACGATCGGCGAGAACGGCGAGCGGGCGGGTGGCGCGCCGGACGATCAGCCCGACGATGGTGAGGATCGCAACGGCCATCAGCCCGGCCGAGATGATCGACGGCCACGGGATCGGCACCGGCTCGGCGCGGGTCCGGGTGCGGGCATTGATCCAGCCCCCATCGGCGAACGGCACCGAAGCGAGCACGTCGAACGTATCGCCGGCGAACGGCGGACGGCCGGGACCTTGCCGGTAGCCCGGCCCGCGGCGGATGCCGGGCGCGCCGTTGTCGTTGACGATGATGGTCAGGCGCGGCGGCTCGCGAAGGTTCTCGAACATCCGCGCGAACTGGATCGCCGGGAAGGAAAGCTGCGCCCCGCTGGCCCGCGGCGGATTGGCACTCTCCTCGCTGACCCAATATTGGATGCGCGACGTCGAGGCGGCCTCGGCGAGCGCGGCGCGCTCCGCCGGCGCCGTCTCCTGCAGGACGCGCGTGATCGAGGCCATGCTTTCGAGGAGTCCGGCACGGTTGGCGGCACGGATCGCGCTCTCGCGGTCGTCGGTGAACACGACGAAGCTCGCCGCCTGCACGACGATCAGCGCCGCGAGCAGGAGGATGACGAGCTGCGTGCCGAGGTTGAGGCGGGGGAGCTTCACGCCGCCGCCTCCACTTCCGCCGCGAGCACGTAGCCGCCGCCCCACACGGTCTTGATGATCGCGGGATTCTTCGGATCGGTCTCGATCTTCTTGCGCAGGCGGCTGACCTGATTGTCGATCGAGCGCTCGAACGGCTCGAGCGAGCGGCCGGCGGTGAGGTCGAGGAGCTGGTCGCGGGAGAGCACGATCCGCGGGCGCTCGAGGAATACGGAGAGCAGGCGGAACTCGGTGGTCGAGAGCGGCACCGCGACGCCGTCGGCGCCGACCAGCTCGCGCCGGCCGGTGTCGAGCGTCCACTGGTCGAACCGGAGCCGCCCCGGCGTCGCCGTCGTGGCCGACCGGGGCAGGCCACGGGAGCGGCGGAGCACCGCCTTGACCCGGGCCAGCAGCTCGCGCGGGCTGAACGGCTTGGTGACGTAGTCGTCGGCGCCGATCTCCAGGCCGACGATGCGGTCCGTCTCCTCGACCATGGCGGTGAGCAGGATCACGGGAGTATCCGTGGTCTCGCGGATCATCCGGCAGAGCACCAGCCCGTCCTCGCCCGGCATCATCACATCGAGGATGACGAGATCGATGGCGCTCGTCTTCATCACGCGACGAAGCTCCTGGCCGCCGTCGGCGGTGGAGACGCGAAGCCCCTTCTTCGACAGGTACTTCGCGAGCGGATCGCGGATGTCGGCGGAATCGTCGACGACGAGGATATGCGGGCTGGTATCCATGGGCCGAGAACTGACTGCGGACGGCGTCATTATGGGGGCGCCGGACCGGGCGCACGGAGAAAATTGTAACGGAATGTACCAGGACGCGCTGGTGCGACGCCCGGTTACAAGCCGTTGGCCGGGCGGCACACGTTCGGTCACGGGCCTCCCTATCTTCGGATCGTGCCCCCGCACCCGAAGAAGGAACAGACCGACCATGAAGACCCGCTACAAGACCATACTCGCCGCCCTCGTCGGCACGACGCTCGGTGTCGTGACCGTGCCCGCGCTCGCCGATCCCGCGCCGCACGACGGCCAGCAGGTTGCCCATTTCGACGGTCGTCGCGGCCCGCCGCAGGGCATGCGCGGCGCGCCGCACGGTCCGCGCATGATGCACTGGAAAGGCGGCCCGCACGGCCCGCGCTTCGGCGGCCCGACCGGCGGCGCCCCCGGCATGGCGGTGATCGTCGAGCGTTTCGACGTGAACGGCGACGGCCAGATCACGCGGGACGAAGTGGCCACCGTGACCGCCGAGAAGGTGAGCCAGTTCGACGCCGATGGCGACGGACAGCTCTCGCTCGAGGAATACAAGGCGCTGTGGACCGACCAGATGAACCGGATGATCGTCCGCAGCTTCCAGATGCATGACCCGGACGGGGACGCGCAGGTGACTCTGGAGGAGTATTCCGAGAGCTCCGACCGGCTGTTCTCGCGCTTCGACCGTGACGGCGACGGCGTGATCAGCAAGGCCGAGTTCGGTCCGCCGCGTGGCGGCGACCGGCCCGACGGCCCGCCCCGCGGTCATGGTCCGGACCGCGGCCCGGTTGGTCCGGACGAAGGCCCGGACGGCGAGCCTGGCTGACGTTTCGGCCCTTCACGATATCAGGCGCAGCGGGTCACGCCCGCTGCGCCTTTTTTATGTGTGGACGATGGAGAACCGTGCTGCGCACGCGGCGAGGCGCTCGCGATCCGTGCCCTATTCGTACGGAACGGTGATCGTCGACTTCCGGTCGAGCCATTCCGGCACCGGCAGGTGGTGCTCGCGGAGGAAGTCCGGGTTGAACAGCTTCGACTGGTAGCGGGTCCCGTAGTCGCAGAGGACGGTGACGATCGTGTGTCCCGGACCCAGGTCCTTTGCGAGCCGGATGGCGCCGGCGACGTTGACGCCGGACGAGCCGCCGAGGACCAGGCCCTCGTCGCGGATCAGGTCGAAGACGATCTGGACCGCTTCCGCGTCCTGGATCTGGTAGGCACGGTCGACCGGCGCACCTTCGAGGTTGGCGGTGATGCGTCCCTGGCCGATGCCCTCGGTGATCGAGGAGCCCTCGGCCTTCAGTTCGCCCGTGGTGTAGTAGAAAAAGAGTGCCGCGCCCATCGGGTCGGCGAGGGCGATCTGGACATTGGGGTTCCGCTCCTTCAGCGCCATGCCGGTGCCGGCTAGGGTGCCGCCGGTGCCGACCGCGGCGACGAAGCCGTCGACCTTGCCGTCGGTCTGGCGCCAGATCTCCGGCCCAGTCCCCTCGTAGTGGGCGCGCCGGTTGGCGACGTTGTCGAACTGGTTGGCCCAGATGGCGCCGTTCGGCTCGGTCTTCGCCAACTGCTCGGCGAGGCGTCCCGAGACCTTCACGTAGTTGTTGGGGTTCTTGTAGGCGACGGCCGGAACCTCGATCAGCTCGGCACCGGCGATGCGGAGCGTGTCCTTCTTCTCCTGGCTCTGCGTCTCGGGAATGACGATGACCGTGCGGAAGCCCATGGCGTCGGCGACCAGCGCCAGGCCGATGCCGGTGTTGCCGGCGGTGCCTTCGACGATGACGCCGCCCTTCCGGAGCGCGCCGCGCTCGATCGCGTCGCGGATGATGAACAGTGCGGCCCGGTCCTTGATCGACTGGCCGGGATTCATGAACTCGGCCTTGCCGAGGATCTCGCAACCCGTGATCTCCGAGGCGCGGCGAAGGCGGATCAGCGGCGTGTTGCCGATGGCGTCGGTGACGGAGGCATTGACGTCCATGATGCGGGGGCTTTTGCGAGAACGGTTGGTAGGATGGCGCGGAGGCTAGCGGCTGGTCCGTTGGCCTTCAAGGTTCGGTTGGCGGAGATTGCGGGAAAGCAGGAAAAGAATACCTCCCGCACGCGACGATCGGCGAAATCCCGTCTTCGGCGCTACGGTGCCGGGGGGCGAAAGAAATGCCGGCGCCCGAGGGGCGCCGGCTGAGTTCGATGTGTTGTCCCGCAACCGTTCGACCGGCCGCGGAGGCGCGGGGCCTATGGCTCTGTGCCGGGCTCGGTCGCGGGCGGCTCGGCCGCGGGCGGTTCGGCTGCCGGAGGCTCTGCTGC
>JBIQKL010000144.1:0-7346 GCA_044506555.1 Hyphomicrobiales bacterium | reverse complement strand
TAGTTCGGGCCGCGCCGAAGCACGACGTCGTCAAAGGTCACCGTCTTGCCGCCGAGCGTCATCGACTCGCCGGGACGCACGGTGAGGATCTGCTCGCTCATGAAATTGCTCGCGATGACGATGCCGAGCACCGTCACCCCGACGCCGGCATGCGCCAGCATCGTGCCGTAGGCCGACCGCGGCAACCCCCGGGCCCGGCGCACCGACTCGGCCAGCGGCGCCGAGAACAACTTCACCCGGAAGGCGACCTCGGACAGTGCGCCGACGATCAGCCACGTGCCCACGGCGATGCCGAACAGCGCCAGCAGGTTCCCCGCCCCGGCGAGCCATGCCGCCAGAATCGCAGCGAGGATCGCCGCGCCGAATGCGAAGACCAGCCGTTCCGAGGCGGCGCGGAGATCGCCGCGCTTCCAGGCAAGCAGCGGCCCGAAGGGTACGATGATCAGGAGCGGCGTGACGAGCGGGAGGAAAATGAGGTTGAAGAACGGCGCACCGACCGAGATGCGGTCGCCGGTGAGCGCTTCGAGGACGAGCGGATAGAGCGTGCCGACCAGCACCGCGCCGCAGGCAGCGGTCAGGAAGAGGTTGTTGAGGATGAGCGCGCCCTCGCGGCTGATTGGGGCGAAGATGCCGCCCGGCGCGAGGGTGCCGGCGCGGAATGCGAACAGCGCCAGCGAGCCGCCGATGAACACGACCAGGATCGCGAGGATGAACACGCCCCGGGTGGGGTCGGCGGCGAAGGTGTGCACCGAGGTGAGCACGCCCGAGCGCACGAGAAACGTGCCGAGGAGGGACAGCGAGAAGGCGAGGATCGCGAGCAGCACCGTCCAGATACGGAGCGCGTTCCGCTTCTCCATGACGATCGCCGAGTGAAGCAGCGCCGTCGCCGCGAGCCAGGGCATAAAGGACGCGTTCTCGACCGGATCCCAGAACCAGAACCCGCCCCAGCCGAGCTCGTAATAGGCCCAGTAGGAGCCCATGGCGATGCCGAGGGTCAGGAACATCCAGGCGGCCAGCGTCCACGGCCGCACCCAGCGCGCCCATGCGGCATCGATCCGCCCGTCGATCAGCGCCGCCACCGCGAACGCAAACGAGATCGAGCAGCCGACATAGCCGAGATAAAGGAGCGGCGGATGGATGGCGAGGCCGATGTCCTGCAGCACCGGATTGAGGTCGTTGCCCTCGATGGGGGCCGGCCAGAGCCGGAGAAACGGATTCGACGTGAACAGGACGAAGAGCAGGAAGGCGACCGCGATCCAGGCCTGAACGGACAGGACCAGCGCCCGCAGCCGGTCCGGCAGGTTATGGCTGAATACCGCGACGAGCGCGCCGAACAGCGCGAGGATCAGCACCCACAGGAGCATCGACCCCTCGTGGTTCCCCCAGACGCCGGTGATCTTGTAGAGGAGCGGCTTCAGCGAATGAGAGTTCTCGGCGACGTTCAGGACCGAGAAGTCGGACAGCACGTAGGCGTTGACCAGCAGCGCGAAAGAGACGCCGATCAGCAGGAACTGCGTCACGGCGGCCGGACCAGCCACCGCCATCAGCCGCCGGTCGCCACGGATGGCGCCGGCGAACGGGATGATCGACTGCGCCAGCGCGAGCACCAGCGCGAGGATGAGGGCGAAATGACCGAGTTCGGCGCCCATCGCGGAAGCCTACGGCGTCCCGGACGGCGATTCCTCGCCTTCCCAGACACCTTGCGCCTTCAGCGCGTCAACGACCTCGCGCGGCATGTAATTCTCGTCGTGCTTGGCGAGCACGGAATCGGCGGCAAAGACACCGCCGGCGCCGACCACGCCGTCGGCCACGACCCCCTGCCCTTCCCGGAACAGGTCGGGCAGGATGCCCTTGTAGGTCACCGGCACGGTCGCCGCGCCGTCGGTCATGGCAAAGGCGACCCGTCCGTCGTCGCCCTTGACGAGGCTTCCTTCCTCCACCAGCCCGCCGAGACGGAGACGGGTGCCCGGCGGCGACGGATTGGCCGCGAAGTCGCTGGGCGAGTTGAAGAACACGATGCGGTCGGTCATCGCATAGAGGACCAGACCCGCAGCAATCGCGAGCACGAGCGCGGCCAAGCCGATCAGCGTCAGCCGCCGCTGCCTGCGCGTCATTCCTCTGGCCTTGGCGGCACCGACCGCAACCGTCACTGGATCAACCCCGTCGCCCGTGCCTCGTTCTCGACCAGCGCCAGCTTGTCCGCCGCCCCCGCCAGCGCCGTCCGGGCATCATCGAGCGCCGCGCGCGCGTCGCTCTCCCGGCCGAGCACCATATAGGACCGGACCAGTCTGGCCCAACCCTCTGCGTCATTCGGCTCCGCCTGCAGACGGTCGGCAAGTTGCGCCACCATGCCCTCGATCATCGCCGAGCGGTCGCCGGGGGACATGCCGTCGGTCGCCTCCACGTCCTCTGCGGTCGGCCCGGCACCGGTCGCTACCGCTGGCCCGGCCTCGATCTGAGCCAGGACTTCCCGGATACCGTCCGTCCAGGTCGCGCCGGGCGGCGCCTCGGCGATGAGGGAGCGGAGCGCCGCGGCCGCCTCATCCCGCCGGCCCGCCTGCCCGTCGCCCAGGGCAAGATAGAAGCGGGCACGGATGTCCTTCGGATCGTCGTCGAGCGCACGCTCGAAGGCAGCGCGTGCATCGGCACCGACCGATCCTTGGTTGGCGCGGACCAGCGCCTCGCCGAAATCGCCTTCGGTCCGGACGTCGCTGCCGGCGAGGCGAAGGATGTTGCGGAAGGCGGTCACCGCCTCGTCGTCGCGGCCCACCCGGACATAGACCGGCGCCACCACCTGCCAGCCGCGCAAGTCGTCGGGGTTGGCGGCGAGGTGCTGCTCGACCTGGTCGAGCAGCACCGCCATGTCCTGCTGCTCCGGCGGGGCGGCGAGCCGCGCCGCCAGCGGTTCGTCGGGCAGTTCGGGCGATCCGAGGGCGACATAGAGGCCCAGCGCCAGCACGGGCATCGCCAACACGGCGGCGATCGCCGCGACGCGGCGGGGGGCCTCGTCGGCCGCGAGTGCGGGCGCGGCCCTGCCTGCGGCATCGGCTCGGATCAGGCGACGCGCGATCTCGGTCCGCGCCGCCTCCGCCTCGGCCGGGGCGATCACGCCTCGCTCGAGGTCGCGGTCGAGCTCCCGCAGCTGGTCACGGTAGACCGACGCTTCCTGCTCCGCCATGCGCCGCGCGTCGGCCCGGCCGCGATAGAGCGGCACCAGCACGGTCAACGAGACGGCTGCCGCGAGCACGGCCATGACGATCCAGAGAGTCATCGTTCCATATTACAGCTCGGGAAGGCGCCTGCCGACTTGTGCCAGGTCAAACACGCCACGACGGCGAGCCTAGAGGATGGTCCGCCACGTGCCGTCGGCCTGCCGGCAGGCCGTCGCCCGGCCGCTCACCGCCGGATTGCCGTCGATGCTGACGGTATGTGTATAGTCACGACAGCTGGACGCATTGACCTGGTACAGCGCACCCGGCGTCACTTCGCCGCGGCTCCGGCCGTCCTTCCAGGCGACGGGGATGCCCGTCCGACCATATTCCAGGGCCCGCGCTTCGGTCTCGGAGGCCTTCCTCTGAGCGGACGTGCTCAGGCCCGATGCCGCAAACGACGCGATCGGCGTATCGCTCGCCTGGCCGGCCTCGACGAGGCCCAGCGCCTGGCCGGATCCGCTCGTCGTGCTGCAACCGGCCAGCAGCGCGCCAACCAGCCCCAACGCGGCTACGGCCACGGTCAATCTCATCCTCTCCCCTCCGGGAAATCGATCAACGCCCGACGGAGCCTCATAGCACAAGTACGATGGCGGAATTTGGGATTTCACAATCACGCCGCGATCACGCCGCCGGCAACTCGACTTCGGCACGGACCCCGCCACTGGGCGACCGGTCGAGCCGGAAGCGGCCGCCATAGAGTCCCACGAGCTCGGTAACGATGGAAAGGCCGAGGCCCGATCCCGGCTTGGTCTCGTCGAGCCTCCGGCCCCGCCGTGTCGCCTCGATGCGCTGCGGCTCGGTGAGGCCCGGCCCGTCGTCGTCGATCGTGACGGTCAGCCGGCCCGCCGAGTCCTCGTCCGGCGGCCGGACATAGACGGCGGTGACGGCCACCTCGGTCCGTGCCCATTTGCAGGCGTTGTCGACGAGATTGCCGATGATCTCCTCGAGATCCTGCCGTTCTCCGCGGAACAAGGCTCCGGCCGCCACATCCTCGCCGATGTCGAGGTTCCTGTCCTCGTGGATGCGAGCCATGGCGCGGACGATGCTGTCGACCACCGGCTCGACCTCGGTGACGGCGCCGATCACCTTGGAGCGCGCTGCGATCCGGGCCCGCTTGAGGTAATGATTGACCTGTGTCCGCATCAGCTCCGCCTGCTCGGCGACCTTCTCGGCGAGCGGGCCGCGCGCCGCCCGGGCCTCGTTGGTGATCACGCTGAGGGGGGTCTTGAGCGCGTGGGCGAGGTTTCCGACCTGCGTGCGCGCCCGCTCGATGATCTGCTGGTTCGATTCGAGGAGTGCATTGAGCTCGCGCGCCAGGGGCTGGATCTCCGCCGGGAACGGACCCTCGAAGCGGCCCTCCTTGCCGCTCCGGAGCGCTGCGAGCCCGCGTCGGACATTGTCGAGTGGCCGGAGCCCCCAGCGGATCTGGAACAGCGTCGCGATCACGAGACCGATGCCGAACGCCGCCAGCGTCAGGCCGACGCTCCAGCGGAAGGCGGCGATCTGCGCCTGCAGGCCGCCCGCGTCGCCGGCGACGAGCACCTCGTAGCGATCCGACCCGTCGAAATCGACGGTGCGGGACAGCACGCGGAGGGATTGATCGTTCGGCCCCGCCAGGGCGCCGGAGGTCATACCCTCGTGCTCGCGCGTCTCCGTCGCCGCCGCCAGGTCGAGCGTATCGGCGAACAGCGACCCCGAGCTCAGCACGACCGGACCCGCATCGGGCTCGCGGACCTGCCAGTACCACCCGGAATAGGTCAGTTCGAACCGCGGTTCGCCGAGGTTCCCCGGGTCCATGGAGGCCGGCGGACTCTGGCCGGCGAGCGCACCGACCAACGTCCGGAGATAGACGCTGAGGCGCTCATCGAAGGCGTCCTCGACGGTCCGTGAATAGAGCGAGGTCAGGATGAACCCCGCGGCGACGAGCGCGATCACGCTCCAGAGTGCAGAAGCGGAGACGAGACGGAAGGCAAGGGAGTTGCGCCGCATCATTGCGGCATCGCGATCCGGTACCCGAGGCCACGGACCGTCTCGATCAGGTCGGCCGACACCTTCTTGCGGAGCCTGCCGACGAAGACTTCGATCGTGTTGGAGTCGCGATCGAAATCCTGGTCGTAGAGATGCTCGATCAGCTCGGTCCGCGACACGACCCGCTCCCGATGGTGCATGAGGTACTCGAGCACCTTGTATTCGTGCGAGGTGAGCTTGACCGGATTGCCGTCGACGGTCACGCGCCCCGCGCGGCTGTCGAGCCGGATCGGGCCGATCTCGATCTCGTTCGAGGCATGGCCCGCCGCACGGCGGACCAGCGCCCGCACCCGCGCCAGCACTTCCTCGATATGGAACGGCTTGGCGACGTAGTCGTCGGCGCCGGCGTCGATGCCCTGCACCTTGTCGCTCCAGCGGTCCCGCGCGGTCAGGATCAGGACAGGCATTTTCCGGCCGTCGCGGCGCCATTTCTCGAGCACCGAGATGCCGTCCATCTGCGGCAGGCCGATGTCGAGCACGACCGCGTCATAGGGCTCGGTATCACCGAGGAAGTGGCCCTCCTCGCCGTCCGAGGCGGCATCCACGGCGTAGCCGGCTTCCTTGAAGGCCGCGACGAGCTGCCGGTTGAGGTCAGCATCGTCCTCGACGACCAGGATCCGCATCCGCTTCCTTCTCCTCGATCCGTCAGTAGCCCGAGATGCTGCCGCTGGCAGCATCGACCGTCAGCGTCTCCACCGAACCGTCGGGCCTCAGCACCTTGACCATGTAGACCAGCCGGCCGCCCTGGTCGCAGAGCTGCGGCGTCGGCAGGATCTCGCCGCCGGTGGCCCTCTGGATGTTCTTCACCATTTTCGACAGCGAGACCGCCTGTCCACTCTGCACGGCCGACCGGGTCTGCTTCGCCGACAGGCATCCCTGCGCGAGGGCCGGGCCGGCAACGAGCCCGCTCCCCGCGAAGGGCAGGATGACAACGGCAGCAAGGGCGAGAGACCTGAACATGTCGTCTCGATACGCGGGATAACATGAATACGCGCTGAATATGGCTGGCGGCCTCGCGTCTGTCGATGCGCCCGCCTACTTCCGTCCGACCGGGCCGACGGTGAGGACACGAAGCACCGCCATGGCGACGCCGATGGCGACCATCACCGGCCCGACGCGGTCCTCCGGGACCAGCGTGCTCCAGTCCGTCGACTGAAGGACGCCGACCGCGGAGATGGCGAGCGACGCGAGGAGCGTTCGCCAGCCCTTGGTCATGTGCAGGATTTCGGCAATGCGGTTCATCGTTCAGGCTCCCTTGTTGCGGAGGAAGAGGCGGCTCAGCTCGCGGCGATGGCGCAGGATGAGCAGACCGCCCGCAGCCAACAGCGCGGCTCCGCCCGTGCCCACGGCCCACAGGAGCGTCTCGGACGGCGCCGCGACGGCGCCGAGCGCGGTGGCCGCAACCGCCACGGCGCCCGCCGCTGCGGTTCCCGCACGCGCCGCAAGATCGCGGGCGAGGCTGGCACGCGTCGCCGGACCGACGATGCCGTCGGCGACGAGATCGGGATGGCTGTTCTGGTAGGCGCGGATCGCCGTCGCGGTGAGCGGTCCTGCGAGCCCGTCCACCGTGCCCTTGTAGAACCCGAGCGTGGCGAGCTGCTTCTGGTAGGCTGCGACGTCGGCTATCGCGTTGGCCCAACCTTCGTCCTTGCTGCCGTAGCTGCCGTCGAAGATGAGCCGCGCTTCCGCCTCGCGGCGACGGACCAGGCCCGCGACCGTCCGTCCGCCGGCCTTGTTCCACAGCAGCAGCTTGCGGCGGGCGCCGTCGCGGTCCCCGACACGATAGGCCTTGGCCCACGATGCGCGCGCGATCGCGCCGGTATTGAAGTCGAACGAGACGGCTCCGTCGAACACGGTCTGCGGCACCGGCCCGAGCGCCGACTCGACCCGCTGCTCATAGCGCGGCAGGTCGCGGGCGAGCAGGGCATAGGCTTCGTCCCGCGTGATCGACATGCCCGCCTCGGGCTTGGGCGGTCCCGCTGCCGCCGTGTGGCCGATGCCGATGGTCCACACGCCGGCGACGTCCCGGTAGGCCCGGGTTGTCACGCCCTCGTGCTCGGCGATGAATGCCACGCCATTCTGGCTCGTCTTCATGGCTTCTCCTTT
>JBIQKL010000143.1:0-7372 GCA_044506555.1 Hyphomicrobiales bacterium | reverse complement strand
TTTGTGCGTTGCGAGATTTATGTTGCAATGCACAAATGATCCGCCTATATCCGTCATCGGAAGAACCGGCGATGGCCTTCGTTAGCGTTGTCATGCCGGAGCGATTTCAACTTCCTTTTTCCAAGGATGCGATGACGATCATGGCTACTACGCAAAGCAAGACGAAGACCAAGGCCGACACGATGGACTTCAAGGCGCCGTTCGAGGCGTTCAGCATGCCGTCGGCGAATTTCGAGGTGCCGCTTGCGTTCCGCGAACTCGCGGAGAAGGGCATTGCCCAGGCCCGCGACGCCTACGCCAAGATGAGGACTGCGGCCGAGGACACCACCGAGGCGGTCGAGGACACCTTCGAGACGGCGCGTGACGGCGCCTTCACCTTCGGCGTCAAGGCGATCGACGCGGTCAAGGCGAACAGCGACGCCTCCTTCGCGCTCGCCAAGGACCTTTTCGGCGCCAAGACCCTGGCCGACGTGATCGAGCTTCAGACGGCGTTCGCCCGCCAGCAGTTCGACACCCTCACCGCCCAGTTCAAGGAGTTCCAGGACCTGGCGCAGAAGGTGGCCACCGACGCGACCAAGCCGATGCAGGCCCACGTCGAGAAGGCCTTCAAGGACATCAAGGTCGCCTGACCCTCCCAGCGAACTTGGTTGTAGCGTACGAACGGCCCGGCTCCTCCCGCCGGGCCGTTCGCTTTTGTGGATCACGGAAGGGGCCGGCCTCGCTTTCCGCTTGAACCGCGGCGTCCGAGACTCTAGGTTCCGCCCGCAAACGACGTGCAGCCGTAGCTCAGTTGGTAGAGCGCCGGATTGTGGATCCGTAGGTCGCTGGTTCGAGCCCAGCCGGCTGTACCAAAGCCCCCTTTCCCGTCGATGGTCCGTTCGAGTTGGCGCGCGAAGCCGGCGCCGCCATCAGACATCACGTGCTGGATCGGGGGACGCTGGTACACGACGTCATGGCGATGGCGTCGGCTCCTGAGACAAGCATGTCCGACACGAAAACGCCGGCACGAGGCCGGCGTTCGAATCGGATCGCTGCTGACTGTAGCGGCTCAGCGGGCCGGGCCGTCCTCGTCGGGATCCGGATCGGTGTTGGCCTCCTCGCAGCGGGCGATGCGCTCCTTCTCGGCCATCGCCTCTTCCTGGGTCGCATAGGGGCCGGCGAGCTTGCCGTAACCGGGGAGGACCATGTCCACCACCTCGCAGGTCTCGTTCTCGCCCGCGACGACGAACCACTCGTCGGCCTGGGCCGCGGTGACGGCGGTGCCGGTGAGCAGCGTGGCCACGGCCAAAATCTTCCAGTTCATGAGCAGATGCCTCCTGGGTTCGCGCCCCCGCGCAAGAGCGTGACGCTCTCGGCCACAGCGGTATCATGCCGCCGATGAGGCGCCAAGCATCGGCGCCGGGCAGCCCTCCCCGCACGCGGGTCGGTCCGGGGCATTCCATGGCGGTCCTGCCGTGCCTATATGCAGGCACCCACACCGGAAACCCGCATTCCATTCCGATGACTTTCGACCTCGATTTCCGAACCGGCTGGCCGGACGACCTCAAACTCCTGATCGCGCGCTATCCGCGCGAGGTCTGGCAGGGCCACGTCAATCTCGGCGAGCTCGCCCGCTTCTGGCTCTCGATCCACGACGGCTTCCGCCGGTCGGGCTTCGCGCTCGCCAAGGGGGCCGCCGATTTCCGCGAGGGCCGGATGGCACCGGCCGAGTATCGCGCCTGGTTCCGGCCGCGCCTCCAGACCTTTCTCGGCCATCTCGAGGGCCATCACAACATCGAGGACCACCAGTTCTTTCCGGTCTTCGGCCGGGCCGAGCCGCGTCTTCTTCGCGGCTTCGAGGTGCTCGAAAGCGACCACGAGAACATCCATGCCGCGATGCTGGCCACCTTCGAGGCCGCGAACGCGTTCCTCCATGCCGGGGACGCCGACCGCGATGCGATGCTTCGCGCCGGCGATGCCTACGCCGAAGCCGGGCAGAAACTGCTGAGGAAGCTCGGCCGCCACCTCGAGGACGAGGAGGATCTCATCGTCCCGCTGATCCTCGACCGCGGCGAGGACTCCCTCGGCATGCGCTGAACGAAACGGTCGCGCCTAGCGCCGACCGCTTCCCCTGATCTGGCTCATGGTGCGCGTCGGCGTGATCGCCTCGGGCGAGAACTTGAGGTCGATGATCGCCGGCCTGCCCGCGGCGAGCGCGCGCTCGAACGCCGGCGCGAAGTCCTCGGTCGTTGCGACGGTCTCGCCATGGCCGCCGCAGGCGCGGGCAAAGGCGGCGAAGTCGGGATCGACGAGGTCGGTCGCGATCTCGCGTCCGGGATAGTCCCGCTCCTGGTGCATCCGGATCGTGCCGTGGATGCCGTTGTTGACGACGATCACGATCACCGCCGCCCGCTCCTGCACTGCCGTGGCGAATTCCTGCATCGACATCTGGAAGCAGCCGTCGCCGGCGAAGCAGAGGACGACCCGATCCGGGTGCCGGAGCTTCGCCGCGACCGCCGCCGGCAGGCCGTAGCCCATGGTGCCCGAGGTCGGCGCGAGATGGGTGCCGTAGCGGCGGAAACGAAAGAAGCGATGCACCCAGCCGGCATAGTTGCCGGCGCCGTTGGTGACGATCGCGTCCTCGGGAAGCCGTTCACGGAGCCACGCCACGATGCGGCTCAGCTGCACCGGGCCGGGATTGTCGACCGGCGCCGCCCAGGCCTTGTAAGCGGTGTTGGCCTTCTCCGCCTCGCCGCCCCAGGGGATGGCGTCGGGCGGTTGCAGATAGTCGAGCGTCGCCGCGAAGGCGATCGGGCTTGCGTTGATCGCCAGCGTCGGACGGTAGAGACGGCCGAGCTCCTCGGCGCCGGGATGGACGTGGACCAGAGTCTGCCGAGGCTCGGGGATGGCGATGTGGCCGTAAGACGACGACGCCATCTCGCTCATCCGCCCGCCGACGAGAAGCAGCAGATCCGCCTTCCGCATCCGCTCGGCCAGCGCCGGACTCGGGCCGATGCCGAGGTCTCCGGCGTAGTTCGGATGGTCGTGGTCGAACAGCATCTGGCGGCGGAACGAGCAGGCGACCGGCAACCGGAAGCGCTCGGCGAAGCGCCGCACCGCCTGCACCGCGGCCTCGCTCCAGCGCGACCCGCCGAGCACGACGAGCGGCGAGCGCGCCGCATGGAGGAGATCGCGGAGCTCGGCCATCTGCGCTGCGCCGGGCCAGGTCTCGACCTGCACCCAGGGCCGGGCATCGGCGACAGCGGCGTGATCGCGCAACATGTCCTCGGGCAACCCGAGCACCACCGGTCCGGGGCGGCCGGACGTCGCCTCGTGGAAGGCCCGGCTCAGGTATTCCGGCAGGCGCGCGGCGTCGTCGATCTCGACCGCCCACTTCGCGACCTCGCCGAAGAACGCCTTGAAGTCCATCTCCTGGAAGGCCTCACGGTGTCGCCACTTCCGTGACACCTGTCCGAGCAGCAGGATCATCGGCGTCGAATCCTGCCGGCCGACATGGAGGCCGCCGGAAGCGTTCGTCGCCCCCGGCCCGCGCGTCGCCATCACGATCCCGGGACGGCCGGTGAGCTTGCCCCAGGCCTCGGCCGCCATAGACGCGCCGCCCTCGTTCCGGCAGACGGTGACGCGCACGGGGGTGTCGTAGAGCGCGTCGAGGAGCGCGAGGTAACTCTCGCCGGGCACGCAGAAGGCCCGGTCGACGCCGTTCGCGACCAGCGCATCGGCAAGGATCTGTCCGCCCGTGCGCAGAGGGGCGCCCGCACCGTCCATGTCACGCTCCATTCGTCGTTCGTCGTTGCGCGATCATTGATCGCTCGCGAGCTTCATCAGCCCGATCCCGGCGATGATCAGCGCCGCCGCGGCGAGGCGCATCGGGGTCACCGCCTCGCCGAGGACGGCGATGCCGAGAAGGAACGCGCCGACCGCGCCGATGCCGGTCCAGACCGCGTATGCGGTACCGAGCGGCAGGGTCCGCATCGAAACGGAGAGGAGCACGAAGCTCGCGATCATGGCGACGAGCGTGATCGCCGTGGGGACGGCGAGCGTGAAGCCCTCGGACTTCTTCATGTAGAACGCCCAGACGACTTCGAGGATGCCGGCGACGAGGAGAAAGACCCAGGCCACGATGGAGCCTCCGGTGACGCCGGGTCGTCCCGGACGGGATCATTGAATTCGTGGAGGTCGTCCTCGCCCGGAAAGATAACCGCCGCGGCAGCCGGCTTCAAGCCGGGCGCGACGACGGCCGCGAAAATGCCAGGGCGACGCGGATACAGTTGCAATCCTCCGCAGGCTGCGCCAATCGTCTTGCCGGTAGAGTGCAGCCCGGGCGGTGGCGGTGAGCGTCTTCTTGCAGGACCGGTCATGACGACGGCATCGTCGGCGGGCAGCAACGTGCCGTCGGGCAGGCTCGCGCGCCCGAGCGCGGTGTGGATCGTCGTGGTGCTGCTGCTGCTCGTCGGACTCCCGGTCGCGATCCTCGCCGACCTTCGCGAGCTGTCGCGCACCGCACTCACCAAGCAGGCCGAGGAATTCAGCCGGATCATCGACGCGGTCCGCGACTTCTACGCCCAGGATATCGTGTCGCGGGTGATCGCCGCGCACGGCCAGGTCGAGCTCACCAACAAGTTCCGCGAAGTCGAGGGCGGCATGCCGATCCCCGCCACCTTCTCGCTGGAGCTCGGCAGGCTGATCGGCGAGACCGGCGACGTCGGCTACCGCTTCGTCTCGGACTTCCCCTTCGCCGGCCGCGAGCCGCACCGCCTCGACGAATTCGAGTCCCAGGCGCTCCTCGACCTGCGCGCCGACCCGACCCATCCGATCGTCCAGGTCGGCGGCAGCCTCCTCAACCGCACGGTCCGGATCGCCACCCCGATCATGATGGGCGAGACCTGCGTCGCCTGTCACAACAGCCATCCCGACAGCCGCAAGACCGACTGGAAGGTCGGCGACGTCCGCGGCATCCAGGAGATCACCGTCCAGCAGCCGGTGGAGGCGAACCTCTTCGCCTTCAAGTTCCTGTTCGGCTACCTGGTGCTGGCGGCGATCGCGGCGATCGCCTTCATCGTCTGGCAGACCCGCCAGGCCCGTTCCGTCGCCCGGCTCAACCGCGAGCTCCACCTCACCAACGACTTCCTCGCGACGGTCTCGCTGAAGATCGCCAAGTACCTGTCGCCGCAGATCTACAAGAGCATCTTCAGCGGCGAGAAGGACGCCACGATCACCACCGAGCGGAAGAAGCTCACCATCTTCTTCTCCGACATCGTCGAGTTCACCGCGACCACCGAGCGCCTCCAGCCGGAGGAGCTTACCGGCCTCCTCAACGAATACCTGACCGAGATGTCGGACGTGGCGCTCCAGCACGGCGGCACCGTCGACAAGTTCATCGGCGACGCGATCCTCGTCTTCTTCGGCGACCCCGAAACCCGCGGCGTGGTCGAGGACGCCAAGGCCTGCGTCCGCATGGCGGTGGCGATGCAGGAGCGGCTCGCCGAGCTCAGCGAGCGCTGGATGAGCCGCGGCATCGAGAAGCCGTTCCGCGCCCGGATCGGCATCAACACCGGCTATTGCAACGTCGGCAATTTCGGCAGTGCCGACCGCATGGACTACACGATCATCGGCGCCGAGGCGAACCTCGCCGCCCGCCTCCAGCAGGTCGCCAATCCGGGGCAGATCGTGATGTCCTACGAGACCTTCGCCCTGGTGCAGGACATGGTGATCGCGAAGCGCCTGCCGCCGATCACCATGAAGGGCATCAGCCGCGAGATCATGCCCTACGTCGTCGAGGCCATGGTCGGCGAGGACGGCCTGACCTCGGTGATCCGCGAGCAGCACGCGGGGGTCAGCATCTTCCTCGATCCGAGCCTCATCGACCCCAAGGACATCAGCCGCATCAAGGACATGATCGCGACGGCCGTCGCGCGGGCCGAGGCCCGGATCGCCTCCCGCGGACCGGCGCCCGACCCGGCAGGCTGAAACTGCGCCGGTCGGCGCCTCAGACGTCCTCCACGGTCACCACCCGGAACGTGTGAAGCTCTCCGTCATCGTCGCGGATCGAGACGTACTCGCCCGGCACGAAGCTGTGGCTCGAGAGCTTGAAGCCGGACTCGTCGCCCTCGTCGCCGGCGAGATCGTAGGTGAAGCCCCACGAGCCGCCCGGCCGGTGGACGAGGTGGCCGATGTCCTCCTCCTCGTCGCCCCAGAAACGGACGACGCGGCAGACGTCGCGGTGTTTCTTCCAGCCCTCGGCATCCAGCCGCCCTTCGGCGTCGAGCGGGGCCGTGAAACGGTAGCCGTGGCGATCGCTGCCATCGGGAAATCCCTTGGTACGGGCAAGGTTCAGCCTGATCGTCTTCAGGCCACTGGTGTCGGGCATGGTCACCTCCATCTGTGCAGCGACACTATCCGCGCCGCAGCCGCCTTTCCAGTTCGCGGATTTGCTCGCCGCGAACGGGCGAACTACAGTCGGAACGGCGATTCGAGGAGGTATGCGTGTCCCCTGTCGCCCCGATCCTACTGGCCGCGCTCCTGGCGCTCGGAATCGCTCCGGCCTGTGCTCAGGCGGACGCGCCCCGGTTTCCCACCACCGTGTTCGAGGAAGGCGCCTCCGGCGCGGCCGTGACGGTGGGCGACGTCACGGCCAACATCGAGATGCAGCGGCGGCCGAAGGTCGACCCCGACCTCGACGTACCGGTGCTGACCGTGTCGGTCGGCGGCCGCGAGGTCCTCGAAGCGGTGGGCATCGCGTCCGGCTTCAGCTTTCCGACGACGGAAGCGAGCATCGCCGACATCGACCCCAACAACACGCGGCCGGAGGTCTATTTCACCTCCTATTCGGGCGGCGCGCATTGCTGCACGCAGGTGATCGTGGCGACCCAGGTCGGACCGGAATGGACGGCGGTCGAGGTCGGCTTCTTCGACGGCGACGGACAGTTCCTGCGTGACCTCGACGGCGACGGCCACGCCGAGATCGCGATGCCCGACAACCGCTTCCTCTACCAGTTCGACGGCTACGCCACGAGCTTCGCGCCGCTCCAGATCCTGACCGTCCGCCGCGGCAAGGTCGTCGACGCGTCGACCGAGATCCAGTTCCTCCCGGCCCACCGCGAATGGCTCGCGGACATGGAGGACTGGAGCAGGCCCGACCGCTGGACGTCCCGCGGCTTTCTCGCGGGCTGGGTCGCCGCCCGGCAGCGCGTCGGCGAAGGGCTGGCGGCCTGGAACGAGATGAACGCGAAATGGGACCACGCCGCCGACGAAGGCGAGGAGGTCTGCCGCATCGACAAGCCCATCGAGGAATGCCCGCGCCGGCAGCGCGTCGTGCTGAAGTTCCCCGACCGGCTGAAGCTGTTCCTCGAGCAGAACGGCTACCCGCTGACGT
>JBIQKL010000142.1:0-7379 GCA_044506555.1 Hyphomicrobiales bacterium | reverse complement strand
TCGTGCAAGCGTGTTCCCCCGATGCGACGGCCGCCGTCCTATCAGGGAACGGCGGCCGCAGATGCCGTTGCCGACGCTACTGGACGGTGACGCCGATGACGCTGTTCCACTGCTCGGCGATGTCGGCCTTGAACTTCTCCTGGTCCTCGAGCGAGGGGAACACGGCTGCTTCATAGGCCGCTGCCGGGGGCAGCGCGTCGAGGAGCTCCTGCGGGATCACGCCGCGCTTCGCCATGTCGTTGAAGCGGATCGGGTGGCAGTAGCCCTTCAGCCAGTGGAGCTGGCCCTCGTCCGAGTAGAGGTATTCCATCCAGAGCTTGGCCGCATTGGGGTGCGGCGCGTAGGCGCTGATCGCCTGCACGTAGACGCCGGCGACGACGCCGCTCTTCGGCACGACGATCTCGATCTCCGGATTGCCGTCGAGCTGGTCGCGGACCGCGAGGAGGTTGTAGTCCCAGTTGATGGCGACCGGCGTCGTCCCCTGGGCGATCTGGGCCGCCTCCGCGTCGACCGACACGAAGTTGCCCTTCTCGTTGAGCTGCTTGAAGAACTCGACGCCGGCCTTGGCCGCGCCCGCCGCGTCGCTACCGCCTGCCGCGAGGCCCGAGGCATAGACGCCGAGGATGGCGTTGTTCGCGGTCCGCGGGTCGCCGGCGAGCGCAACGGCGTTGGCGTACTCGTCGTTGAGCAGATCGGCCCAGTCGGCCGGCACGGTGTCGATGATCGACTTGTTCACGCCGAAGGCGATCACGCCGTAATAGTCGCCGTACCAGTGGCCGTCGGCGTCCTTGGCGCTGTCGGGGATCGAATCCCAGGTCGACACCTTGTAGGGCATGAGAAGGCCCTCGGCCTGCGCCGCGGGGCCGAAGGACAGGCCGACGTCGAGCACGTCCGGCGCCTGCGGGCCGGTGTTGCCCTTGTTGGCCTTGACCGCCTCGATCTCGTCGCCGGAGCTCGCATTCGGGTTGAGCTCGTTCACCTCGAGGCCGTACTTGGCCTTGAAGCCCTCGATCATGCCGCCGTAGTTGCACCAGTCGTGCGGGAGCGCGATCGTGGTGAGGGTGCCCTCCGCTTTCGCCGCCGCGATGAGCTCCTCGCTCGGCTCCGCGTAGGCGGCTCCCGATAGCGCCGTCATGGCGATGGCGGAGGCGGAAACCAACGCTGTCAACCTGGCCTTCATCTCACGTCTCCCTCTTTCGTTGCCCTTGCTGCGCGCAAGGCCGGCCGATCGGCCGGGGCCGCTGCTAGCATCGCTCCTTGACACTTGGATGTCATACTAGCGCAATCGCGGTTGCAGAGTCCCGGTGGCCTACTCGCCCCGCCAGCGGGCGAGCCCCGCCTCGACCGGCTTGAGATCGCGCCCGGCCCGCTCGAACACCGCGTTCCGCAAGGCGTCGTAGCGCGCGACCGTCTCGGTGTCGGGCTCGACGACGCGGTCGCGGCGGAGCAAGCCGGATACCGCGGATTCCATGTCCGGATAGAGACCCGCCGCGATGCCCCCGAGCAGCGCGGCGCCGAGCGCCGTCGACTCGGCTTCGTCGACGACGATCACCGGGCGGCCGAAGGCGGCGGCCTTGACGGCGACGAAGAGCGGGTTGCGCGACCCGCCGCCGATGAGCCGCGGCGGACCTTCGATCGGCGCGACACCGGGAAGGCCGGTCATCCCGTCGACGATCAGGCGCGCCTGGAACGCGAGGCCCTCGAGCACCGAACGGTAGAGCGCGGCGCGGCCGGTGCCGGTGGTGAGGCCGAGGAAGTGCCCGCGCGCGTTCAAGTCCGGGTCGGGCGGGCTCACGCCGTTGCCGATATGGGGGACGAACACCACGCCGTCGCTGCCGGGGGGGACCTCCTGCGCCTCGGCGATCAGCGTCGCCTGGTCGACGCCCCCGAGGAGTGCGCGCACCCATTCGACCGCCGCGCCCGACGAGAACACGCTGCCTCCGACCCAGTACAGCCGGCCGGGGTCGACCGGCGCCTGGAGATAGCCGCGCCGAATGACCTCGAAGTCGGTCACCCCTTGCGGCGTGGCGAGGAGCAGCGCCTCGGCTGTGCCGAGGCTGTCGATCAGCATCCCGGGGCTGTGGAAGCCGCAGGCCATGGCGCCGACGATGTGGTCGTGGCCGCCGACCCCGACCACCGGCGCGCCGGCGAGCCCCGTGGCGGCGAGCACCTCCGCCCGTACCGGGCCGAGCGCGGTGCCGCCGACGCGGACCGGCATGGGGAAGTCCGTATCGCGGCCGGCGAGCGCCAGCATCTCCGCCGACCAGGCATTTGCGGCGATGTCGTAGTACTGCGTGCGGGCCGCCAGCGTCGGGTCGGTGGCGCCGACGCCCGACAGGCAATAGCCGATCCAGTCCGCCATCAGGAGCACCCGGCGCCCGCGGGCATAGGCCTCCGACCAGTTCCGCCGCATCCACATCAGCTTGACGAGCGTGAAGTTGAATTCCACGCCGACGCCGGTGATGGCGAAGGCGCGCCGGGAGCCGACCGCTTCCTCCACTGCGGCCGCGTCCGGCACGGTGCGACGGTCGAACCAGGCGACCGACGGCGCGACCGCGAGGCCCGCCTCGTCGATCAGGATGCAGCTCTCGCCGATGCTGGTGGCGGCGATTCCCGCGACCGGGCGGCCGGCGAGGCCCGTCGCCACCTCGGCGAGGATCGCCAGGACCGTATCGAACACGACGCCGGGATCGTACGCGCCGCCGGTTGCAGCCTGCGTCATCGGCGTCGGGCGCGACGCCGATGCGAGCTTCCGCCCGACCGGGTCGAAAGCCACCGCCTTTACCGAGGTTGTGCCGAAGTCGACCCCGATGATCGCCGGGCCGTCTGCGCTGCTTCCTCGCGCCGTCTCGTTTCTGGTCACGCCCTTCCTCCCGCCGCGCGGAGCACGTCTTTGGCAGAGAGCGGACCCGAAACGCAACCGGTGACGCTCCGTATCCTCGATGCCGGAGGCGACAAGCTGGTGGCCGCCGCGATGGCCGGCGGCGCGACGCGTCCCGCGACCCTCGGATCACGCCCGAGAATGACGGCGGGTGGAGACCAGGACGACGGTGCAGGCCAGGAAAAAGCGTGGGACGCTGGCCCGCCTCACCCCGCGGCGACCGCCCGCCGCACGGCGGCGATCACCCGGTCGACCTCCTCGTCCGCGAGGTCGGGGTGCATCGGCAGCGCCAGCACCTCGGACGCGAGCTGCTCCGAGACCGGCAGCTGGCGGCCCTTGAAGTCGCGGAACGCGGGATGCTCGTGGAGGGCGAGGCGGTAGAAGAGCCCGGTGCCGATCCCGGCTTCGTCGAGGAGCGTCCGCACCCGGTCGCGATGCTTGACGCGGATGGTGTAGATCGCGAAGGCGCTCTCGCGGTCCGCCGGGATCGCCGGCACGCCGACCACGCCGTCGAGGCCCGCACCGTAGCGCGCCGCGATCGCCCGCCGGCGCTTCAGCTCGGCGTCGAACACGTCGAGCTTCACCAGAAGCACCGCGGCCTGGATCGTGTCGAGGCGCCCGGTGAGGCCGAGCACCATCGCAGCGTCGCCCGTCCCCTGCCGGCCGTGGGAGCGGATCATCCGGACGCGATCGGCAAGGTCCTCGCGCTCGGTAAGGATGGCGCCGCCGTCGCCGTAGCAGCCGAGCGGCTTGGTCGGGTAGAAGCTCGTCGCGGTGATCGGCGCCAGCGCTCCGACGCGCCGGCCGCGATAAACGCCGCCGGTGCTCTGCGCCGCATCCGACAGCACCATCATGCCGTGGCGCTCGGCGATCGCGCCGATCGTGTCGTAGTCGGCGGGGAGACCGTAGAGATCGACGGGCATCACCGCGGCGGCCCGTAGCCGGCCGGCAGCCGTCACCTCGGCGATGGCTCGCTCGAGGTCGTCCGGATCCATGTCGTAGGTCGCCGGATCGGCATCGACGAAGACCGGGCTCGCCCCGATCGAGGCGACGGCGCCGGCGGTCGCGGCGAAGGTGAAGGCGGGCACGAACACCGCGTCCCCGGGCTTCACGTCCATCGCCATCAGCGCGATCATCAGCGCGTCGCGGCCGCTCGAGACCGCCACCACGTGCGGCGCGCCGGTATAGTCGGCCAGCCGCTTCTCCAGCGTCTCGACCTCCGGCCCGAGAATGAACTGGCCGTGCATCAGCACCGCGTCGATCCGCGCCTTGATGTCGGTCTCGAGCCGCGCCCGCTGCCGCTGCAGGTCGAAGAGGCCGATCCGGTCGTCGTTGGCGACGGCGACCAGCGGGCTGCGCAACGGGGTGGTCATACGCGGACTCCGTGGGAAGGGGGATCGGCCGGGCGGCGGCCGGCGGCGAGGACGGCCTCGGCGAGCCTCAATGCGTCAAGGCCGGCCCGTCCGTCAACCGGCGGTGGCGCGCCGGTCGCGACGCTGGCGAGGAACGCATCGACCTCCGCGGCGAGGCTGTCGGCGCGCGGCAGCGTGATCCGCTCCTCGTCGACCCCGCCGGCGGCGGCCGGGGTGACGATCGTCAGCTCGGTCCTGCCGAGATCCGCCGTCAACCGGCGGCCGTCCTCGATCACCGTCATGATCCGTTCCGGAGCGACGGCGACCCGGCTCGCGGCGAGGGTCGCGACGATGCCATTGGCAAACGTCACGCGTGCCTCGACGACGTCGTTGAAGGCGCTCGCCACCGACACGCCGGTGGCGGCGACCGAGACGACCGGCGCTGCGGCCAGAGTCAGCACGAGGTCGATGTCGTGGATCATCAGGTCGAGGACCACGTCGACGTCGAGCGCCCGGCCCGACCATGGCGTCCGCCGCACGCACTCGATCAGCCGCGGCGCCCTCACCCGCTCCCGGAGCGCCGTGAAGGCCGGCGCAAAGCGCTCGATATGGCCGACCTGCAGCCGGGTGCCGCGGCGCTCGGTGCGCGCGACCAGGTCTGCGGCACTGGCCGCATCGTCGGTGATCGGCTTCTCGACGAAGACATGGATGCCGGCATCGACCAGTTCGGAGGCGACCGCGAAATGCTCGGATGTCGGCACCGCGACCGACGCGGCTTCCACCCGGCCGATCAGCGCCCGATGGTCGCCGAACGCGGCCGCCCCGTTCGCCGCCGCGACGTCGGCCGCGCGCCTCGGATCGACATCGACCACCGCGACCAGGTCGGCGCGGGCGTGCGCTGCGTAGTGGCGCACGTGGTGTGCGCCGAAATGACCGAGACCGACCACGCCGACCCGGATTGGCCTCAGTTCCGTCACGCGCTCCGGTCCACCTCTGTCCTCACGAATCGAGCGGGACATTACCGACCGTGCCGGTGCCGCGGGCATAAACATTTGCACGCCCCTGAAACATCATGCGAGGCGCCCCGCGGTCCCTAGCCGGCCGTTGCGGAGCGCGCCGCCTCGAACTCGGCCACCAGGCGCTTCGGCGCCCTCTGGCGCCATGACCGCTCGAGACGGTGCGCCAGCGCCGCGTCGTCGATCGCCGCGATGCGCACCAGCATCGCCGGCCAGCCCCGGTAGTGGTCCGTCTCGTAGAAGATGTCGGGCTCCGCCGCGATCAGCATCTCCTTCTCCTCGATCGGGCAGAGGACCACGACCGTTCCGGCGTCCTTCACCCGGACGAACGACTTGCCCCGTACCTTGAGCGCGGGCGTGCCGTACCACGTGCCCTCTTCTACCCCCGGCAGCTTCGCCGCCTCGGCCGCGGCGCGCAGGCGCCGGAATGCCGGGGCGAGGTCGTCGTCGGCATTGGTCATGGCAGCAGGCCGAACCACCAGCCGGCGAGGCCGAGGAAGACGAAGAAGCCGGTCACGTCGGTGATCGCGGTGACGATCACGCCGGAGGCGGCGGCCGGGTCGATGCCCATGCGGTCGAAGGCGAGCGGCGTGGTGGCGCCGACCAGGCCGGCGATCAGGAGGCATATGATCAGGGCGACGCCGATCACCACGCCGATCTGGACGTCCTGGAACCAGAGACCGGCGGCGAGCCCCACCGCGATCGCCAGCACGCAGCCGTTGATCAGCCCGACCAGCAGTTCCCGGCCGATGGCGCGAAGCGCCGTCCGCGCCGCGATGTCGCGCGTCGCGATCGAGCGGATGGTCACCGTCATCGCCTGGATCGCGGCATTGCCGCTCATCGAGGCAACGATCGGCATCAGGATCGCCAGCGCCACCATCTGCTGGATGCTCGCCCCGAACAGCCCGATCACCGCCGCGGCGAGGAAGGATGTCACGACATTGACGAGCAGCCACGGGATGCGGCTCCGCGCCACGTAGCGGATGGTGTCGGACGATTCTTCGTCACCGACGCCGGCGAGGCGGCGGATGTCCTCCTCGGCCTCCTCCTCGATGACGTCGACGATATCGTCGACGGTGATCACCCCCACCAGGCGCTCGTCGGCGTCGACCACCGGCGCGGTCACGAGGTTGTAGCGCTCGAAGAGGCGGGCCACGTCCTCCTGGTCGTCGGTCGCCTTCACGATCTGGACGTCGGGGTCCATGATCGCGTCGATGACCGTGGGACGCTTGCTGCGGAGCAGCCGGTCGAGCGCCACGGTCCCCACCGGATGATGCGCCGCATCGACGACCAGAAGGACATAGAACGAGTCGGGGAGGTCCTCCTCCTCGCGCATGTAGTCGATCGTCCGGCCGACGTCCCAGAACGGCGGCACCGCGATGAAGTCCGTCTGCATCAGACGGCCGGCCGAGTCCTCCGGAAAGGTCAGGCTTCGCGTCACCGCCGCCCGCTCGACCGGCGGCAGCTCGGCCAGGATCTCGGCCTGCTCCTCGGGCTCGAGGTCTTCGAGGAGGGCGACCGCGTCGTCGGATTCGAGCTCGCGGACGCCTTCCGCCACCGTCTTCGGCGGCAATCCCGCGAGGATCTGGACGCGGAGCGTCTCGTCGAGCTCGGTCAGCGCGGTGTAGTCGAAGTCCTCGCCGAGCATGCGGATCAGCGTGGTCCGCTCTTCCGGGCTCAGCGCTTCGATGAGCGCGGCGAGGTCGGCCTCGTGAAGCTCCGCGGCATGGGCGCGGAGCGTCGCGAGGTCGTCGGCCTCGATCGCGGCACGGATCTCTGCGACGAACGCGTCGGTCAGGTGGCCGTCCTCGTCGCGAATGGGCATCGCACCCGGCCGCTCGCCGCCATCGGCCATGGGGGTCTCGTCCGCCATGCCGTTCTCCGAAGCTGGAAGTTGCGCCGGAAACCGGCCTCTGCACCGGACTATCCGACCATGATGACCGCGGAAAGGAAAATCGGGCGCGTCGTGTGGCGGCGCTGCGCTGCGACCACGCTTGTAAGGGCCGGATCGATTTGCTACATGGCCCCCGCGCTTACGAGCGGTCGTGGCGGAACTGGTAGACGCGCAGCGTTGAGGTCGCTGTGGGGCAACCCGTGGAAGTTCGAGTCTTCTCGACCGCACCATTCGCA
>JBIQKL010000018.1:43219-46539 GCA_044506555.1 Hyphomicrobiales bacterium | reverse complement strand
GCGGACAGGGGCGGAAAAGGCGGGGCCTGTTCAGGTCCGGGCGTAGCGGTCCGCCGAGCGGGCGCGCGCCTTGGCCGCCTCGATCTCGCGATTCTTCGGCGGGGCGATCGTCTCGAGCGACTCGAGCAGGCGCCGCGCGGCGTCCGTCACCTCGTCCACCGCGCGGTTGAAGGCATCCTCGTTACCCTTCGAGGGCCGGGTGAAGCCGCTCACCTTCCGGACGTATTGGAGCGCCGAGGCGCGGATCTCGTCCTCGGTGGCCGGCGGCTCGAAGTTGAACAGGGTTCGGATGTTGCGGCACACGTGGCGGTCCCTCCTATTCGGCCGGCGGGTCGGGGTGCTTCTCGAGCACGAGACGGGGCAGGGCGGCATGGCCCGACTTGGCAATGGTCCAGCGGCTGTCGGTACCGGGCGCGAACTCCATGAGTGCCGCTTCGCCCTCGGCGAGGAGCCAGATCAGGTCGCCGGCCTCGGGCCGGCTCCAGGCGACGATGTCGTCGATGCCGAGGAGGCGGCAGGCGGCGCGGTTGTCCTCGTAGTGGAGCGGCCGGGCGACGTGCCAGACGCCCTCGAATTCGTAGGCGATGGCCGGAAGCAGCTCGATGTCGCAGACCTGGTCGTCCGGCGTCGGCCCGACGCCCCAGAAGCCGGCGATGTCGGCCGGATCGTCCGCGGCGAGGGCCGGCGCGGCGAGCAGCGCGGCGAGGACGGAGACGCGAAACGCCTTGGTCATGTGACTCGACATATAGGTGGCGATTGCGCACGGCAAACCGCGTAATCTCGCGCGCTCGGAAAATGATGAGGGAAGAAATGCGATGACGGCGTCGCCGGAGGAGAGGCTTGCGGAGATCGAGCGGCGGATCGCCGCCGTCGAGGAGCCGCACGGGCTGATGAAGTTCATCGAGGAGAACGCCGATCTCGCGGGCGTCGGCGGCGATACCGGGGTCCGCTATGCGGCGGGGCGCGGCATCGTGCTCAACCGCACCGGCCTTCCCGGCGCGGCACGTCTCGAATTGCAGAAGGCGCGCGACAAGGCGGAGACCGAGGCGGTCGCGGCGCGGATGTCCGGCATTTCGCGGGAGATCGCCCGCATCCATGTGTGGCGTGGCGAGACCACCTCGGCGGCGCTGGAGCTGCTCCGCTCGCTGGTCGAGGCGGACGCAAGCGGCGACCGCGCCGACATGGCCGCGTCGATCGCCGAGTATGGCCGGCTCAACCTCGAGACCGGCCGCTACGAGGCCGCGCTCCGGGTCTTCGATCGCCTGCTCGCGGCCGAGAGCGGCCTCGCTGCGCATCTCAGCCCGCGCGAGCGCTCACGGGTGCCGCTCAACCGGCGCGAGGCGATGGTCGGGCTCGGCAACTTCGAGGGCGCGCTCGACGGCATCGACGCGGTGATCGCCGCGACGCCCGAGGGGTTCCGCCGCGACAATTTCGTGCTCCGTCTGATCAAGGCGCGGAGCCTCGGCGCCCTCGGCCGGAACGATGAGGCGACGGCCGCGCTTGCCGAGGCGCAGGGCTGGCTGACCAGCGACCCGCTTTCCTACGAGGTCAGCGAGAAGAACCTCGTCGAAGGCTTCCTGATCCGGAAAGCCGATCCCGAGGATGCGATCGACGCGCTCGAGACGGCGCTGGAGCGCTTCGTCGACGATGACCTGCCGCGCCACGAGTTCGATGCCCGGATCGTGCTTGCCAGCACGCTCGCCGAACTGGGCCGGCGCGACAAGGCGGAGCGCGTCGTGGTCGAGGCGTTGCAGCGCGCCGAGGCGCGCCAACTCCCGGCGATGGCCGACGCGGTGCGCGCCGCGGCGCTGACCTTCTGGCAGGACGAGATGATCGCCGAACTGGCGCCGGGCGACCAGGTGGGCGCGCGCGACGCCGAGGGCGCGCGCTTCCTGGTGCTGGGGTCGCTGGGCACCGGCGGGTTCGGCGCCGTGCAGCGGGCGATCGACCTCGCGACCGGCTCGGAGGTCGCGATCAAGAAGCTCCGGCGCCGCACCGACGCGACGCCCGAGGTGATGAAGATCGCCATGAATACGCTGCGGAACGAGATCCAGGCGGCGGCGCGCCATTCCAGCCGCTTCGTGGCGCGGACCCGCTACATCCACATCGAGCCGGATGGCGAGATCACGCTGGTCCAGGACTTCGTCGACGGCCCCACGCTTCGGGCCGCGCTGGCGGAGGGAAACCTTACGCTCGGCCGCCGCCTGGCGATCGCCGCCACTGTCGCCCGCGCCGTCGCCAAGCTCCATGCCGGCGGCGTGGCGCACCGCGACCTCAAGCCGGACAACATCATCCTCCGCCAGGGGCGCCAGCCGGTGCTGATCGATCTCGGCCTCGCCCGCCTCAGCGGCATGGTCGATACCGCGGCCGGCCTCGCTACGGAATCCTACGCGCCGCGCGAGCAGAAGGAAGGGCGGAGCGAGGAACGTTTCCTCGGTCGCGAGGACGTCTATGCCCTCGGCAAGATCATCGCCGAGATGACGCGGGGCGAGACGGTGGAGCCGAAGCCGCGCGCCGGCCTGTTCGGCTTCGGGCGGAAGAGCGAGGCGGAGCAGGGCAGCATCGCCGACATCGTCGGCCGGATGACGGTCGAGGACGTGGCTCGGCGCGACGTCGACCTCCTGGCCATCGCCGATGCGCTCGATGCCGCCGGCGAGGCTGCGGAGCGCGGCAAGGGATAGATACGCCGGGGGTGACCTGCGACCGTCCAGGGTGAGACGACAGGCGCGGCGGTCAGGCCGGATCGCTGCGCAGATAGCCTTCCGGCATCGCGTCGGGATCTTCGAAGCGCGGGTCGAAGCCGTGCATGTAGAGAGCCCATTGGAGGGCGATCAGTGCGCCCTTGATCGGCCGCAGGAACGCCAACGTCAGCACCAGCGTCAGCGGCATCCAGATCATCATGTGCGTCATCATCGACAGCTCGGTGGCGAGGAACACCGCCGTCATCGCCGGCACGACGATGTGGCCAACCACCACGATCGTGAAGTAGGGCGGCGCGTCGTCGGCGCGGTGATGGCTCAGGTCCTCGTGGCACACCGCGCATTCCGGCACCGACTTGAGGTAGCCGTTGAACAGCGCGCCCTGGCCGCAGTTCGGGCAGCGGCAGCGGAACCCCCGCCACATCGCTTGCCAGAGTTCGCGCTTCGGCAGGGCGAGCCGCTCTTCGGAGGGCTGCCAGACGGTGGTGGTGTTCTCGATCGTCGCCATGTTGAGTGAAATCTAGGCGTCGCCGCTTCGGGAGACAAGCACGGCCGCCTCGCGAGGTGAAGATGTCGCGGCTTCGCCGGGCGGCCTCAGCCCCGGCCGCGCCGCTTCTCGGG
>JBIQKL010000018.1:40409-43119 GCA_044506555.1 Hyphomicrobiales bacterium | reverse complement strand
GAAGATGTCGCGGCTTCGCCGGGCGGCCTCAGCCCCGGCCGCGCCGCTTCTCGGGACGCCGCCCCTTGCTTTCGCTGCGCCCTCCCTTGCCCCGCGGCCGGCGGGACGTGTCCTCGCGCGGCCGATCCTTGCGGGGGAGGACGCGACCCTCGGAGAGCAACTCGAAACGGAGCGCGCCGGCGAGCGGCGCCGCCTCGATCAGCTTCACCTGCACCGCGTCGCCGAGCCGGTGCATCTCGCCCGTCGCACGGCCGATCACAGCGTGGCGCGCCTCGTCGAAGACGAAATAGTCGTTGCCGAGGGTCGCCATCGGCACGAAGCCGTCGGCGCCGGTCTCGTCGAGCTTCACGAACAGGCCGGCGCGGGTGACGCCGGAGATGCGGCCGGGGAAGATCGCGCCGACCCGGTCGGCGAGCCAGTGCGCGACCAGCCGGTCGATGGTGTCGCGCTCGGCCGCCATGGCGCGGCGCTCGCTCGCCGAGATCGCCGCCGCGGTTTCGGCAAGGGTCGCCTCGATCCCCTCCTGCAGGCCGCCCGCGCCGAGTTTCAAGGCCCGGATCAGCGCGCGGTGGACGATAAGATCGGCGTAGCGCCGGATCGGCGAGGTGAAATGCGCATAGCGGCGGAGGTTCAGGCCGAAGTGGCCGATGTTCTCGGGGTGGTACTCGGCCTGCGCCTGCGTCCGCAGGACGACCTCGTGAACGATCCGGCCGTGCTCGCTCTCCTTCACCCGCTCGAGGATGCGGTTGAAATGTGCTGGGCGGAGGTTGCCGCCCTTCGGCAGGTTGACGTCGATCGAGCGGAGGAAGTCGCGGAGCGCCTCGAGCTTGGCCATCGAGGGCGTGTCGTGGATGCGGTAGACCAGCGGCGACTTCCTCTCCTCGAGCGTCTCGGCGGCCGCGACGTTCGCCTGGATCATGAACTCCTCGATCAGGCGGTGCGATTCGAGCCGCTCGGGCACGACGATCCGGTCGATCGTGCCGTCGGGCTTGAGCAGCACCTTCCGCTCGGGGATGTCGAGCTCCAGCGGGTCGCGGCCCTCCCGGCCGCGACGGAGCGCCTCATAGCCGCGCCAGAGCACGGCCAGCGCCTCCCGCACCGGGGGCGCCACGCCGATATCGCCGCCGTCGAAGGCGTCCTGGGCCTGGCGGTAGGAGAGTTTCGCCGCCGAGCGCATCATGATGCGATGGAAGCGATGGCTGCGCTTCCGGCCGTCGGCGCCGAACACCATGCGGACGGCCATCGCCGGGCGGTCCTCCGCCTCGCGGAGCGAGCAGAGGTCGTTGGAGATGCGCTCGGGCAGCATCGGCACGACGCGGTCGGGGAAATAGACCGAGTTGCCGCGCTTCAGCGCTTCGCGGTCGAGCGCCGAGCCGGGCCGCACGTACCAGGCGACGTCGGCGATGGCGACGGTGACGACGAAGCCGCCGGGGTTCTTCGGGTCGGTGTCGGCCTCGGCGTGGACGGCGTCGTCGTGGTCCTTGGCGTCGGCGGGATCGATGGTGACCAGCGGCAGCTCCCGCCAGTCCTCCCGGCCGCGGAGCGGCGCCGGCTTGGCGGCAGCGGCTTCCTCGAGCGTCTCGGGCGGGAACTCGTGCGGGATGCTGTGGGCGAGGATGGCGATCAGGCTGACCGCCTTCTCGTCCTTCATCGAGCCGATGACCTCCTCGACCGCCGCACGGTCGGGCCCGCGGCCGGTCGACCGGGTGACGCGGACGGCGACGAGGTCGCCGTCGCGGGCGCCCTTCAGTGCATCGGACGCGACGACCAGCACGCGCTGCTTGCGGTCGATCGGCTCGATCTGCGCGCCCTGCGCGGCGCGGCGGACGACGCCGTAGAGCGTCGCCGGCTTCCGGGCGAGCAGCTTGATGACGCGCGCGGTGTAGTCGGCGCCGTCCGCGCCGGGCGCGATCCTTGCCAGGATGCGGTCGCCGACGCCGGGAGCAGGCCCGGGTGCCCTGGACGGCGCCACCACGATCCGCGGCGGGTCGCCTTCCTCGATCGGCCATTCCGTCGGGACCGCGATGAACTCGCCGTCGCGGTCGCGGGAGGCGATCTCCAGCACCGTCACCGGCGGGAGGTCTCCGGGCCGGACCAGGCGGCCGCGGCGCTTCTCGACCACGCCTTCGGTTTCGAGGTCCTTGAGGATCGCCTTCAGCGCGATCTTGTCGCCGCCCTTGACGCCGAAAGCGCGGGCGATCTCCCGCTTCCCAGCTTCGCCGGGGTGCTCGGCGATGAAGGCGAGGACCTCCTCGCGGCTCGGCAGCGGGGCAGGTGTCTTCGGGGCCTTGGCCTTCTTCATGCTCAGCCTCCCGGGGCGGCAGCCCGCTCCGCAATGGGGAACAGCCCTACGGCGGGACGATGCGACCTGCGTGCTTCGAGGCTTCGCTGCGCGAAGCGCCTCAGCATGGCGGCGGAAGTGAACCCGCTGAACAACACCGGCATTGCCATCCTGAGGTGCCCGCCATGGGCGGGCCTCGAAGGATGCACGACGCCGCCTCGTCGCGGAGAAATGAAGGCGGTCGCGGGATTCTCGATCATTCCCCGTCGCTGGTCTTCGCCTTTTTCGCCGGAGCCTTCTTCTTCGCCGGGCCCTTGCCGGCCTTGGCCGCAAGCAGCTCCAGCGCGGTCTCCATCGTCACCGTGTCGGGTGACACGTCCTTCGGCAGCGTTGCGTTCACCTTGCCATGATTCACGTAGGGCCCATAGC
>JBIQKL010000018.1:29256-40309 GCA_044506555.1 Hyphomicrobiales bacterium | reverse complement strand
ACGTCCTTCGGCAGCGTTGCGTTCACCTTGCCATGATTCACGTAGGGCCCATAGCGCCCGTCGCGCACGGTGATGGGACCGCCTTCGGTGGGATGATCGCCGAGCGTCTTGAGCGCCTTCGGTGCAGCGCGCCCGCCCGGCCGACGTCCGCCGCCGGCGCGCTTCTCGGCGAGGAGCGAGACCGCGCGGTTGATGCCGACCGAGAACACCTCTTCCACCGAATCGAGGTTGGCGAAGGTGCCGTCGTGCTGGACGAAGGGGCCGTAGCGGCCGATTCCCGCCGTGATCGGCGTGCCGGTCTCGGGATCGAGCCCGACCTCACGGGGCAGCCCGAGGAGGGCGATCGCGTCGCCGAGGTCGAGGGTGGCGGCGTCCCATCCGCGGGGCAGGCTCGCGCGCTTCGGCTTCTCGCCGTCCTCGCCCGCCTCGCCGAGCTGGACATAGGGCCCGAACCGGCCACTCCGGAGCGACACCTCCAGTCCCGATTCCGGGTCGGTGCCGAGGATGCGGGTGCCGTCGCCGCCGACCTCGCCGCCATCGGCGCCGTTGCCGGCGACCGCGAGCTGGCGGGTGTACCGGCACTCGGGGTAGTTCGAGCAGCCGACGAAGGCGCCGAACTTGCCGAGCTTCAGCGACAGCCGGCCATTGCCGCATGAGGGACAGAGGCGGGGGTCGCCGCCCTCGGCGCGGGCCGGGAAGATGTGCGGGCCGAGGATGTCGTTGAGCGCCTCCAGGACCTCGGCGACGCGGAGGTCGCTGGTCTCGGCGACGTCGGCCGAGAACTGGCGCCAGAACTCGCGGAGCACCTCCTTCCACGAGACGTCGCCGTTCGAGATCTTGTCGAGCTTCTCCTCGAGGTCGGCCGTGAAATCGTACTCGACGTAGCGCTCGAAGAAGCTCTCGAGGAAAGCGGTGACCAGCCGGCCCTTGTCCTCGGGGACGAGCTGCTTCTTCTCGAGCCGGACATAGCCGCGGTCGCGCAGCACCGAAAGCGTCGCGGTGTAGGTGGAGGGACGGCCGATGCCGAGCTCCTCCATCTTCTTGATCAGCGTCGCCTCGGTGTAGCGCGGCGGCGGCTCGGTGAAGTGCTGCTCGACGGCGATCCCGTGCTCGGCCAGCCCATCGCCGACATTCATCGGCGGCAGGCGGCCGTCGTCGTCTTCCTCGTCGCCGCGCCGCGATTTCGGCACGTCGTCGCGGCCTTCCTGGTAGACGGCGAGGAAGCCGTTGAAGCGCTCGACCTGCCCGGTGGCGCGCAAGCCCACCTTCTTCGCCGCCGTGCCGGCGTCGATGTCGACCGTCGTCCGCTCGAACTCGGCCGCGGCCATCTGGCAGGCGACGGTGCGCTGCCAGATCATCTCGTAGAGACGGGCCTGCTCCGCCTCGAGCCGGACCGAGGACGGATGACGCGAGACGTCGGTCGGCCGGATCGCCTCGTGCGCCTCCTGGGCGTTCTTGGCCTTCGCCTGGTAGCGGCGCGGGCGCTCCGGCAGGTAGCGGTCGCCGTAATCCTTCGCGACCACCCCGCGGATCGCCGAGAGCGCCTCGGGCGCGATGTCGACGCCGTCGGTCCGCATGTAGGTGATGTAGCCGTCCTCGTAGAGCCGCTGCGCGATCTGCATGGTGCGGGCGGCGGCGAAGCCGAGCTTCCGCGACGCCTCCTGCTGCAGCGTCGAGGTGGTGAACGGTGCCGGCGGATTGCGGCGGACCGGCTTGGCCTCGATCGCCGCCACCGTGTAGGCGCCGGAGCGGAGCGCCGCCTCGATGGCGCGGGCGGTGGCCTCGTCGGGGATGTCGAGCCGGCCGAGCTTGGCGCCGTCGTAACCCACCGCGCGGGCGACGAAGCGGGCGGCCGCCGGGGTCTCGAGGGTGACCTGGACGCTCCAGTATTCCTGCGGCTTGAACAGCTCGATCTCGCGCTCGCGGTCGCAGACCAGCCGCAGCGCGACCGACTGCACCCGGCCGGCGGAGCGGGCGCCGGGAAGCTTCCGCCACAGGACCGGCGACAGCGTGAAGCCGACGAGATAGTCGAGCGCGCGGCGGGCGAGATAGGCGTCGACCAGATCGCCGTCGATCTGGCGCGGGTTCCGCATCGCGTCGAGGATCGCGTCCTTGGTGATCGCGTTGAAGACGACGCGCTCGACCGGCTTGTCCTTGACCGCGCGCTTCGAGCGGAGCACCTCGAGCAGGTGCCAGGAGATCGCCTCGCCCTCGCGGTCCGGGTCGGTGGCAAGGATCAGCCGGTCGGCGCCGTTCACCGCCGCGGCGATCTCCGACAGCCGCTTGCCCGACTTGGCGTCCACCTCCCAATGCATCGCGAAGTCGTGCTCGGGATCGACCGAGCCGTTCTTCGAAGGCAGATCGCGGACGTGCCCGTAGGACGCGATCACCTGATAGCCCGAGCCCAGGTACTTGTTGATGGTCTTGGCCTTGGCAGGCGATTCGACGATGACGACTTTCATGGATGCCTGGGGATGGCCTGGGTGAGCGGGTTTGGCCCGGTCAGATGGGGACATTGCGGCGGCATTCCAAGCACGCCGCCCTGAAGCAGACCGGGCGCGCGACAATCCCGAAAACCGCGAGACGTGTCAATTGCCCATCGGAACGGCCGAATCCCGCCGTTCCCGGCCTTTTCCCTTGCACGGTGCTGCAGGTTATGATTTTATGTCTATGTCTTCGCACGCATAGGTTGTATGTCCGCTCCGTCCAATCTTCCCAGGGACCATGAAAATAGAAGCGAAAGTGCCGGATCCTGGCGACGCCCAGGCAACCGCACAATACATTGAGGCAATGGCCAGGGATCTCAAGGGTCTTGCGACCGGCGCCAGCCTTGGGTTCCTCGCCTATCTTCTCTCCATGGTCGAAGCGGACGCCGCGGCGACCGCGAAGCGGACCCCGGAAAAGTCCGACTGACGTCGCCGGGCAACCGGCGCCGGCTACGCAAGAGGTGTGCGCGAGTGCAGGGCTAACGGCTTCCCCTTCGGCACCCGGCATGGATGAATTCCGCTTTCTCCTACCGGGATGGCGGCGCGCCCTTCTTCCGCTGCTTCGACCGGATTCGGCGAGTCCCGTCCCGCCGCGGCGGACGAGCCGGCAGCGGCTCGACGCGGAGTTCCATGGATTGCCCGGCTCCCGACCGGTCGTGCGCACGGCATGCGTCATATAGCGCGGCATCTTCGGCGTAGGCGGCCCGGATGACATCCGCCCGCCCATCGCGCAGGAAGCTCGCCTTGGCGGGCAGCGCGCCGGTCTCCCTGTACCGGGCGGCCAGCTCGGACGCCGGCATGCCGCTCGCAGCGGGATCTTCATAGGCGGGCATCGCCGCCGTCGCATTCACGGGCTTGTCGAAATAGCGTGCGCCGAGCGTCTCGCCGATCATCGTCTTCATCGTCGCGGCAAGCCGGTCGATGTCGATCACGTCGGTGTAGCGAAGCGGGGCAAGGTGCCAGACCTGGGGCCAGAAGTGCTTCTCGACCCGCCGCCGGCGACGGTGGCCGCCGTTCGGCAAAAGGTGCTCCAGCATCATGTCGAAGGAGATGTCCTCCACCTCCCTGCCGATCAGCCGCCGGCCGAGATTCCGGAGCTTTCGCGTGGGCGGCGGCGTACCGGCAACCAGCAGGCTGACGAAGGCGGAGACGTAGCGTTCGACCGGGTCGCGCACCACCACGATCCTGCGATCGCAGCGCTCGATCTCGGCGATCGAGCGCAAGCCATGGTGGGCCGCCATGAACGCGATCGCCCGGCCGTACCGCGCGCGCTCGGCGGCAAGAGCGGATTCCTCGACGAAGAGTCGCTTCCAGGCCGAGCAGGCGTTCTTCCGGATGTAGCAATAGGCGATCGGGACGCCGCCGACGGTGATCCCGAAATGCGAGCGGATCTCGCCCGTCCCGGGGCCTGCCTCGGCTCCCGGTACGACGTCCGGCCCGCCCATCCGACCGCTCACAGCATCGAGACCCGCTGGCCGGGATGGCGTTCGAGCCGCCCGGCAAGCGCGAGCTCGAGCAGCACCAGGTGCACGACGGCGGCCCTGACGCCGGTAAAGCGGAGGATCTCGTCGATCTCGACCGGCGTCGGCCCGAGCGCGTCGATGACGCGTTGCCGCTCGTCGTCGCCGATGCTCGGCGCGCCGATCGGCGCTTCCGCGGGCTCCTCCATCTCCTCCGATCCGCGATGGCCGCGCATCGGTTCGAGCTCGGCGATGATGTCGGCCGGCGCGGTGACCAGGTGCGCGCCGTCGCGGATCAGGCGGTTCGATCCTGCCGCGCGGGGGTCGAGCGGCGAGCCGGGTGCGGCGAACACCAGGCGCCCCTGCTCGGCGGCAAAGCGGGCGGTGATCAGGGAGCCGGAGCGCTCCGCCGCCTCGACCACGACGACGGCCAGCGACATGCCGGAAATGATGCGATTGCGGCGCGGGAAGTCGCGGCTCCGCGGCTCCTGCCCGAACGGCATCTCGCTGACCAGGGCACCGCCTTCGGCGGCGATGCGCGTCGCGAGCGGGACATGCTCGGGCGGGTAGATGCGGTCGAGGCCGCCGGCCAGCACGGCGACGGTGCCGGTGGCGATCGCGGCTTCGTGGGCGGCGCCGTCGATGCCGCGGGCGAGCCCCGATGCGACGACGTAATCCGCTTCGCCGATGCCGCGGGCGACGATCGCCGCGAACTTGCGTCCCGCGACGGACGCGTTTCGGGCACCCACCACGGCGACCGCCGGGCGCGTCAGGACGGCGGGATCGCCGATGACGGCGAGAAGCGGCGGCGCGTCCGAGATGTGCCGGAGGTTCGCCGGGTAGTCGGCCTCGCCCATCGCCACCAGGCGGCCGCCGCGCCGGGCGAGTGCGTCGCGCTCGCGTTCGGCCTCGTCGGCGGAACAGATGCGGATCGTGCGGCCGCCGCGCCGCGCGAGTTCCGGTGCCGCCGCGAGCGCCGCGGTGCCGCTGCCGAAATGGTTGATCAGGTCGCGGAAGGTCACCGGTCCGACGTTCTCGCTCCGGATCAGGCGGAGCCAGGCAAGGCGCTGTTCGTCGGTGAGGGTGATCCCCGTGCCGCGGCGACCCACGGTCATTTCTTCGCGCCGATCCGCGATTCGGTGCCGGCGAGAAGGCGGCGGATGTTGTCGGCATGGCGCCACCAGAGGATCGCGGTGAGCACCACGAACAGGCCGCCGGCGCGGTCATGGAAGACGAAGATCAGGACGAGCGGCGTCGCGAGGCTGGCGAGCAGGGCGCCCAGCGAGGAGTAGCGGCTCGCGAAGGCGGCGCCGAGCCAGAGGACGGCGAAGACGATCACGACCGGCCAGGACGGGCTGGGCAGGCAGAGGCCGATCAGCACGCCGAGATAGGTCGCCACGCCCTTCCCGCCCTTGAACTTGAGCCAGACCGGAAAGACGTGGCCGAGGAAGGCGCCGAGCCCCGCGAGCATCGCCCCGTCGGCCCCGAACAGTGCGGCCGCGACGAGCACGGCCATGGTGCCCTTGAGGCAGTCGGCGACGAGGGTCGCGGCTGCCAGGTCGCGTCGTCCGGTGCGGAGCACGTTGGTCGCCCCGATATTGCCCGAGCCGATGGCGCGGAGGTCGCCGGCTCCCGCCAGTCGCGTGAGGATCAGTCCGAACGGAATCGAGCCGAGCAGGTAGCCGAGAAGCAGCGCCGCGATGAGGCTGAGGCTGGACGGCATTGGGGCAGGGGGCTCCGCTTCGGGTCAGCCGGCAACCTATTTCACGGAGCCGTGCGCCGGCAACAGCGCCGCGAACCAGGATCGGGCAAATTCGTCGCCTTTCGCTCGTCCGGAGGGTCGGATAGTAGGTTCGGGCGCGTTCAACGGAGGAATCGCATGGCAGACGGGTTCAAGGGGCTCGCCGGCACGGTCGGCATCGTGACCGGGGCGGCGAAGGGGATCGGCGAAGGCGTGGCGCGGACGCTCCACGCGGCGGGCATGAAGCTCGCGCTCGCCGACATCGACGGCGACGGCCTGAAGGCGCTCGCGGCCAACCTCGGCGGCGATGTGGTGACGGGACAGCTGGACGTGACCGACGCCGCCGCCGTCGACGCCTTCGTCGCCGACACCGAGAAGCGGCTCGGCCCGGTCGACCGCCTGGCGCACGTCGTCGGCATCCAGAAATTCGGCGCGGTGGCCGAGATGCCGGAGGCGGACTTCGACGCGATGTTCGCCGTCAACGTCAAGGGCGCGTTCCTTGTGGTCCAGGCGGCGGCGAAGCGGATGATCCCGCGCAACCGCGGCGCGATCGTCGTCATCGCCTCGACCGCCTCGCGCACGCCGCGCATCCGCCAAGGCGGGTATTGCGCGTCGAAGGCGGCGGTGGCGCAGTTGATGTGCGTCGCCGGGCTCGAGCTCGCGCCCCACGACATCCGCGTCAACTGCGTCTCGCCCGGCGTGACCGAGACGGGCATGGTGCAGCGCCTGATGGCGACCATGTCGAACACCGATGTCGTCACCCGCGGCGACCTCGATGCGTTCCGGGTCGGCGTGCCACTCGGGCGCGTGGCGCGGTCCGAGGAGATCGCCGACGTCGTCGCCTTCCTGCTCTCCGACCAGGCGAGTTACCTGACGATGCAGGATGTGGTGGTCGACGGCGGGGCAGCGCTTGGCGCCTAGCCGGGGCGCGATCGCGATTGGGGGTGAGGCCGCTCGCCCCTATATTGGTGGCCGGAGCACGATTGGAGGACCGCCATGGACGCGCAACATTACCCCGTCACCCACACAGATGCGGAGTGGCGCCGCATCCTCACGCCCGAGCAGTACCGTGTGATGCGCGGGCACGGCACCGAGCGCCCGGGCAGCTGCGCGCTCCTCCATGAGAAGCGCGCCGGCACCTTCGCCTGTGCCGGATGCGACACGCCGGTGTTCCGCACCGGGGTGAAGTTCGAGAGCGGCACCGGCTGGCCGAGCTTCACCGAGCCGGTCGAGGGCTCGATCGAGACCACCACGGACCAGCGCCACGGCATGGTGCGGACCGAAGTTCATTGCGCGACCTGCGGCAGCCATCTCGGTCATGTTTTCCCGGACGGCCCCCCGCCCACCGGCCTCCGCTACTGCATCAACGGCGTCGCGCTCGACTTCACGCCGGACTGAGCCCCCATGGCCGACGGCGATCCGGTCGAATTCTGGTTCGACTTCACCTCGCCCTACGCGTATCTCGCGAGTGCCGAGGTGGAGGATGTCGCCGCGCGCCATGGGCGGACCGTCACGTGGTGTGCGTTCCTGCTCGGCGCGGTGTTCAAGACCACCGGCATGCAGGCGCTGACCCGGACTCCGCTCCGTGGCGACTACGCCCGCCGCGACTGTGACCGCCTGGCGCGGCGGCTCGGCATTCCCTTCGTCTTTCCCGCGGCGCATCCGGCCAACACCGTGGCGGCGGGACGGGCGTTCCTGTGGATCGAGGAGAACCGGCCGGAGCTTGCCGTGCCGTTCGCGCGTGCGGTCTTCGCGGCCCATTTCGGCCGCGGCGAGCCGATCGACACGCCGGAGCAGGTACTGGCGCTGGCGGCGGCCGCCGGCGGCGATCGTGAGGCACTTGCGGCGGGACTGGAGTCGCCGGCGCTCAAGGACCGTTTCCGCGCCAGGACCGACGAGGCGATCGCCCGCGGCATCTTCGGCTCGCCGTTCTTCATCGTCGATGGCGAGCCGTTCTGGGGCGTCGACCGCCTGCCGCTGGTCGACGAGTGGCTTCGCAGCGGCGGCTGGTAGGGCTTCGACAACGAAAAATGGGGCCGGCGGTGCCGACCCCTTGCAGTTGGAAGCGGCTCGCGTCAGGCGGCGAGCTTGAGTTCTTTCTCGGTGACCTCGCCGTCGTCCTCGATCGGGCGCACCGGCTTGATGCCGGCCTTCTGCAGGGTGCCGTGATAGGCCTTCACCGCCTCGGCCGGGGTGACGTTGCCGGCGACCACCTCGCGCATCATCTTGACGATCTCGATCGGCGATTCGGCGAGATGGATCTTGCGCCCGAACAGCGCGACCCGGGCGCCGTACTTGTGCGCCTGGTGGAGCAGCTCGAAGGTGTCGCGGGCGGTGCCGGCGGCCCCGCCGAGGATGCCGACGATCAGGTGCTGCGGGTCGTAGGAGGCGAGCTCCTCCATGGCGCGCGGGCCGTTGTACTGGAGCTTCAGGAACTGCGGGTAGTCGGCCTCCATCACGCCGGCGAGGGTGCGCACGATGTTGTCGTTGATGAACGAGCCGATGTCGCCGCCCTGGGCCAGGTTGATGTCGAAGGCCGGATTGAACACCTCGAGGAAGTGGCGCATGCCGTTCTGGTGGGTGTCGGCGCGGAAGGCGCGATAGGCCTCCGAGTTCTCGGCGTCGATGTCCCGCTCGTTCGAATAGGTGATCGAGTAGAGGCCGAGGTCGGCGTATTTCTTCGCCTGGTCGACCATCGCGGTCCGGTGATGGCGGGAGGGCGCCTCCTTGTAGCGGCCGCCGCGCGCCGACCAGATGTCGGTGGTGTCGTTGAGCCGGATCGCCGGCGTCACGTCGCTGTCCTTGAACAGCCCCTCGTTCGACAGCCGCTCGCAGGTCGAGGCCGACATCAGCATGATGTCGACGAGGCCCGAATTGGTCATGTCGCGGATGTTCTGGAGGTGCGTCGCCCGCGGCGTGAACCGGGTCTTGTCGTCGGGATAGGGCACCGGCGAGGCGCGGCCGAAGCCGATGTCGCCGTCCTTGGCGTCGGCGATGATGAAGTCGGCCGGGGTGTACTTGCCGGCCTTGATGTTGGCGAGCTTCTTGTCGAGCTTACGCATCGTCATTCTCCTCAGGTCTCGAAACGTCGTTCCGCGCCGGGCGCTCGTCCGGCTCAGCTGGTGGTCTCGCGCCATCCCCAGCGGTCGGCAAGCGCGAGGCATGCCTTCCATGGTTCGATCGACGCGGTGGTGGAAATCACGCGAAGCGAGGCAGCGGCGGTGGCGTGGGCCAGCGCAAGGCAATCCGCGACGCTCCAGCCTTCGTGGAAGCCGTAGAGGAAGCCTGCGGCAAAGGCGTCGCCGGCGCCGTTGGCGCCCTTCGCCTCGGCCGGCGGCACATTGACGGAAGGCTTCACCACGACGCTGCCGTCGCGGCTCGCGGCGACCGCGCCGCGCGGGAAGTGGACGACGACGAGCCGGGCGGCGCCGAGCGCCAATACCGCCTCGGCGGCGGCGATGCAGGCGTCGACGTCGGTCTTGCCGTCCGGCACCGTCTCGATGCCGGCGATGCCACCGATCTCGTGGTCGTTGACGACGACCAGGTCGAGCCACGGCAGGCACGGACGGACCAGCGCGATCAGCCGCTCCGGCGCGATGCTGGCGAGCTCGATATTGGTGACGAGCCCCGCCGCGCGCGCCTTCTTCAGGACCGCCACCCAGCCGTTGGCGTCGTCCTTCCACGGCCCGTCCATCAGGCGGTGCACGCCGGGCAGGCCGAGATGGAAGATTCTCTCCCGGTTCGCCGCGAAATCGAAATGATCGGGATTGAGCAGGTGGCTGGTCCCGAACCAGGAGACATGGGTGCGCTGGCCGGTCGGCAGCGAGGCGAAGGCGAAGGTATAATCGGTGGCGGCCTCGGCGGTGATCCGCATCTGGTCGCGGCCGATGCCGTGGCGGTCGGCCTCCTCGATCAGGAAGCGGCCGTCGGGATCGTCGCCGACCAGCGCGATCGTCGCCACCGGCATGTCGGGCGCGAGCTTCTTCATGGCGACGGCCATGTTGCAGCCGGAGCCGCCGCCGCCCATCTCGGACGACAGGATGTCGGCGCGGCCGTTCTCGCGAGGCCAGCGGTCGAGCAGCAGATTGCGGTCGACGCACCATGTGCCGCCGGTCAGGATGCCCTCGCGTGCCATTCGTGAAGTGAGCCCTTCGGACGTCGTTCTTGTTCTTGTGGCCGCCGTTCGCCGGCGGAAAAGTCAGGGAGGACGGCCGTTTCGGCCGCCCTCCCCAGGCTACCGCCGCGCGCTCACGCCCGCGGCGTCGGGAGAACCGTCAGCCCCAGCACTTGGTCAGGCCGACCTCGGAGGTCTCGGACTCGAGACCGTCGACCGGCTTGTCGGTGATCAGCGAGACGCCGGTGTCGAAGAAGTCGAGGCCGGGGGTCGGCTCGGGCTTCTTGCCGGACTTGGCGAACTCGGCCACCGCCTCGACGCCGAGCGACGCCATCAGCAGCGGGAATTGCATCGAGGTGGCGCCGATGACGCCGGCCTTGACGTTTTCGACGCCCGGGCAGCCGCCGTCGACCGAGGTGACCAGCACCGAGCCGTCGTCCTTGCCGAGGGCCTTGAGGGCCTCCCAGGCACCGGCCGCGGTCGGCTCGTTGATCGTATAGACGACGGTGATGTCCGGGCACTTCTGGAGCAGCGTCTCCATGCCGGTCCGGCCGCCTTCCTCGGCGCCCTGGCCCCACTGGTGGCCGCAGATCCTGGGATCGTCCTCGTCGAGGTAGCGGTTCGGATCCTTCACGTCGATGCCGAAGCCCTGCATGAAGCCCTGGTCGCGGAGCGCGTCGACCGTCGGCTGCTGCTCGAGCGCGTCGAGGAACGCGATCACCGCGTTCTCCGTGCCTTCCGGACCCAGCGTCTTGGCGGCCCATTCGCCGATCAGCTGGCCGGCCTTGCGGTTGTCGGTGGCGAAGGTCGCGTCGGCGGCGTCGATCGGCTCCAACGGCGTGTCGAGCGCGATCACCAGGATGCCGGCATCGCGGGCCTTCTGGATGGTCGGCACGATCGCCTTGGTGTCGCTCGGGGTGATCAGGATTCCCTTGGCGCCGGCGGAGATCAGGTTCTCCACCGCCGCGACCTGGCCGTCATTGTCGCCGTCGAACTTGCCGGCGAAGGCCTGGAACTTGAGGCCGAGTTCGTCGGCCTTGGCCTGGGCGCCCTCGCGCATCTTGACGAAGAACGGGTTGTTGTCGGTCTTGGTGATCAGGCCGACCAACACATCCTCCTGGGCCAAAGCCGGGGCGCCGGCGAGCACGGCAGTCGCCGAGACAGCCGCCAGCATCATGGATAGACGCGTGAAAGACATGCATTTCCTCCCTTGGTAGCTACTGCGTGCCGGATCGCGCAGGCCCCCGCCGGG
>JBIQKL010000018.1:26004-29156 GCA_044506555.1 Hyphomicrobiales bacterium | reverse complement strand
GGCTCGTCGAGCGGCTGCCGCCGGCGGCGAGAGTGCGGATCGCCGGGCTCGGCATCGCCATGCCGTCGGAGCTCTGGAACTGGGAGGAGGAGGTCGGCTCGCCGCCCGGCGCGATGCAGGACTGGAAGTCGATCGACTTCGCGGGCGCGGTCGGCGAGGTCACGGACCTCCAGGTCTTCTCCTGCAACGACGCCACCGCCGCCTGCGCCGCTGAGCTGTTGTTCGGCGACGGCGGCCGCCATCCCGACCTGCTTTACATCTTCGTCGCCTGGTTCATCGGCGGCGGCGTCGTGCTCGGCGGCCATCTCTTCCCGGGACGGACCGGCTATGCCGGCTCGATCGGGCAGGCGCTGGTCCCGTCTCTCGACGGCGCCGGGCGTCCAGTGGGCGTGCAACTCCTCCACGTCGCGTCGATGTACCTGCTCGAGCGCGCGATCGACGCAACGGGCGGGGATCCGTCGCCGATCTGGGAATCGCCGGACGACTGGAGCTCGATCGAGGCCCATCTCGGCGCCTGGATCGATCAGGCCGCCGGGGGCATCGCCCATGCGATCGTCGATGCGCTGTCGGTGATCGATTTCGATGCGGTGGTGATCGACGGCGCGTTGCCGACCAGCGTGCGCGCCCGGATCGTCGCCGCCACCCGCGAACGATTCGCCGCCCTCGAGACCAAGGGCCTGCCGCCGGCGCCCGTCGTCGAGGGCTCGGTCGGCAGCGGCGCCCGGGCCGTCGGCGCCGCCAGCCTGCCGTTCCTCGCCAAGTTCATGCGCGACCGCGAGCTCCTGTTCCAGGCGCCGGTCGAGACCAGGCCGGCAGCCGTCGAGCCGGCCGCCCGCCACGCCGCTCCGTAGACGATCATCGATCCCGGGAAGGAACGACCAGAATGAACCTCTCGCATCTCCTCGCCGCGCGGGCCGCCGGCGGCACACCGGTCCGCGCCGGCCTGATCGGCGCCGGCAAGTTCGGCTCGATGTTCCTGTCTCAGGTGCCGACGATTCCCGGCCTCGAGGTCGCCGTCATCGCCGACCTCGACTCCGACCGGGCCCGGAACGCCTGCCGGAGCGTCGGCTGGGACGAGGCCCGCATCGCCCGCACCCGCTTCGTCAGCTCGGGCAAGGAGGCCTGCGATCCGGCCGCGGTCGACGTGGTCGTCGAGGCGACCGGCAATCCCGCCGCCGGCATCGCCCATGCGCTCGCGGCGATCGACGCCGGCACGCCGATCGTCATGGTCAACGTCGAGGCCGACGTGCTCGCCGGGCCGCTGCTGGCCCGGAAGGCCCGTGACAAGGGCGTCGTCTACTCGATGGCCTACGGCGACCAGCCGGCGCTGATCGCCGAGCAGGTCGACTGGGCAAGGGCTTCCGGCTTCGAGGTGGTCGCTGCCGGCAAGGGCACCAAGTACCTGCCGGCGTACCATACCGTCACGCCGGAGGGCGTCTGGCAGCATTACGGCCTGACGCCCGAGGAGGCGAAGAAGGCGGGCATGAACCCGCAGATGTTCAACTCGTTCCTCGACGGCACCAAGTCGGCGCTGGAAATGGCGGCGGTCGCCAATGCCACCGGCCTCAAGGTGCCGCAGGACGGCCTCGCGTTCCCGCCGTGCGGGGTCGACGACTTGCCCAACATGCTGAAGGGCCGCGAGACCGGCGGCCTGCTCGCCGAGGACGGCATGGTCGAGGTGGTGTCGTCGCTCGAGCGCGACGGCCGGCCGGTCTATCGCGACCTCCGCTGGGGCGTCTACGTCGTGTTCAAGGCGCCCAATGACTACGCCGCCGCCTGCTTCAAGCAGTACGGCATGACGACAGACAGGACCGGCCGCTACGCCGCGCTCTACCGGCCCTACCACCTGATCGGCCTCGAGCTGTCGGTGTCGGTGCTGAATGCGGTGCTCAACGACCAGCCGACCGGTGCCACCCGCGCCTGGCGCGGCGACGTCGCCGCGGTGGCGAAGCGTCCGCTGAAGGCCGGCGAGATGCTCGACGGCGAGGGCGGCTTTACCGTCTACGGCAAGCTGATCCCGACCGAGCGGAGCCTCGCGGAGCACGCTCTTCCCATCGGCCTCGCCCACGGCGTGAAGCTCAACCGCGACATCCCCGCCGGCGGGATCGTGACCCAGGCCGACGTGGCGCTCGACGTTTCGGTGCCGGCGGTCAAGGTCCGCGCCGAGATGGAGGCCGAGGCGAAGACGCCGGGCGCGCTCGCGGCCTGAACGGGGGCATGCGGCCGCGGTCGGGACCTGGATAAGGACGGGCAAGCTCACTCGCCGCGGGGCGAGCGGACGGACCGGCTGCCCGGGAACCCTTGGCGTAGTCCACGTGTCGTCATGGCCGGGCTTGTCCCGGCCATCCACGCGAACACGGCGATTGAAGGAAAGACGTGGATGGCCGGGACAAGCCCGGCCATGACGTGGTGTGTCAGCGATCTCCGATCGCGTGTCTCGGACCTCGGTGTGCAACGGCGCGCACCGCGGTACGCTGAAGCACGTACCGAGGTCCCACTTAGATCGCGAGGTAGTTGTTGCGGAGTTCGGCGTCCGCGAGGATGCGGCCGGGCGGTCCGTCGAAGACCACCTCGCCCATGTCGAGGATGACGGCGCGGTCGGCGAGCTCGAGCGCGGCGACCGCGTTCTGCTCGACGATGATGGTGGTGATCCCTTCCGCCTTGATGTCGGCGACGATCCGCTCGATCTCCCGGACGATGATCGGGGCGAGCCCCTCGTAGGGCTCGTCGAGGAGGAGGAGCCTGATCTCGCGGACCAGCGCGCGGGCGACCGCCAGCATCTGCTGCTCGCCGCCCGACAGCGTCGTCGCCTCCTGCTTCCGCCGTTCGGCGAGGCGGGGGAAGTGCTCATAGATGCGCTCGATCGGCCAGCCCTGCGGCGGCGTGAGCCTCGCCAGGATCAGGTTCTCCTCGACCGTCAGGCCGCCGATGATCCGCCGGTCCTCGGGCACGAGCTGAACCCCGGCGCGGGCCGCCTCGAACGAGCGGAGCGGATGGAGCGGCTTGCCGCCGAGGTGGATCTCGCCCCGCGTCAGCGCGGGGCTGTCCATGCGGGCGATCGCGCGGAGCGTCGACGTCTTGCCTGCACCGTTCCGTCCGAGCAGGGCCAGGATCTCGCCTTCCCGGACCTCGAACGAGACGCCCTGCACGAT
>JBIQKL010000018.1:21403-25904 GCA_044506555.1 Hyphomicrobiales bacterium | reverse complement strand
ACGACATGCATGTCGTGCTCGATGATGACCTTGGTCATGCCGCGCTCCTTGATCCGCTTGAGGAGGTCGATGGTCCGGTTGGTGTCGAGCCGCGACATGCCGGCGGTCGGCTCGTCGAGGAGGAGCAGCCGCGGGTTCTGGACCAGGCACATGGCGAGCTCGAGCCGCCGCTTGTCGCCGCGCGAGAGGCTGCCCGCCTCGTGGCGGAGCTTGTCGCCGAGCCCGACGTCGACCACCGCCGCCTCGGCCTTGTCGCGGAGGTCCTGCTCGCGGACCATGCCGCGCCAGGCGTCGATGGCGAAGGCCCCGTCGCGCTTGGCGAGCGCCGGGATCACGACGTTCTCGTGGACCGGCAGGTCGGGGAAGATCTCGGGCGTCTGGAAGACGCGCGACACGCCGAGCTGGTTGATCTCGTAAGGCTTCCGTCCGGTCAGGACCTGGCCGTCGAAGACCACGGCGCCGCGATCCGGCTTGAGGCGCCCGACGCAGAGATTGAGGAGCGTCGACTTGCCGGCGCCGTTCGGCCCGATGATCGCGTGGGTCCGGCCCTCGGCGACCTGGAGGTCGATGTCCGACAGCGCGTGCAGGCCGCCGAAGCTCTTGTAGACGTCGTCGACGTGGAGGACGGTGTTCGGCTGCATGGCTACTCCGCCGGCTGGAGTTTTTCGGCGTGGCGGGCGGCGCTGCGTCTCGAGACGGCGCGCCCGATGCGGCGGAAGCCTTCCATGATGCCGCCGGGCAGGAAGATCACGAGCAACATGAACAGGAGACCGAGGGTGAGGTGCCAGCCCTCGCCGACGAAGAGGCTCGCCACCGAGACCGCGCCGTCGCGAAGCGGCTCGGGCAGGAACGAGAAGGTCTGCTCCAGCGTGTTGTGGTTGAACGACGAGAAGATGTTCTCGAAGTACTTGATGATCCCCGCGCCGAGGATCGGGCCGACCAGGGTCCCGGCACCGCCGAGGATGGTCATCAGCACCACTTCGCCCGAGGCCGTCCACTGCATGCGCTCGGCGCCGGCCAGCGGGTCGGTGACCGCGAGGAGCCCGCCGGCGAGCCCGGCATACATGCCGGAAATCACGAAGGCGGCGAGGGTGTGCGGCCGCGTGTTGAAGCCGGTGAAATTCATTCGGGTCTGGTTGGACCTGATGCCGCGGAGTGCGAGGCCGAAGGGCGAGCGGGTGATCCGGAGCGCGATGAAGAAGGCGACGATCAGCGCCACGGCGCAGATGTAGAACCCCTCCCAGCCGATGGTGCGGAGCCCGAACAGCGTCGGGGTCGGCAGGTGACCGGTGTCGGCGATGCCGAACAGGCGGTCGAGGACGTGCGGGTCGCCGCGCACCACCTTGAGACCGGTCTCGCCGTTGGTGATCGGGGTCAGCACCGAATAGGCGAGGTTGTAGGACATCTGGGCGAAGGCGAGCGTGAGGATCGAGAAATAGATGCCGGTCCGTCGGAGGCTCACATAGCCGATGACCAGCGAGAACAACCCGGCGACGAGGATCGCCAGCACGACCGCCGGGAGGATGTTCATCGACAGGAGCTTGAACGACCACACCGCCGTGTACGAGCCGACCCCGAGGAACGCGGCGTGGCCGAAGGAGAGATAGCCGGTGAGGCCGAACAGGATGTTGAAGCCGACAGCGAAGATGCCGAAGATCGCGAACTTCTGGAGGAGGTCCGGATAGCTCGCGCCGATCGGGGCGAGCCAGACGGGGGCGCTGAGCACGGCGAGCGTGAACACCGCCATCAGGATCGCGTCGTTCCGCCGGACGTTCCGCTCCATCGCCGTCAGCCTTCCATCACGCCCGGGCGGCCCATCAGGCCGCGTGGGCGCGCCAGCAACACGACGACCGCGACGAGGTAGATGACGATCTGGTCGATGCCGGGGAACAGCGCATTGACCTCGTTCATCGAGGCGAAGGACTGGAGGATGCCGAGCAGGAACCCGGCGAGCACGGCGCCGCCGAGCGAGCCCATGCCGCCGACCACCACCACCACGAAGGAGAGGACGAGGAAGTCCATCCCCATCGCGTAGGAAGGCGGCACGATCGGCGTGTACATCGCCCCGGCCAGGCCGGCGACCACCGCCGCGATGCCGAACACCACGGTGAAGCGCCGCTGGATGTTGATGCCGAGGAGGCCGACCATCTCGCGGTCGCGCATGCCGGCGCGGATCACCATGCCGTAGGTGGTGAACTGGAGGAAGGCGAAGATGATGGCGATCAGGACCATTGCGAAGGCGAGATAGATCAGCCGCCACCACGGATAGACCACCCCGGCACCGAGCCCGAGCCAGGCGCCGATGTCGGCGCTGCCGGCGACGGCGGGAGGCGCCGAGACCGGTATCGGGTTGGCCCCGAACCAGATCTTGATGATCTCCTGCAGCACGATGGCGAGGCCGAAGGTGACCAGGATCTGCTCGGCGTGGCTCCGCCGGTAGAAGAAGCGGACGAGGCCGCGCTCCATCACGACGCCGACGACGAGCATCACGGGTATGGCCAGCAGGATCGACAGCGGCACCGAATAGTCGATGATCGTCGCGCCGACGTCGCCGAACCACGCCTCGAGATAGGGGACTTCCTTCACGGCCTCGAAGAATGTGACGGATTCGTCCTTCACCTCGGTCGACAGCGTGAGCAGCTTCTGCATCGCCACGGCGCAGAACGCGCCGAGCATGAAGAGCGCGCCATGGGCGAAGTTGACGACGCCCAGCGTGCCGAAGACGAGGGTGAGCCCGAGCGCGATCAGCGCGTAGGCGCCGCCCTTGTCGAGGCCGTTGAGGAACTGGATGACGAGCGCGTCGAGCATGCGCGATCCTTGGCGGGCAGGCCGGCGGAGGTTCCGCCGGCCCGCGACGTGCGGCCGGGCGTCAGGCGCTCGGGATGTACGGGCCCAGCTCGGCGTTGCCGTCGGGATTGAAGGCCGGGATGTTCGGGTCGTAGGTGACCTCGGCCCGGGGCACGATCTTGACGATGTCGAGCAGGTCGAACTGGTTCGAGGGGGCTTCCTTGCCGCGCACCACCAGCACGTCCTTCATGCACTGGTGGTCCTCCGCGCGGTAGAGCGTCTTGCCGGTCCCCATGCCGTCGAACTCCAGGCCTTCGAGCGCCTTGATCACCTCCGGCGGGTAGAACGTGCCGGCGGTCTCGACCGCATTGGCGTAGAGGAGCGCCTGGACGTAGCAGGTCTGCGCCGCCTGCGAGGGCGGTGTCCCGTATTCGGTCCCGAAGGACTTGGCAAAAGCCTTGGTGGATTCGTTGTCGAGCTTCCAGTCCCAGTTGGCGGTGCCGAAGATGCCCTTGATCGCCTCGCCGGCGCCCTGGGCCATCAGCTCCGAGAAGAGAGGCACGACGATCTCGAAGTTCTTGCCGTTCGCCTGCTTGTCGCGGAGGCCGAACTGCACGGCCTGGATCAGCGAGTTGACCATGTCCTTACCGTAGTGATTGAGGATCAGGACATCGGCGCCGGAACTGAGGACGGGCGTCAGATACTGCGAGTAGTCGCTGGAGCCGAGCGGCGTGCGGACCGCGGTGACGGTCTCCCAACCCTGCGCCTCGGTGGCGTTCTTGATCGATTCTTCCTGCGTCCAGCCCCAGGTATAGTCGGCGGTGAGGTGATAGGCGCGCCGGTCCTTGCCGTACTCGGCGGCGATGATCGGTCCCAGCGCCTCGCCCGACTGGTAGGCGTTGAAGAAGTGCCGGAAGCCGTAGCGGCGCCGGTCCTTGCCGGTGGTGTCGTTCGAGTGCGTCAGCCCGCACATGAACAGGATGCCCATCTCCTGGCAGAGCGACTGGACAGCCACCGCCACGCCCGACGACGAGCCGCCGGTGACCATGATCGCCCCGTCCTTCTCGATCATCCGCTTGGCGGAGGCGCGGGCCGCGTCGGACTTGGTCTGGGTGTCGCCGGTGACGAAAGTCACCTTCTTGCCGAGGATGCCGTTCCCCTTGAGCGCCTTGGGCGTCATGGTGTTGAGCATGCCGCCGTCGCCCTCGCCGTTGAGATGCTTCACCGCCAGCTGGTAGGCGCGCAGCTCGTCGGCGCCCTCGTCGGCATAGGCGCCGGTCTGGGGCACGTTGAAGCCGAGCACGATGCTCGAGCCCGACGTCGCCTTCGGGAAGTTGCCGATCGGCTGCTCCTCGGCGAAGGCGTTCCGGACGAAATGAAGCGGTGCGATGCCGCCCAGGGTCAGCGCGCCGAGGCCGGCGCTTCCCTTCAGGAGCGTACGCCGGGACAGCGGCAGATGGAGCCGCGTGGTGCGGTCGGTCATGGGTGTCTCCTCAGTGGTTCCCATGGGCCGGGGCTGCCCGAGATTTTTCTATCCCCTTTCGACGGAGACTATCGGTGAGTGTCAATGCGTCAATAAGCAACTGATTTCATTGTTAGATTATGTGAAGATATCGACTGATCGTGCGAAACGTTGTAAAGGCTTAACATCGGGAGGAGACCCTGCATTGCGTGCGCCCATCGGCCAACGCATCCGCAAGCGACGCCAGCAACT
>JBIQKL010000018.1:0-21303 GCA_044506555.1 Hyphomicrobiales bacterium | reverse complement strand
CGAAGACGAGCGCAGCCGGTTCATCGGCACGCTGGTGGCGGAAAGCGAGCGGCTCGCCGACAGTGCCGGCAGCATCTTCGACTTCCTCGGCGGGCGCGGTCGCCGCCGGCCCCGGCCGGCGCCACGCGAGGAGATCGAGGACTTCGTCTCGGACCGGGCGAACTACTTCCCGGCGATCGAGGCGGCGGCCGAAGCGATGAACGCGGCCCTCGGTGCGGCCCGACCTTCGCTCGAGACGCTGACCGCCCATGCCGCGTCGCGGCACGGCGTGTCCGTGCAGGGCATCCCGGAGGGGGAGGTGCTTCCAACCGGAGAGCGGTTCGAGTCCGCGCCTGGCCGGCTTCTTTTCGCCGACAGGCTGCCGCGGCAGAGCGTCCGGTTCCGCCTGGCGCGCTTCCTCGGCGGGGTCGAGCACGGCGCGCTCCTCGACCGGCTCGCCACGAGCGCCGGCCTGACTTCGCCCGAGGCGACGGAGCGCCTGAAACGAGCGCTGGCGAGCTACCTCGCGGGCGCCATGCTGATGCCCTACGAGGCATTCCTGCAGTCCGCCGCGGCGTTCCGCCACGACATCATGCGGCTCTCGGCCCGGTTCGACTGCTCCTTCGAACAGGTCTGCCACCGCCTCGCCACCCTCCGCCGTCCGGGCGCGGAGGGTGTCCCGGTTCATTTCCTCCGCACCGATGTCGCCGGCAACATCTCCAAGCGCTTCAGCGGCTCCGGCCTGCGGCTGCCGCGCTATGGCGGCGCCTGCCCGCGCTGGGTCGTGCATGAGGCACTGACCGTGCCGGGGCGCATCGTGTCTCAGCTTGCGGTGCTGCCGGACGGCGAGCGCTACCTGTTCGTCGCTCGCGCCGACCTGCCCGCGATACGCTTCGGCCAGTGCCACTCCGTAATGATCGGCGCCGCCCTCGAGCACGCCCCGCGCTTCGTCTATGCCGACGGCCTCGATCTCGCCGCGCCCGCGCTGGCGACGCCGGTGGGCATCACCTGCCGCCAGTGTCCGCGCGAGGAATGCATGGCCCGCGCCGCAGAGCGCATCGACGTGCCCGCAACTCCACGATGACAGGATGCCGCACGCAAGCTAGATTTCCGCCACAGAACGAGACCGGCCGCATCGAACGGCAGGCTTCCAGGGGAGGTGGCGTGGCGCAGACGATTCTCGTCGCCGAGGACGAACGCAATCTGGTCGAAGCGCTCTCGTTCCTGATGCAGCGCGCCGGATACGACGTTCATGTCGCGCGCGACGGGCCGGCCACGGTCGAGATGGCGCGCCGGCTGTCGCCGGACCTGGTGATCCTGGACATCATGCTGCCCGGCCTCGACGGCTTCGGGGTCGCCGAGGCGATCAACCGGGAGCACGGGGCGAAACGGCCGCGGATCGTGATGCTGACCGCCAAGGGCCACGAGAAGGACCGGCGGAGAGCCGAGCTGATCGGCGTCGACGATTATGTCACCAAGCCGTTCTCCAACCGCGACGTGGTGGAGCGCGTGCGCATGCTCCTCTCCGGCTGAGCGGCGCGCCATGCCGACCCGCGGACGTCTTGCCGACCGCAGCTTCGTCCTGACAATCCTCACGTTCGTCCTGCTGACACCGCCGATCGTCACCATCTTCAACGTGCCGGTGCTCGTCCTCGGGGTGCCGCTCCTCCATCTCTACTGCTTCGCCGTCTGGCTGGGCGCCATCGTCGTCGGCGCCCGGCTCGCCGCCCGCCTCCGCGACGACGAAAGGCGAGGGGACGAGAGGGGAGGGGGAAGCGGATGAACCTCCTCAGCACGCCGACCGTGGTCGCGGTCGCCCTGGTCTACCTCATGCTCCTCTTCACCATCGCCTGGTACGGCGACCGCCGCGCCGACCGCGGCCGGAGCCTGATCCGCTCGCCGGTGGTCTACACCTTCTCGCTCGCGGTCTACTGCACGTCGTGGACCTTCTACGGGGCGGTCGGCACCGCGGCGCGCCGCGGCATCGAGTTCATCACGATCTATACCGGGCCGACCGTGGTGTTCCTCGGCTGGTGGTTCCTGCTCCGCAAGATCGCGCGGATCGCCAAGTCGCAGCGCATCACCTCGATCGCTGACTTCATCGCCTCGCGCTACGGCAAGAGCGCCCGGCTCGGCATGATTGTCACCGTGATCGCGATGATCGGCACGATGCCCTACATCGCGCTCCAGCTGAAAGCGGTCTCGACCAGCTTCGCGGTGCTGGTCAACTACAGCCACTTCGGCGAGCTGAGCGAGACGCTGTTCGCGGCTCCGTCGTCGTTCCTCACCGACGCCGCGCTCCTCACCGCCATCGGCATGGCGATCTTCGCCATCCTGTTCGGCACCCGCCACATCGACGCCAACGAGCATCACGAGGGCATGGTCGCGGCCATCGCCTTCGAATCCTGCGTCAAGCTGCTCGCTTTCCTTGCCGTCGGCTTCTTCGTCGTGTTCGCCCTCGGCACCTCCGGCGAGAGCGAGGCGGCGATGGCCACGACCTGGAAGGATCTCATCGGCCTGCCGGCGGACGGCGCATCGCGCTTCCTGACCATGACGTTCCTGTCGATGGCGGCGATCGTCTGCCTGCCGCGGCAGTTCCACATCACCGTCGTCGAGAACGTCGATGAGCGCCACCTCGCCACCGCCTCCTGGCTGTTTCCGCTGTACTTGTTCCTGATGAGCCTGTTCGCGCTGCCGATAGCAGCCGCCGGGCTGACGTTCCTGTCGCCGGGCTCGAACCCGGACTTCTACGTCCTGACCGTCCCGATGACGCAGGGGCAGCACGGGCTGGCGCTGCTCGCCTTCGTCGGCGGCCTGTCCTCGGCGACGGCGATGGTGATCGTCGCCGCGATCGCGCTCTCGACGATGATCTGCAACGACCTGGTGATGCCGGTGCTGCTCCGCATCCGCCGGCTCCGCCTCGACGAGCGCGGCGACCTCTCCGGACTCCTGCTCCTCATCCGGCGCGCGGCGATCTTCCTCGTTCTCTTCCTCGGCTATGCGTATTACCGCCTCACCGGCGAGTCGGGCCCGCTCGCCCAGATCGGCCTGGTCTCGTTCGCGGTGGCCGCGCAGTTCATGCCGGCGATCGTCGGCGGCCTGTTCTGGAAGAACGCCACGCGGGCCGGCGCGGAGGCCGGGCTCGTCCTCGGGTTCCTCACCTGGGCCTACACGATGCTCGTCCCGCTCCTCGCACGGAGCGGCGTGCTGGGCGAGGCGATTCTCATGGACGGCCCCTGGGGCGTCTCGTTCCTCCGGCCGGAAGGGTTGTTCGGGCTCGACGGCTGGGACCCGCTCAGTCATGCGTTGTTCTGGAGCATGGCCGCCAACATCGGGGGCTATGTCGTCGTCTCCCTCTTTTCGCGGCAGGATGCGCTGGAGCGGATCCAGGCCACGATCTTCGTCGACGTCTTCCGCCGGCCGCCCCCCGAGGCGCAGGTCTGGCGCCGCTCGGCCCCGATCGACGATCTCTACGACCTGCTGCAGCGCTTCATCGGTCCGGAGCGCACGGCGCGCGCCTTCGAGGACTACGCGGCGGCGCGCGGCGAGGACCCCGGCGCACGGCCCGAGGCCGATGCCGACCTCATCGCCTTCGTCGAGCGTCAGCTCGCCGGCAGCGTCGGCGCGGCATCGGCGCGGGGCATGGTCAACTCGATCGCCAAGGGCGAGCTCCTCGGGTTCAGCGAGGCGGTGGCGATCCTCGAGGAGACGCAGCAGGTGATCGCCCACAGCCGGGAGCTCGAGCAGAAGTCACGGGAGCTCGAGGCGACCGCCCGCGAGCTGAGACGCGCCAACGACCAGCTCAAGGAGCTCGATTCGCTGAAGGACGATTTCCTCTCGACCGTCAGCCACGAGCTCAGGACGCCGCTCACGTCGATCCGCAGCTTCTCGGAGATCCTCAACGACCAGGAGGGCATCGGCACCGCCCAGGCGCAACGCTACCTCGCCATCATCTCGAGCGAGACGGAGCGCCTCACCCGGCTCCTCGACACCATCCTCGACCTCACCCGGCTCGAACAGGGCGAGGCCGACTGGCGGATCGCCGCCTTCGATCCGAAGGAGACGCTGGAGGAGGCGGTCGCCGCCACCGGCGGCCTGTTCCGCGACGCCAAGGCCGCCCTCGAAATCAGTATCGTCCCCGCCGGCGAGCGACTGTTCGCCGACCGCGACCGGATGATCCAGGTCTACATCAACCTCCTCTCCAACGCCGCCAAGTTCTGCGACCCCGAGCGCGGGCAGGTCAGCGTCGTCGGGCGGCCGGTCGAAGGCGGCTACCTGGTCGAGATCAGCGACAACGGCGAAGGGGTAAGCGCGAAGGACCAGGCGATGATCTTCGAGAAATTCGCCAAGGCGCGCGAGCGCAACACCGGCCGTCCGTCCGGCAGCGGGCTCGGGCTCACCATCTCCCGCCACATCGTCGAGCATCATCGCGGCCGGATCTGGGTCCGGAGCGAGCCGGGGAAGGGCGCTACGTTCTGCGTCTTCCTGCCCGTCGGCGAGGCGGCGGCATCGGCGCCGCTCGCGGCGGTCCCGGTTCCGGCGAAGTAGGCTCGGGCCTACGCCGCGGGACGGCCGGCCTCCGTCTCCCGGATCGAGGCGAGGAGCGCGTCGATCTCGGCCTCGACGGCCTTGAGGTCCTCGCCGCCCGACATGATCGCCACCACCTCGTCGCGGCTGATACCCGCCTTCTCGAAGGTGCCGGCGCGTCGGCCGCGGTTGAGCAGCGTGAAGACGTCGCCGACCGGATAGGCGTGATGGATGTTGTGCGAGATGAAGATCACCGCGAGGCCGCGGATCCGTGCCTCGATGACGAACTTCAGCACCATCGCCGCCTGGTGGACCCCGAGCGCCGATGTCGGCTCGTCGAGGATCAGGACCTTGGCGCCGAAATGGATGGCGCGGGCGATGGCCACCGACTGCCGCTCGCCGCCGGACAGCGTGCCGACCGCCTGGGTCGGGTCGCGGATGTCGATGCCGATGTCATGCATCGCCTGGCGTGCGACGCTGTTGGCCTTCTCCTTGTCGAGGCGGGTGAAGGGGAAGACGCCCTTCACCGGTTCGCGGCCGAGGAAGAAGTTCCGCGCGATGCTCATCAGCGGGATCATGCCGAGGTCCTGGAACACCGTCGCCACGCCGTATTCCGCCGCGTCGCGTGGGCTCCGGAACCGCACCGGCACGCCGTCGATCAGGATGTCGCCGTGGGTCGGCTGGTGGACGCCGGAGAGGATCTTGATCAGCGTCGACTTGCCGGCGCCGTTGTCGCCGAGCAGGCAATGGACCTGCCCGGGATGGACCTTGATGTCGATGTCGCGGAGCGCGATCACCGAGCCGAAATGCTTCGAGACGCCGCGAAGCTCGATCGCCGGAACCGCCGTCATCCTGCCGTCCTCTCGCCGAGCGCCTTGGCGCGGATGTAGTTGTTGACGAGCACCGCGATCAGGATCATCGCGCCGAGGAACACCTTGAACCAGTCGGTGTCGATGCCGGTGTAGAAGATGCCCATCTGCACGAAGCCGAAGATCAGCGCGCCGAGGATGGCACCGATCACGGTGCCGTACCCGCCGGTGAGCAGCACGCCGCCGATGACCGCGGCGATGATCGCCTCGAACTCCTTGAGCGTGCCGCGGAGCGTGTCGGCCGAGCCCGCTTCCATCACCTGGATGGCGGCGAGCAGCGTCGCCGCGCAGGCGGTGCCGATGAACAGGATGATCTTCACCCGCGACACCGGCACGCCGACGTTCCGCGCCACGTCGGCATCGCCGCCCGCGGCATAGATCCAGTTGCCGAAGCGGGTGTTGGTCAGTATCCAGCCGGCGACGATCGCGACCCCGACGCACCACACGATCGACATCGGGATGCCGGGCACGAACGGGGCGCCGTCGCTCCGGGTGGCGATCCAGCCCTGGTCGCCCATCCACTGAAAGAAGCCGGTGAACACGTCGCCGGCGAAGATCTGCGCCGTCCACGGGTCGGGCACGTCATCGAGGATGTAGGGGATTTGCGTCCGGCCGGTGACGGTGCGGGTGATGCCGATCGACAGGCCGCGGAGGATGAAGAGCGAAGCGAGCGTGACGATGAACGACGGAAGCCGCGTCTTGACGACGATCGCACCGTTGAACCAGCCGACGAGGATCGCCACCGCGAAGGCCGACAGCACGCCGCCCCAGAGCGGCAGGCCGACCTCGCGGACGGCGAGGCCGATGACCACGCCGGCGAAGCCGATCATCGATCCGATCGACAGGTCGAACTCGCCGGCGATGATGAGGAGCGCCGTGGCGGTGGCGATGATGCCCAGCTCCGCCGAGAGCGTGAGGAAGGTCATCGAGCCCTGGAGCGAGTAGAGCGCGCCCGCGCCGGGGAGGAAGGCGAAGATGAGCAGCGCCGCGATCAGGCCGCCGGCGGCGCCCGCCTCGGGACGGCGGAGCAGCCGCGTCCCCCAGCCGGCGCGGGCGATGCGCTCGTCGTGGCCGCCGCGCTTCTTGGAGACGATTCCGAAGCGGGCGGCGGGGGTGTCGCCGTCGACCGAAACCGCGTCTTGTTCCATGGCCGTCATCGTGTCGTGTCCGGGTTCCGGGATCAATCGTGATCGGCAGCGGGATGGAAAAGGCCGGGGGAGAGCGCGATGCCCTCCGCCCGGCAAGTCGCCGCTATGAGGGCTAGCGGATTCCTTCCTTGGCGAGGACGAGGATCGCCTCCGCCTTCTCCGGCGTGTCGACGAAGAGCGGGCCGGTATAGACGTCGCTCTGCGGCCAGAAGCCGTGGGTCGCGTACTCGACCATGTTGATCACCGGGATGAAGCCCATCAGGTACTGCTGGGCATCCATGCCGAACTTCATCTCGCCGGCGACGATCGAATCGAGCACCTCGGGCGAGATGTCGAAGGTGTAGAGGTTGAGCTTGCCGAACAGCTCCTTGTCCTTGAACAGCTGGATCAGCGGATTGGCGGCGCCGGCGCCCATGGCGAACACGGCCTGGGCTTCGGGATGGGCCGAGAGATAGGCTTCGGCGCGCCGCTGGATGTCACCCGGGTCGGGGGTCACGGCGACCACCTCGGTACCGCCGCCGAACGGCTCGAGCCCGTCGTTGAGGCCCCGGCAACGGTCGTCGAGGCTGGTATTGCCGACCTCATGGTTGATGCAGACGACCTTGAGGATGCCGTCCTTGCCGAGGATCGCGCCTGCGCGCTTGCCGGAATCGTATTCCGAGACGGTGCCGACGTAGAAGGTGACGCCCATCTCCTCGCCCGGGATCTCGCCCGAGTCGATGTTCATCACCGGGATGTCGGCGGCGAGCGCCCGGGTCACCGGACCGCGCATCGCGTCGGCATCGGCGATCGAGACGATGATGCCGTCCGGCTGCGCGGCGACGGCCGCGTCGATCAGGCGGGCATGCTCGACCTCGTCGAACACCTGCGGAGAGATGTACTGGACCTGGGCTCCGGTCAGCGCCGCCGCGTCGTCGACGCCGCGCTTCACCACCGACCAGTAGGGATCGGACGCCGAGCCGTGAACCACGACGGAGATCTTGACGTCCTTGGCGTCCTTGAGGCCCGCGGCATGAGCCGCGGTGGCCGCGACGCCGATCGCGAGCGCTGCGATCGCAGTCTTCATCAAGTGCTTCATCACCAGTCTCCCCTCTGATGGCCGGACTATCCCAGCCGGTTCAAGACATTCTCAGTCACCCTCTGCACGTCCGGGTCGCGGTCGAGCCCGTAGGCCCAGTCCGCGGTTCCCGCATTGAAGACCGTCCCGCCGCCGGCGTGGCGGAAGGCGCCCATCACCGCATGCCCGTTCCAGTAGCGGGCGATGCCCTCGGGCGTGACCGCGCCGAGCAGCGTCTCGACCGTGAACTCGAGGTCGCCGACGCCGTCGGGATCGAAGCTCATCGGCACGACGCCTTCATGGCCGTCGGGGCCGTTGGAGACGAGATGGGCGGGAGCCGTGGGGAGCACCTCGAGGTTCGCCGGGGTGCCCGCCGAGCCGACCGCGTAGGGGGCGCCGTCGCGGAAGCCGAGCTCGGTGCCGTCGACCTCGTAGGCGACGATGTGCGAGCCGAGGCCGAGCGGATCGCCGTACCGGAGGCGCGTCCCCTCGAAGGCCCAGTGCTTTGGCTGCCACGTGGTATAGGCGCCGGTGCTCGCCGGCACGCAGCTTCCGAAGCGGACATAGCCGCCTCGGCAGAACGAGAGACCGATCGTCAGGTTCTCGGGACGGCCGATGGCCGGATCGGACCAGATGCCGGTGAGCAGGCGCTGGCGCTCGGTCCCCATCACCGGATCGTCCTGGCGCGCGGTATACTTGTGGCAGACCATGGTGTCGCCGCCGTCCTCGTAGCGGACCTGCCAGTACATCGTGTTGCCGGAGAACACCGCGAGGTTGCCGCCGCGTCCGAGATGGGCGTCCAGCGCATCGCGCATGCCCCACGACCAGTATTCGTCATGGCCGACGCTGAGATAGAGCCTGTAGGGATCGAGGAGGCCCTCGCGGAACTCGACGTCGCTCGAGACGGCGTAGTCGAAGCGGTAGCCGGCAGCCTCGGCCCAGCGCACGAAGCGGCGCTCCCAATTGTGCCAGCCCGCCGAGCAGGTCCACATCGCCACCTTGTGGTCGGTCAGGTAGCGGTGCAGCCGCTTGTGATCGGGGTCGGGCTCGGGCGTGACGTTGGCGCATCGGCCGTCGAAGCCGTCAGGGTCCGCGGACCGGGTGATGTAGCCGCGCTCGATCGGCCGCTGGAACGAGACCCGCGGCACGCCGGTGTAGAGGCATTCCCCGCCCCACTTGTTGTAGGCGTTGTACGTGTTGGTGCTGAGGACGAGGAGCGCGGTCGTATCGCGTGCCGGCGCGGCGGCACGGAGCACGAAGAAGGCGTGGCTGGTCGATTCGGGGCCGTCGACGCCGTCGGCGACCAGCGTCACCTCGTAGAAGCCGGACCGCCAGTCGGCGCCCGGCGTGAAGGCGAAGGTGACCGGCCAGCCGCAGCCCGTCGCATAGGCCGCGGCCGGAACCGGGTGCTCGCGGCCGGCGATGCCGGTCTTCCGCCACACCACCTCCCGGGTCGCGCCGATCCGCGCCACCTCCGCCGAGAACGTGGCGGCGCGGGAGGAGCAGTGGAACGTCACCTCCTCGCCCGGCTGCACACTCTGCCGGCCCGGATAGCCTTCGACGGCCAGGGACAGCGTGTTGTACTCGATCATCCTTCGCTTCGCCCCGTCTCGCCGCCCGCCCGGCCTCGCCTCAGGCCGCCTCTTCCGCCGTGCCCCGCCCGGCGATGTCGAACTTCTGCGCGTCGACCGCCTCGGCCCCGCGAAGCTCCGCCTCGTCCAGCGACATTCCGCCAAGCACGACTCGTGCCGCGACGCCGATGTCGTGGATCATGTTCTCGATGTCCTGGTCGGTATGCTTGGGGTTGGTCGCGACCATCACCGTGCGGTTGAGGATCTCGAGCGAGCCGGCGCACATGTCCTTCGAATATTCCTTCCGGCACTCGGCGTTCTGCGGCATGAGGTAGGGGTTCATCGCCGGATGGGCGGCGCCGGCGCCGATCAGCACCTGGTCCCATTCGGTATAGGTGTGGCGGCCGGTCTTGCCGGAGATCACGCTCGGGAAGATCTCGGTGAAGCGCTTGGCCGCCTCGGCCGATGGCAGGTTGTACATGACCTGCGTGGCGCAATCGTCGTCGGGGCTGTTCATCGGCGCGGGCTTCATGCCGAGATTGCCGAGCGAGGCCGTGCCGGCGAGGATCCGCTTCTTCTCCGCCCGCATCCTGCCCACCATGTCGTCGAGCCGGTCGAGCTGGGCGTTCAGCATCGCGCCCATGATCTCGGTCGCGCGCGCGCCGTTGCCGGCGAAGGGCTTCTCGTCCTGGTCGCGGCCGCTCCAGTAGAAGTGGCAGGGATCGATGGCGCCCTGGACGCGCTTGTGGATGTGCTCGTCGTTGACCGCGACGCCGCCGCCTTCGCCCGAGGTCATGTTCTTGTAGTAGTTGAAGCTGAACGCGCCGATGTGGCCGACGGCGCCGAATTTCTTCCCCTTGTAGCCGCCGCCGACGCCCTGGCAGGCATCCTCGATGACGATGAGGTTGCGGCGGGCGGCGATGTCCATGATCGCGTCCATGTCGGCGGCCGCACCCCACATGTGGACCGGCACCACCGCGCGGGTCCGCGGCCCGATCATCGCCTCGATCGCCTTCGGCGAGATGGTGATCGATTCGTCGATGTCGACGATCACCGGGATCGCGCCCACCGCGAGTACGGAGGTCGCCGTCGCCATGTAGGTGTGGGCGGGAATCAGCACCTCGTCGCCGGGGCCGAGGCCGACGGCGATCATCGCCGCGGCGAGCGCGTTGGAGCCGCTCGCGGCGAGCGCGAAATGCTTCACGCCGAGATATTCGGCATAGCGCGCCTCGAACCGGTCGCACTCGCCGCCGATGCCGTAGCGGAACAGCGTGCCGTCGCGAAGCACCTTGGTGACCGCTGCGATCTCTTCTTCACCGACAATGTACATGGCTTCTCCTTCGATATTCTCGTGTCTGTGTCTGGCTCAGGCGCGCGCACGAAGCGCGTCGCGGAGCGGTTTCATTCCGACCAGCTCGATATCGAATTCGTCGAGCCATTGCTTGATCTTTCCGGTCCGGAACAGGGCGTATTCCTCGGTGCGGATGCGTGCGCCTTCCGGATTGATGGTCTCGAAGTCCCCCGGCGCGTTGAAATGCATCGAGAGGAACGTGAGCCCCGGCTCGATCTGCGCGAAGATCGCCCGGTACGCTGTCTCGGCGTCCGTGGTCCGCGCCCACGGCGTCTCGTGGACGATGTCGAACACAGGCTCCCCCGCCGCCCGCGCCTTGCCGATCTCGGCGTCGTAGGCGGCCGGATCGATCGGCCCGGCATAGGAGGCGGGATTGTAGCGGGAGTAGTCCTTCACAAGCAGCATCGGCACCCGGTGCTCGTCGGCGAGCTTCCGCGCGATAGCGACGAATTCCGGCATCTGGGCGGTGCCCATGTGCGCGTCGAAATGGGTGATGTCGATGCCGGCGGCGACCGCCACCGCGACCTGCGCCCGGAGCTCGGCCTCGACCGCCTCCGGCGCCGCCTTCCGCGCCCGCGGCACGTCGGGCCAGAAATAGCCCTGGTCGTCGGTGAGCCCGGCCGATGGCGGCGGCCCGGTCAGCGGCCGCCAGCGGTACGGCACCTGCTCCGAGGTCAGGGTGAGATGGACGCCGACGTCGAGCGTGGGATCGGCGACGGCGATCGCCGCGGCTTCCGGGAACCACGGGCAGGGCACCATGACCGAGCCCGAGCTGCAGGTGCCGAGTCTCGACAATTCGACGAACGCGGTGTTGGCGCCGTGCGACATGCCGACGTCGTCCTCGTGGATGACCACGCGCTTGGCGCTGCCGTTGCTGCTCACGTCGCCGTACTCCCTTCCGCTGTCGTCATGCCACCCGCGCCACCAGGTCGGTGAGGTCGTCGAGCTCGATCTCGTCGCGCCGGAAATGTGCCGCCACGCGCCCCTGGGCGAGGACCGTGAGGTCGTCGGCGACCGAGAGAGCGTGACGGAAATTGTGGGTGATCAGGATCACCGCCTGTCCCTGCTCGCGGGCATGCGCGATGTGGTCGAGGACCCGTCCCGCCTGGCGGACGGCGAGCGCCGAGGTCGGCTCGTCGAGGATCAGGAGCGACGAGCCGAAGAACATCGCCCGGGCGATGGCGAGCGACTGGCGCTCGCCGCCGGAGATGTTGATGCCGCGCTCGTCGAGGCCGCGCTCCCAGCGCACCCCGAGCCGATGGAGGGCCGACCGCGCCATCTCGTCGGCGCGGCGGAGGTCGAGCCACTTGAAGGGCCCGGCGCCCTTCTGCGGTTCGCGGCCGAGGACGACGTTCCGGGTCACCGACAGGAGCTCGCAGACCGCGAGGTCCTGGAACACGGTGGCGATGCCGCGCGAGCGCGCCTGGCCCGGGTTGGAAAAGCGCACCGGCTGGCCGTTGAAACGGAGTTCGCCACGATCGGGCGGAAAGACGCCGGAGAGGATCTTGATCAGCGTCGACTTGCCGGCGCCGTTGTCGCCGAGCAGGGCCAGGATGCGCCCGGAATAGGCCTTGAGGGAGACGTCGACCAGCGCGGTGGTGGCGCCGAAACCCTTGGAGATGCCGATCGCCTCCATCACCGGAACCGCGCCGGGCGGGATCGGCTCGATCGCGCGGCGGGGACGGTCGCTCTCCTCGGTCCCGCTGCCGGGCGGGATGATCTTCTTGGCGATCGGTTGAGGTTGGGTGCTCATCGGTTCTTCTCGTCCCGGTAGGCTTCGCCGCTCTGGACGGTCACGCCCGGCTCGACGCCGTCGCGGCCTGGCTGCGCCTCGCCGAGGATTGCCGCGTCGGCCGCGGCGCTGCTTCGCCGGAAGCCGGCGAGGGGGCGCGAGCGTGCGAGGCGGCGGGCGACGTCGGTATTGAGGATGACGGCGAGCACCACGATCAGTCCGGTCAGGGTGCGGAAGAAGTGGCCGGGCGCGCCGGCGAGCACGAGGCCGACCTGGATCATGCCGAACGTGATCGCGCCGAGGACGGTGCCGATCACGCTGCCGTAGCCGCCGGAAAGCAAGGTGCCGCCGATCACCGTCACCGCCACGGCCTGGAGCTCCATCTGCTCGCCGCGAAGGGCATCGACCGAAGAGAAGCGGGCCACCTGAACGATGCCGGAGACCGCGGCGAGCGCCGAGGCGATCATGAACAGGATGATGGTGACGCGATCGACCGGGACGCCGAGATTCCGCGCGGCCTGCGGGTTCTGGCCGCTGGCCTGGATCCAGTTGCCGAATCGCGTGCGGGTGAGGACGAACGTCCCGATGAGCCCGATGCCGATGAACCAGACCATCGACATCCGGAAGCCGAAGATCAGCGGTCCGGCCATCACGTCCCTGAACAGCGGCGGGATCTCCACCGTCATCGGGAAGCCGCCGGTCAGCGTGATCAGCACGCCGCGCCAGATCAGCATGGTGCCGAGCGTGACCACGAAGGAATGGATGCGGAAGCGGACGACGATGACGCCGTTGATGAAGCCGAGCCCGGCGCCGACGACCACCGCCGCGGGTGCCGCGACGATCGGCGACAGGCCGAAATCGCGCATCAGCACCACGACGACATAGGAGGTGAGGCCGAGCACGGCACCGATCGAGAGGTCGAAATGCCCGCCGATCATCAGGAGCGTGACGCCGATCGAGGCGATGCCGAGCTCGGCCGCCACCGCCATGATCGAGATGAAGGTCAGCTTGGTCGGGAACAGCTGCGGCGAAAGGATCGTGAAGATCACGAACAGGATGATCACGGCGGCCAGTGCCGTCGACTCCGGCCGGAGCATGAAGCGCCGGAATGCCTCGCCCCAGGCGGCGCCACGGCTCGGCGCCGACGCGGCAGGGGCATGGTCGAGTCGCTCAGCCATTTTCCTCGGCCTCGTTGGTCGAAAGAGGTCCCGGAGGAGCGCGGCGCGCCCCTCCGGGACCCGCGTTGTTCCTAACGGTATCCCTTCTCCACCAGCGCGGCGACCTTCTCGACGTTGTCCTTGTCGACGATGGTCGGACCGGTGAGGAAGTAGTTGGCCTGCAGGAGGCCGTACTTGATGTTGTGGGTCAGCAGCACCACCGGCATGTAGCCGCGCCAGAACTGCTGCTGGTCGATGGTGAAGGACTGCCGCCCGTCGCGGATCGCGGCGAGGCTCTGGGCGACGATATCGTAGCCGGTGACGATCAGGTCGTCGCGGCCGCTCTGCTCCTTGGCGGCGAGGAAGCCGTCGATCACGTCGCAGGTCGAGGTCGCCGCCGCGGTGTCGGGATGGAGCCGGAGATAGTTGAAGAGCGATTCCGCCTGCTGGCCGGGGTCCATGGTCAGCTCGAGGAACTCCGCCTCGATGCCGGCTTCCTTGAGGGCCTCGATCTGAGAGGTGGCGCGGAGCTGGCAGCTTGCGTCGCCCGGCTGCTGGTTGGCGACGACGACGCGGCCGGTGACGCCCATGGCGATCAGCCGCTGGGCGGTCAGCTTGCCGGCCGCGCCCTCGTCCGATCCGGTGCGGAACAGGAACATGTCGTCGGGGTCGCGGACGGCGGTGCCCGGCGGCGGCGCCGCGGCGCTGCCGATCGCGATGCCGGCTTCCTTGGCGCGGGCGACGACGTCGGCATAAGCGGCATCCTCGGTGAAGACGCAGACGGCGATGCCGTCGGCCTGGGCGGCGATCGCCTCCTCGATCTTCTGCACCTGATTGGGGATCGTGAGCTGGTCGGGATAGATGTAGGTGACGTTCACCCCGAGGTTTTCGCCGGCCTCGGTGGCGCCACGGGCGAGATAGCCGTGGAAGCCGGTCGGTGCGGCGCAGCCGACGAAGTAGATGGAGATCTCGTCATCCTGCGCCTCTGCGACGCTGCTCGCCGCGACGGCGCTAGCGACCATCCCGGCGGCGGTGAGAAACTTGACCCAACGGGCACCAGTAACGCGCACTGTCATTGCCGTTCTCCCTCTGGTTGGAGCGATGGCTCCCGGTTGCTCGAAGTCGTTCCGCCGGGAGCCGCTCAAGACGGCGCGCCCTCCCGGTCCTCGACGGTGAACCCGGCGCCCTCGGCGAGCGCCCGGAGGTTGCGGTAGCCGAGGGTGGCATAGGTGAGCGGGTGGGCTTTCCGCGGGTCCTGCTCGGCCTCGACCACGAGCCAGCCCCGGTAGCCGGCCTCGTGGAGGGTGCGCAGGATCGTCGCGTAGTCGACGCTGCCGTCGCCGGGGACGGTGAAGATGCCGTCCATCACCGCCTGCATGAAGCTCATGTCGTCGCGACGCGCGCCGGCGAGGATCTCGGGCCGCGTGTCCTTGCAGTGGACGTGGACGACGCGCTTCGCGTGACGCTTCGCCAGCGCCACCGGGTCGCCGCCCGAGAAGGCGCTGTGGCCGGTGTCGTAGAGAAGGCCGACCGCCGGGCCGGTATGCGCCATCAGCCGGTCGACCTCGGCGTCGGTCTCGACGATCGTCCCCATGTGATGGTGGAACGCCATCGGCACGCCGAACGCGGCCATCTTCTCCGCGAGCACGGTGACCTTCTTCCCGTAGGCGTCCCACTCGTCGTCCATCAGCGTCGGGCGCCGCGAGATCGGTTCCCAGATCCTGCCGTGGCGGCCGCGCGAGGTGTCGGCATAGACCACGTGGCTGCCGCCGAGATCGCGGTGGAGCGTGAGATGTGGCAGCAGCGCGTCGAACTCATCGTCTACCTCGCGCTCGAGGATGCGACCGTCCCACCAGCCGCCGACGAGTTGCAGGCCGTGGTCGGCGAGGATCGGCCCGAGGACGGCGCTGTCGCGCGGGAACTTGCCGCCGAGCTCGGTGCCGGCATAACCGGCCGCGCGCGTCTCGGCGAGGCACGTCTCGAGCGGGGTGTCGCCGCCGAGTTCCGGCACGTCGTCATTGGTCCAGGTGATCGGATTGATGCCGATGCGGACGCTCATGCGGACCATGCCTTCACGCGTTCGATCGCCGCCGCCGCACGGTTCCGGTGTGCCGCCCGGACGACGGCAAAGCGCATCGCGTTCTCCGTCAATGTCCGCCTCCCCGAGCCCAGCGCTTTCCCTCCGTGCAGGCTAGGGCTAACGTTGGCCCTGCCGACAGGGCCATTTCCTCAGATTCGGTTGGGTACAGTTTGAATCGCCAGCTCAGCTATCCGCTGGACCTCGTGACGCTTCGTACGGACGACGCGGCACCGCTGCACCGCCAGCTCTGCGACCAGTTGCGCGACCTGATCCTGGGCGGCGCGATCGCCGCGGAGAGCCGGCTGCCCTCGATCCGCACCTTCGCCGGCGAGCTCGCCATCTCGCGGAACACGGTCATCACCGCCCTCGACCAGCTCGCCGCCGAGGGCCTGCTAGAGAGCCGCCGCGGATCCGGGATCCAGGTGGCGCGGGTCGGCGGGGCGCGGCCGAAGGATGCGCCTGCGCCTACCCTGACGCGGTCGCTGTCGCCGCGCGGCGAGCTGATGGCGGCGCAGCCGCGGGTCCGCACCATGCCGCGCCGGACCGCTTTCCATCCCGGCACGCCGGAGCTCGCCGAGTTCCCGTTCAAGACCTGGAGCCGCCTGCTCGCCCGGCATGCCCGCTATGGCGGCGAGGACCTGTTCGGCTACCACTACATGTCGGGCTATCCCGGGCTCCGGCAGGTGATCGCCGGGTTCCTCACCACCATGCGCCGCGTGCGCTGCGAGCCCGGCCAGATCGTCGTCACCACCGGCGGCCAGGCGGCGCTCGATCTGCTCGCCCGCGTGCTGCTCGCCGAAGGCGACACGGTGTGGATGGAGGAGCCGGGCTATCCCGGTGCTCGCGGCGCGTTCCTCGCCGCCGGGGCCCGGCTGGCGGCGCTGCCGGTCGGCCGCGGCGGCTGGCGGGTGCCGCCGCTCGCCGATCCGGCGCCGCGGCTCATCTACCTGACGCCCTCCTGCCAGCATCCGCTCGGCGTCACCATGCCGCTCGAGCAGCGGTTGACGATCCTCGATACCGCGCGGGCGGCGAATGCCTGGGTGATCGAGGACGACTTCGACGGCGAATACACGTTTCGCGGCAAGCCGCTTCCGGCGATGCAGGGTCTCGACGACGAATGCCGCGTCATCTACGTCGGCACCTTCTCGAAGACCCTGTTCCCGGCGATGCGGCTCGGCTTCATCGTGCTGCCGGGCGACCTCGCCGAGCGCATCAAGCCGGCGATCAGCGTCACCGGCCAGTTCGCGCCGATGGTGCTGCAGGCGACGCTGGCGGACTTCATCGAGGAGGGGTCGTTCTTCCTCCATCTCAATCGCATGCGCCGCCTCTACGGCCGTCGCCGCGACCACTTCCTCCAGCTGATGCACGCCATGCTCGACCGCTGGCTCGATCCGATCGACGGACGCACCGGCATCCAGATCGCCGCCCCGTTCCGCATGCCGATCGACGACAACGCCGTGGTCGCCGCCGCCGCCGCCTCCGGCGTCAACCTCGCGCCGCTTTCGCTTTATCACCACCACGAGCCCCGCCAGCCCGGGCTGATGATGGGCTATGCCGGCGTGCCGGAAGCGGAGATGGACCGGCTGTTCCCGGTGATCCGCAACATCCTCGCCGCCATCGGTCCGCCGGCCTGAGGCGGGCGCGCAAGAGCGTCGATTCTGGTGCAGCCGGGCCCGCGTCGCCATATCATCGGTCGGCGCGGCATGGTGCCGCCGGAGACCCGCGGCCGATGAACCTTCTCCTCAACGTCCTCTGGATCGTGTTCGGCGGCCTGTGGATGGCCGTCGGCTGGCTGTTCGCGGCGCTGATCATGGTGATCACCATCATCGGCATCCCGTGGGCACGCGCGGCCTTCACCATGGCCCGCTATGCCTTCCTGCCGTTCGGCTTCACCGCGGTCGACCGTGCCGCCTTCCGCGGCGAGCACGACATCGGCACCGGCGGGTTCGGCACGCTGGGCAACATCGTCTGGCTGGTGCTCGCCGGCTGGTGGCTGGCGCTCGGCCATCTGATCACCGCCGTGGGCCTCGCCATCACCATCATCGGCCTGCCGTTCGCCTGGGCCCACCTCAAGCTCGCCGGCATCGCGCTGTGGCCGATCGGCAAGGAGATCGTGCCGCGCGAGTTCGTCGGTACGGCCGGCAGGCCACTGGTGAGCTGAGCCCGCGTCGAGCCCGCCGTCGAGCGACGTCGTCAACGTGACGTGGGTCTTGCCGACGTCGGGCTCCGCCGCCGCGTTCGTGGCGTCTTCTCCGCCGGAATCGCCGGGATCCGTCCCTCATCGGTGGGTTTTGCCGCCGTCCGAAGCCAATGGCCTTGACGACGGCAAAGGACAAGCCCCATGCCGTAGCCGAGAGACGTTCCGTGAAGGAGGGATCGGTGAAGAAGATTCTCAACGACGCCGCGCACTACGTGGACGAGATGCTGGACGGCCTGGTCGTGGCGCACCCGGAGGTCTATGCCCGGCCGCATCCGCGGGTGATCGCCCGCGCCGGCGGCGCGACGCCCGGCAAGGTCGGCATCGTGAGCGGCGGCGGCTCCGGCCACCTTCCGGTCTTCACCGGCTATGTCGGCAAGGGCTTGCTCGACGCCTGCGCCATCGGCAATGTCTTCGCCTCGCCCTCGGCCGAGCAGATGGCCGATTCGATGCGGGCCGCGAGCGGCGGCGCCGGCGTGCTCCGCCTCTACGGCAACTACGGCGGCGACGTGATGAACTTCGACATGGCGGGCGAGACCGTCGACCTCGAGGACGACATCCGCTCGACCACGGTGCTCCTGACCGACGATGTCGCTTCGGCCCCGCCGGAGGAGGCGAAGAAGCGCCGCGGCGTCGCCGGCATGGTCTACGCCTTCAAGATCGCCGGGGCGAAGGCGGAGGAGATGGCCGACGTCGACGCCGTCACCCAGACCGCACAGAAGGCCGCCGATGCCTGCCGCTCGATCGGCATGGCGCTGACGCCCTGCACCGTGCCGCAGGCCGGCAAGCCCACGTTCCAGATCGGCGAGGACGAGATGGAGATGGGTATGGGCATCCACGGCGAGCCCGGCATCTGGCGCGACAAGCTCCGTCCGGCCGACGCGATCACCGACGAGATGATCGACCGTCTCCTTGCCGACATGCCGGTGGGCAGGGGCGAGTCGGTCTCGATCCTGGTCAACTCGCTCGGCGCCACCCCGCCGGAGGAGCTCTACATCATGTTCCGCCGCGCCCGGGCGCGGCTCGCCGACGCCGGCATCGAGATCGTCATGCCGCTGGTCGGCCGCTATGCCACCTCGATGGAGATGACCGGCGCGACGATCACGCTCTGCCGCCTCGACGCGGAGCTGGAACGGCTGCTCAAGGCGCCCTGCCACTGCGCCTTCTGGACGGTGAGCTGAGGATCGGCACCATGGGCATCACCACCGACGATCTCCGCACGGCGGCAACCCGGCTCGCGGCCGCGGGCGAGGCCGCTCAGGACGAGCTCAACGGGCTCGACGGCCAGCTCGGCGACGGCGACCTCGGCATCACCGTCGCGACCGGCTGGAGGGAAGTCGCGAACGAGACGCTGCCCGACGATGTCGGCATGGCGTTCCTCGCGGCGTCGAAGGCGTTCCAGCGCGTCTCGTCCTCCTCCTACGGCACGCTGACCGCGACCGCGCTGATGGCGGCGGCGAAGAAGACCAAGGGCCGCACCGACGTGCCGTGGTCCGAGGTGCCGGCGCTGATCGCGGCGGCCCGCGACGCGATGATGGAGCGCGGCAAGGGCTCGCTCGGCGACAAGAGCGTTCTCGACGTGCTCGACGCGGTGGCGAAGGCGATCGACGGCATGGACGACCCGGCGGCGATGCGCGCGGCCGCCGTCGCCGCTGCCAATGGCGCGCTCACTGCGTTCCGCGACAAGCCGAACCGGCTCGGCCGCGCCCGGATGTTCGCCGAGAAGTCGGTCGGCATGGACGATCCGGGCATGCGCGCGCTTCAGCGCTTGGTCGCCGGGCTCTGAGGGCATGCGGCAGGATTAAGGCGGGAACCCAACCGGGCTTTCGGGGTTGATCCGGCAGCCCGCCGCCCCTGGCAAGCGGGGCGGCGGCTGTTGGAAGAAGGATTCCCGCATGACCGCACGCCGCCGACCCCTCGCCGCGCTCGTCGCGTTCCTGATGTCCGGAACCGGCGCGGCGACGCTCGGCGTCGCCGACGCCGCCGCGCAACAGCAGCAGGCGGCCTATGCCTATGTGACGGCCAATCTCAACCAGCGCGCCGGGCCCGCGACCCGATATCCTTCGCTCGGCGTCATCCCGGCCCGGAGCCAGCTCCGGATCAACGGCTGCCTCGAGGATCTCTCCTGGTGCGAGGGCGCGGTCGGCGACGTCCGCGGCTGGATGAGCGCGAGCTACCTGCGTCTCTACGACTATCGCCTCCAGGCCTGGGTCGAGGTCGACGATTATGCCGAATCGACCACTCTGCCCCGCTATGCGTTCAATCTGGAACGCTATTGGGCGGCCCACTACGCCGATCGCAATTTCTACGCGCAGCGCGCGGCGTGGGTCGCGCCGCCGCGCTCGCCGTCGATCGATACCGGTGTCTTCTACCGCGAGCTGTCGCCCTATGGGCGCTGGGTGTCGCTGGAAGGACGCTACGTCTGGATGCCCCAGGTCGAGCGGGGGTGGCGCCCCTACACCGACGGCCGCTGGGAATACACGCGGCGCTACGGGTGGACCTGGGTGTCGAACGAGCCGTTCGGCTGGGCGACGTATCACTACGGGCGCTGGGCCTATTCGAACCGGCTCGGCTGGGTGTGGCAGCCCGGAACGCAATGGGCCCCGGCCTGGGTGGCGTGGCGTGGCTCGGAGGATCATCTCGCCTGGGCGCCGCTGCCGCCGGAGGCCGGACCGGATTTCCGCCTCGGCGACGATTTCGGCCAGATCCCCAGCTACTACTGGCAGGTGGTGCCGTCGCGGGACTTCCTGCGCCCGAACCTCGTCGAGGTCGTCATTCGCGACGACGATCGCGGCCGCCGCGACTGGCTCGACCGGGCCCGGCCGATCGGCAATTCCACCGTGATCAACAACGTTGTCGTCAACAACGTCGTCAACGTCGAGTACATCGAGCAGCAGACGCAGCAGCGCGTCGTCCCGCGCGAGGTGGTGATCACCAACCAGGAGCAGTCCGACCGGCCGCGCGGCGAAGCGCAGGTGGCGGACGAGGTGGTGCGCATCTACCAGCCGCCGGTGGCCGAGGCGCCGGCGGTCGAGACGCCGCCGGCCGTGCTCCCTGCCGAGGTGGCGGCCGAGCAGAGCCAGACGGCGGGCCAGGCCGGCGATGAGCCGACCACCGAGGATCAACTCGCCGAGACGCCGCCCCCGGCCGAGGCGGCGGCGCCGCCGACCGAGGCCCCGCCGCTCGCACCGGAGGAGGCCGCGGACGAGCAGCCGACGCCTGACGAGCAGCCGGCCGCGCCCACCGACGAACAGGCCGCCCCGCCGCCGGCCGGCGAGGAGCCCCCGGCTCCGCCAGCAGCCGGCGAAGAGCCTCCGCCTCCGCCTGCCGCGGGGGAAGAGCCGCCGGCGCCGCCTGCCGCGGGCGAAGAGCCTCCGGCTCCGCCTGCAACGGCTGAGGAACCACCGCCGCCGCCCGCAGCGGGGGAGGAACCCCCGCCGGCTCCCGATGAGGCAGCACCGCCTTCGACTCCGGAAGAGGCAGCACCGCCACCGCCTGCCGCGGGCGAGGAGCCTCCGGCTCCGCCTGCCGCGGGTGAGGAACCGCCGCCGGCACCGGCCGCGGAGGAGTCCCCGCCGGCTCCGCCTGCTCCCGAGGCAGCACCGCCTCCGACTCCGGAAGAGGCCGCACCGCCA
>JBIQKL010000141.1:1573-7649 GCA_044506555.1 Hyphomicrobiales bacterium | reverse complement strand
CAGGCTGACTCCGTCGGCGCCGAAGACGTGGACCTTGTCCGGGTTCCAGGAGAAGCGGACATTGTCCTCCACCGCGAGCTTGAGCGTCGCCGGCGTCGTGACCTTGAGGAGATGACCCTCGACGCGGAGCGTCACGATCAGCTCGACGCCGTGGTTCTCGATGTCGTGGACCTTGGCCTCGGCGGCGCCATCGGCCCCGATCGTGATGTCCTCGGCGCGGATGCCGGCGGTCACCTGCTCCGTGCCGGTCGCCTTCGCCGCGAGGGCTCCCGGCAGGGCGACCGTCAGCTTGCCGGAGAGCGCGGTGAGCCTGCCGTCGCGGAGCTCGGCCTTGACCAGGTTCATCGCCGGCGAGCCGACGAAGCTCGCGACGAAGATGTCGCGCGGCCGGTTGTAGATCTCGTGCGGCGCGCCGACCTGCGCGATCCGGCCGTCGTTGAGCACGCCCACCTTGTCCCCCATCGACATCGCCTCGATCTGGTCGTGGGTGACGAACAGGAAGGTCGCCCGGAGCTTCATCTGAAGATCCTTGATCTCCGAGCGGAGCGACTCGCGGAGCTTGGCGTCGAGGTTGGAGAGCGGCTCGTCCATGAGGAAGGCGCGCGGCTCGCGGACGATCGCGCGGCCGATCGCGACGCGTTGCATCTCGCCGCCGGAAAGGCGGTCGGTCTTGCGGTCGAGCAGATGCTCGATGCGGAGCGTCCTCGCCGCGGTGGCGATGCGGGTGTCGATCTCGCTCTGGGTATAGTTCCTGACCCGCGAGCGGAGCGGGAACGCGAGGTTCTGGCGCACCGTGTAGCGCGGATAGAGCGAGTAGTACTGGAAGACCAGCGCGATGTCGCGCTGCGCAGCGGTCCAATCGACCATATCCTCGCCGTTGACGCAGACCCGGCCCGAGGTCGGCTTGTCGAGCCCGGCGATCAGACGGAGCGCGGTGGTCTTGCCGGCGCCGGTCGGCCCGAGCAGGACGAAGAACTCGCCGTCGGCGACGTCGAGCGACAGGTCCCGGAGCGCGGTATGGGCGGCGAAGGTCTTGGTGACCTTGTCGAGGGTGATGCGCGCCATGTCCCTATCCGAGCCTGATGTTGAGCGATGCGCCGCTGGCGACGTCGAAGAAATGGGCCTGGGCCGGATCGATGCGCGCCCATACCGTGTCGCCGGCCCGCCCGACGAAGCCGCTCGCCGTCCGGGCGCGGAGGAAGCTGTTGCCGAGCTTGAGGTCGACGATGTCGTAGGCGCCGAGCGGCTCGATGATATGGGCCTCGACCGGGATGTGGCCGGGCGCCGCCTCGCGGGCGGTCAACACGCCCTCGGGGCGGATGCCGAGGCTGAGCTCGCCATGCGCCCCGGCCGCACCGAGCCGCTCGGTGAGCGCCCCGGGAAAGCCGAACACCGCGTCTCCGTCGCCGACCGTCACCTCGGCGCCCTCGCCGCCGGCGCGCACCTTGACCGGCAGGACGTTCATCACCGGGCTGCCGATGAACTGCGCCACGAACAGATTGGCGGGGCGCGCATAGACCTCGGTCGGCGTGCCGACCTGCTGGAGGATGCCCTCGTTCATCACCGCGATGCGGTCGGCCAGCGCCATCGCCTCGACCTGGTCGTGGGTGACGTAGACGGTGGTCGAATCGTTCTCGATGTGCAGGCGCTTCAGTTCGGTGCGCATCTCCTCGCGGAGCTTGGCGTCGAGCGCGCCGATCGGCTCGTCCATCAGCATCGCCTTCGGGCGCCGCACCAGCGCCCGGCCGATCGCGACGCGCTGCATGTCGCCGCCCGAGAGCGCCGACGGGCGGCTCTTGAGCAGATGCTCGATCTGCAGCGCCCGCGCGGCCTCGCCGACCTTCTGGTTGACCTCCGCCTTGCTTGCCCGCGTGGCGCGGAGCGGGAAGGCGATGTTGTCGAAGGCGGTGAGGTGGGGATAGAGCGCGAAGAGCTGGAAGACGAAGGCGATGTCGCGGTCCGAAGCCGTCAGGTCCTGGACCGGCTTGCCGTCGATCCGGATATCGCCGCGGTTGATGTCCTCGAGGCCGGCGATGGCGCGGAGCGTCGTCGTCTTGCCGCAGCCCGACGGTCCGAGCAGGACGACGAACTCCTTGTGGGCGATGGTCAGGTTGAGCTTCCGGATGACGTGGACCTCGCCGAAGTATTTTTCGACATTCTCAAGCGCGATCTCGGCCACGGTCCGACGCTCACTCTTTCTCGGCCGCCTGCGGCGGCTTGATGTGGGAGAAGACGATGAAGCCGACCAGCCCGACGAGGATGATTGTGACGCCGTAGCTGTGGAGCCCATGGCTCCAGGGCTGGAGCAGCGCCACGATGCCCAGCACCATGATCCACTGCGACATCGGCTCGAAGATGCGGACGCTCATCTCTTTGAAGGTCATGGCGTCATTTCCTGATCGCGCCGAAGGTGACGCCGCGGAGCAGGTGGCCGCGGAGCGCGAAGGTGAAGATCGCCACCGGCAGGAGGAACAGGAACGTGCCGGCCGCGATCACCGTCCAGTCGGTCAGGCCGGAGCCGACCTGCGAGGGGATGAAAGGCGGCGCGGTCTGGGCCCGGCGGTTGGTGAGGATGAGCGCGAACACGTATTCGTTCCAGGCGGTGATGAAGCAGAACACGGCGGTCGCGGCGATGCCGGTCGCCGCCTCGGGCAGCACGATCTTGAAGAATGCCTGGAGGCGCGTGTAGCCGTCGACCAGCGCCGCCTCCTCGTATTCCTTGGGGATCTCGTCCATGAAGCCCTTCATCAGCCACACGGAGAAGGAGAGATTGAACGCGGTGTACAGGAGGATCAGGCCGAGATGCGTGTCGGTCAGCCCGACCGCCCGGTACATCAGGAACATCGGGATCGCCACCACGATCGGCGGCAGCATGCGCGTCGACAATATGAAGAAGAGCAGGTCGCCTTCCCCCGGCATTCGGAAGCGCGAGAATCCGTAGGCGGTGATCGTCCCCATCGAGACCGCGAGGATGGTGCTCGAGATCGCGATGATCAGGCTGTTCATGAAGCGGTCGGGATATTGCGACAGCTGGACGCTGTCGCCGACCCGGAGCACGCGCTCGCCGCCGTCGAAGATGCGCTGCTCCCACCACGGCGCCGCCGCATAGACCTCAGGCTCGACCGGCTTGGTGAGGCGGACACGCTTGGTGAACAGCTTGATGAACGGCGTGATCTCGGGCTGGAAGAACACCGTGGGCGGCACGCTGGTGGCGAGGTTGCGCGGCTTGAACGCGGTCGATGCGATCCAGTAGATCGGTGCGAGGAAGACGATGGTGGCGACGAGGACGACCGCGATCGCGACGCGGTTCATCGTCCTCTGGCCGGCGGTGCGGACGAGGGCCACGTCAGCGCTCCTTCACCTTGTTGAGGTACTTGACGTAGATGTTGGTGATCGCCAGCACCACGATCAGCACGATGTAGGCGAGCGCGCAGGAGAGCCCGGTCTGCCACTCCTGGAACGCCATCTTGTAGAGCCGGATCGAGACCACTTCCGTCGTCGGCTGGCCGCTCATGATGAACGGCAGGTCGAAGGTCTTGAACGCCTCCATCGTCCTGAAGATCAGGGCGATGAGCAGGATCGGCATCACCAGCGGCAGGGTGATCCGGGTGAAGGTGTACCAGGTGCCGGCGCGGTCGATGGCCGCCGCCTCGTAGAGATGCTGCGGCACCGCCGAGAGACCGGCGAGCGACAGCAGCATCACGAACGGCGCCCACATCCAGATGTCGGTGAGGGCAACGGCAAAGAGCGCGGCATTGGGGTCCGAAAGCCAGGCGAAGTCGCCGAGGCCGAGCACGTAGTTGAGCGGTCCCCAGGAAGGGTCGTAGATCAGCTTCCAGAACAGCCCCACCACCGCCATCGACATCATCATCGGCAGGAGCAGCAGCGTGGTGATCAGGCCCTTGTAGGGGATCGACCGGTTGAGCAGGAGCGCCAGCCCGAAGCCGACGATCATCTGCCCGGCCACCGAGACGATGACGTACTTGGCGGTGACGATGAAGTTGTTCCAGATCCGCGGATCGTTGAGCAACTCGCGGTAGTTGGCGAGGCCGACGAAGGATGCCGGCTCGTTCATCGAGGCGCGGAAGTCGGTGAACGAATAGCCGAGCGAGTACGCCAGCGGGAAGATGTTGAAGACGATCAGGAACAGGATCGTCGGGATGATGAAGACGTTGCGGATGGTGAGGTCGCTCCATCCGCGCTTCGCAGCTCGGGTATCCGAACCCAGTTGCGCCATGACCGCCAAGGCTTCGCTCCCGTCCTAACGGAATCGATTCGAAGATGCCTGCGCCGGGGACGCGGCCGGGGGAGGACGGACCTCCCCCGGCGCGCATCATGCCCTTGGGCTCAGAGACGCCCGTACTTCTTGAACGTCTCGGTCCAGTCGGCCGCGAGGCCGTCGAGGGCTTCCTTGGCCGTCCCTTCGCCGCCGACGACGTAGGGATAGAGGCGGTTGTTGATCTGGATCAGGAGCTCGGCATATTCCGGCACCGCCCAGAAGTCCTTCACCATGAACATCGACTGGTAGAAGGCCTCGTTGTAGGGCGTCGCTTCGCGGAACTCCTTGGACTCGAGCACCTCGGCGTTGGTGGTGTAGCCGCCGAGCTCGGCCCAGCGCTTCTGCACCTCCGGCTGGATGAACCACTCGAGGAACTTGAGGGCCTCCTCCTTGTTCTGCGAGTAGTTGATCACCGACATGCCCTGCCCGCCGAGGGCGGCGAACTGCGCGCCGCCGGGACCGGCCGGATTGGCGAAGTAGCCGGTGTTCGCGGCATTGGGGTTCTGCGCCTCGTTGGCGAGCGCGGGGAAGAAGGCGAAGTAGTTCATGCTCATCGCCGCCAGGCCCTCGGTGATCGCCTGGTTGTCCTCGAGGAAGAACGTCTTGCCCCAGTTCGGCGGGGTGAACTGGTACAGCTCTCGATACATTTCGAGCGCGGCCACCGCCTCCGGCGAGTTGATGATGCCCTCGACCTCGTAGGTCTCGTAGTTGCCGAGCTCGCCGCCGTAGCTGAACAGGGCGTTCTCGAAGCCCATGACGAGCGCGTCATAGGAGTTGTCGGTGTAGATGGCGATGCCGTAGCGCTTCTCGTCCGGGCGGTGGAAGAACTCGGCGATGTCGCGCATCTCCGCCCAGGTCTTGGGCGCGGCGAGGTCGTAGCCGTACTTGGCCTTGAACGCCTCCATCTCGGCGGGGTCCTCGAACCAGTCCGTGCGGTAGGCCCAGCCGGTGGCGTCGCCCTCGGTCGGGACCGCCCAGTATTTCTTGCTGCCGGCCGGATACTCGGCGTAGGACGCGACGGTGGCCGGGGCCATGCTCTTGTCGACGCCGTGCTCGACGAACCAGTCGGTCAGGTCCATGTAGTGGCCGCCCTGCGAGCCCGCGCCGAGCCACTGCGAGTCGCCGACGACGAGGTCGTAGGCGTCGCCCTTGGCGTTGAACTCGGCGAAGGCCTTGGTCTGGAAGTCGGCCCAGGGGGTGGTCTCCACCGTGACCGAGACGCCGCTCTCGGCGGTGTATTCGTTGACCAGTTCCTGCAGGTAGTTCGACGGATCCCATTCGGCCCAGAAGATGGTGAGTTCCTGGGCGGAAGCAGCGCCGGCGGCGAGCATCACGCCCGTTCCGGCCATGAGTCCGAAAAGGTGTTTCCTCAGCATGCGTTCTCTCCCTTCTAAGCACGTCAAATTATTGATTTATGTGGGATGACGGCCCGGCAGTGCTTTTCTAGTTGAGTGTCTTCGAACCCCTCCCTCGCGGCTTTGCCGTCACGTTCCGGCGCGCCCGCGCCGGATGCGCCGCCTTCGCATTCGCGTTGTCCGCTATCGCGGCCCGCACCAGTGCGTGCCCTGCCCAGACGGCAACGCGTCGTGCCTCGTCGCCGTCGAGGCCCCAGATGTCCTTGAGGACGACCAGTGCCTCGGTACCGAATATCAGTGACAAGGATTGCGCCAATCTGTCAAATGCCGGGCGCGAGAGCTCGCCCTCGAGCGGCTGGAGCGCCTCCGCCAGCAGTGCCTTCCGGTGCCCGCGGACGATCGGCTGCTCCTCGCCGAGGGCGCCCGCCTGCTGCCGCGCCCA
>JBIQKL010000141.1:0-1473 GCA_044506555.1 Hyphomicrobiales bacterium | reverse complement strand
TCGCTCACCGAAGGAATGACGCCGCGCTCCATCAGGTCCATGGCGGTGTCGAGCATCACCTTCTTCATGCGCGCCCGCGGCCCCGTCTCGGCGGCGCGCTTCCTGCTGTCGGCTTGACGTGAGACGGCCATATCAATACGATACCTGCGTCTCACTGACATTTCAATCGCCGCGCACGTCCCCTTTTCGGAATCTCGTTGTTGCGCTGCGACATGCACAAAAGAGATGCAGCCTGGCGCGGCGGCCGCGACATGCCTCCCGCCGGTGACAAGGGAGGAACCGCGGCGATGGCGTCATCCGGACGTACGGGTAGTCTCGTGCTCGGGCGGAGGGCGCCGGCATGAACGCCGTTCCGCGCCGCGACATCCTCGAACGCTTCCGCGACATGGTCGCCCGCCGCGTGCCGATCGTCGGCGGCGGTGCCGGCACCGGCCTCTCCGCCAAGTGCGAGGAGGCGGGCGGCATCGACCTGATCGTCATCTACAATTCGGGGCGCTACCGGATGGCCGGCCGCGGCTCGGCGGCGGGCCTGCTCGCCTATGGCAACGCCAACGAGATCGTCGTCGAGATGGCGCGCGAGGTGCTGCCGGTGGTGAAGCGGACGCCGGTGCTCGCCGGCGTCAACGGCACCGACCCGTTCGTCCTGATGCCGCAGTTCCTCCGCTCGCTGAAGGACATGGGCTTCTCCGGCGTCCAGAATTTTCCGACCATCGGCCTGTTCGACGGGCGGATGCGGGTCTCCTTCGAGGAGACCGGCATGGGCTACCGGCTCGAGGTCGACATGATCCGCGCTGCCCACGAGCTCGACCTGCTCACCACGCCCTACGTCTTCAACCCCGACGAGGCCCGGGCGATGACCGAGGCCGGGGCCGACATCGTCGTCGCCCACATGGGGGTCACCACCGGCGGCGCGATCGGCGCGACCAGCGCGATGAGCCTCGCCGACTGCGTGCCGGCGATCGACGCCATCGCCGATGCCGCGCTCAAGGTGCGCCCCGACGTCATCGTCCTCTGCCACGGGGGTCCGATCGCGATGCCGGACGACGCGGCGTACATCCTCCGCGAATGCCGCACCTGCCACGGCTTCTACGGCGCCTCGAGCATGGAGCGCCTGCCGGCCGAGGGCGCGCTGATCGAGCAGACGCGGACCTTCAAGGCGATCACTTTCTGAACCGCCGGGACGGGCGGGCAATTCTGGGAGGAGAACACCATGCCGCGTGCATTCACGATCGCCGCCGAGACCGAGCCCGAGATCCTCGACTGGGGCCGGCTCCGCTGGCTGTGCAACCCGCCCTCGACCGGCGCCGGCAAGCTCACCGTCATCGACGTGACGCTCCTCCCCGGCAAGGGGCACAATTTCCACAAGCATCCCGACCAGGAGGAGGTGATCCTCTGCATCGCCGGCAAGGTCGAACAGTGGGTCGACCGCGAGAAGCGCATCCTCGGCCCCGGCGATTCCGCCTTCATCCCGGC
>JBIQKL010000017.1:42696-47304 GCA_044506555.1 Hyphomicrobiales bacterium | reverse complement strand
TGGCGACCACGTCCATCCCGGCGCCGGGCCGGCCGATCAGCGCCACCACGCCGAGGCAGGAGCCGGGCGGCCGCTCGTCGGGAGGGAGCGGCCCCTCCGGCGCCTTCCAGACCGCGCCCGGCATGTTCCAGTCCTCGGCGGTCCGACCCGTGATCGAGACGACGTAGTCGCGCGTCTCGTAAGGCAGCCCGCCGGTTCCGGCGCGCCATTCCGTCACCCTCCGCTCGCCGGCATTGTAGGCCGCGGCGGCGAGCCCGAGATTGCCGAAACGATCCGTCAGGTCGCGAAGGTAGTGCGCGGAAGCGCCGATCGCCTCGGCCGCATCGAACGGGTCGGCGAGATTGCGGAGGGCCGCAGTGCCCGGCATGAACTGGGCTATGCCCTGCGCGCCCTTCGGGCTCACCGCATCCTGCCTGAAGCGGCTTTCCTGCCAGATCAGTCGGGTGAAGAACTCGACCGGCAGGTCGTGGCTGGCGGCAGCCTGGTCGATCAGCGCGCAGATGGTCACGCGGGTGAGCTCCGGCTTCGCCTCGACCAGCGCATCGTCCTTGGTCTCGCCCGCCAGAGCGGCCCTGCCGGCGCAGACCGCGAGCGCCGCGGCCAGGAACGGGACGGCCAGGCGGAAGTCCATGGTCCCTTGCGCCTCCTGTCAGTCCTCCACCACTTTGCCGTCGCGGAGCGTGATCCGCCGATCCATGCGCGCGGCGAGCTCGTGATTGTGGGTGGCGATCAGCGCCGCCACCTTGGACGCGCGCACCAGCTTCGCCAATGCCTCGAACACGTAGCCCGCCGTGGTCGGGTCCAGATTGCCCGTGGGCTCGTCGGCGAGCAACAGCCGCGGCGCATTGGCGACGGCGCGGGCGATCGCGACCCGCTGCTGCTCGCCGCCCGAAAGCTCCGCCGGGCGATGCGTCGCCCGGTGCTTGACGCGCATGTAGGAGAGGAGTTGGAGCGCGCGCTGCTCGGCGACCTTGCGGGTGAGGCCGCGGATGAGCTGCGGGATGACCACGTTCTCGAGCGCGCTGAACTCGCCGAGGAGATGATGGAACTGGTAGACGAAGCCGATCCGGGTCCGGCGGATCGCGGTCCGCTCGGCGTCGTTCAGGGCGCCGGCGGAACGTCCGCCGATGACGACGTCGCCGCCGTCCGGCCGCTCGAGCAGTCCGGCGATATGGAGAAGCGTCGACTTGCCCGCCCCCGAGGGCGCCGCGAGCGCGACCAGCTCGCCGGGATAGACCGTGAGGTCGGCCCCGTCGAGCACGGTCAGCGAGCCCGCGGCATCGGTATAGTGGCGCTCGACCTCCACCAGTTCGAGGATCGGCGCCGTCCTTTGCGGCGGCTCTCCGTGCGGGCCCGCGCTCATTCGTAGCGGAGCGCCACGACCGGATCGAGCCTTGCGGCGCGCCAGGCAGGATAGATGGTGGCAAGGAACGACAGGGCCAGCGCCATGACGATCACCGAGATCGTCTCGCGGGCGTCCATGTCGGCCGGAAGCTGGCTGAGGAAGTAGAGCTCGGGCGAGAAGACGTCGGTCGTCGTCAGGCTCGCGATCCAGCCCCGGATGGTCTCGATGTTGAGCGAGATCACCACGCCGAGCAGGAAGCCGGCGAGCGTGCCGATGGTGCCGATCGACGAACCGATGATGAAGAAGATGCGCATGATCGCGCCGCGCGTCGCCCCCATCGTGCGCAGGATCGCGATGGCGTGTCCTTTCTCCTTCACCAGCATCGTCAGGCCGGAGATGATGTTGAGCGCGGCGATCAGGATGATCAGGCTGAGGATGACGAACATCACGTTCCGCTCGACCTGGAGGGCGGAGAAGAACGTCATGTTCCGCTGCTGCCAGTCGGTGAGCATGATCTGGCGCTCGGCGGCCTGTTCGATCGGCACGCGGAGCACGTCGACGTCGTCCGGATTGGCCAGGTAGATCTCGATCGCGCTCGCCTCGTCGTCGAGGTTGAAATAGGCCTGCGCCTCGGCGAACGGCATGAACACGAAGCTCGAATCGTATTCCGACATGCCGATCTCGAAGATCGCCACCACCGGATAGGCCTTGATGCGCGGGGTCACGCCCATCGGGGTCACGTTGCCCCGCGGCGAGACGATGGTGATGTTGTTGCCGATGGTGAGGCCGAGCGCCGCGGCGAGCCGGGTGCCGATGGCCACGCCGTCGGCCTCGGAGAAGTTCTCGAGCGTCCCGAGCCGGATATTGTTGGCGACCCCGCGGACCTTGGGCAGGTCCTCGTCGCGGACACCGCGGACGATCACCCCGCTCGAGGTCTCGGTGCCGCTCGCCAGCGCCTGGCCCTCGACCAGCGGCACCACCGAGACGACGCCGTTGACCATCGCGATCCGGTCGGACACCGGGCCGTAATCGGTGAGGTCGCCGTCGATCGGCTGGACGATGAGATGGCCGTTGAGGCCGAGGATCTTGTCGATGAGCTGCGCCCGGAAGCCGTTCATCACCGCCATGACGATGATCAGCGTCGCGACGCCGAGCATGATGCCGATGAACGAGAAGCCGGCGATCACCGAGATGAACGCCTCGCGACGACGGGCGCGCAGGTACCGCCCCGCGATCAGCCACTCGAAACGCGCGAACGGGCGCGTGCCGGTGGGCGCCGCGCCGGAGCCGGCCCTAGGGCGGCTCGCGCCGGGGCGCTCAGCCGCTGGCGCCGGCAACGAGTCGGTTGACTGCGCCATCGATGCTCAGGGTCTCCCGTTCGCCGGTCGCGCGACGCTTCACCTCGACCTCGCCCGAAGCGATTCCCTTCGGGCCAACAATGACCTGCCACGGCAGGCCGATCAAATCCATCGTCGCGAACTTGGCGCCGGCGCGGTTGTCGAGATCATCGTAAAGGACCTCGATTCCGGCGTTCGTGAGGCGTTCGTAGATGCCTTCCGCCGCCTCGTCGGTCGGCGCGTCGCCCGGCTTGAGATTGATCAGGCCGACCCGGAAGGGTGCGACGGTGTCGGGCCAGATGATGCCGGCATCGTCGTGCGACGCCTCGATGATCGCGCCGGCAAGCCGCGACACGCCGATGCCGTAGGAGCCGCCGTGGATCGGACGATCGACCCCGTCCGGTCCGGCCACCGCCGCCTTCATCGGCTCGGAATACTTGGTCCCGAAATAGAAGACCTGGCCGACCTCGATGCCGCGGGTGTGGAGGCGCCGCTCCTCCGGCACCTCGGCCGCGAAGCGGGCCGCGTCGTGCACGTCCTCGGTCGCCGCATAGAGCGCCGTCCACGGCGCGATCAGCGGCGTCAGGTCGCCGTAATAGTCGACGTCCTCGCCCGGTACCGGCGTGTTCAGCAGGTCGCGGTCGAGATAGACGCCGGATTCGCCGGTCTCGGCCAGCACCAGGAACTCGTGGCTCAGGTCGCCGCCGATCGGCCCGGTGTCGGCCCGCATCGGGATCGCGGTCAGTCCCATCCGCGCGAAGGTGCGAAGATAGGCGACGAACATGCGGTTGTATGAAAGCCGGGCCGCCGCCTCGTCGACGTCGAAGGAATAGGCGTCCTTCATCAGGAACTCGCGGCCGCGCATCACACCGAAGCGGGGCCGCACCTCGTCCCGGAACTTCCACTGGATATGGTAGAGATTGAGCGGCAGGCTGCGGTAGGAGTTGACATAGGCGCGGAAGATCTCCGTCACCATCTCCTCGTTGGTCGGGCCGTAGAGCATGTCGCGCTCGTGGCGGTCCTCGATCCGCAGCATCTCCTTGCCGTAGTCCTCGTAGCGGCCGCTCTCGCGCCACAGGTCGGCCGGCTGGATCGTCGGCATCAGGATCTCGATGGCGCCGGCGCGGTCCTGCTCCTCGCGGACGATCCTCTCGATGTTGGCCAGCACCCGCTTGCCGAGCGGCAGCCACGAATAGATGCCGGCGGCCTGCTGGCGGACGAGACCGCTCCTCAGCATCAGGCGGTGCGACACGATCTCCGCTTCTTTGGGCGTCTCGCGAAGCGTGGGCAGGAAATAGCGGCTGAGGCGCATGGCGGGGGCTTTTCCGATTGTGCGGTTCGTGGCGGCGGCGGCAGTCAACCGGCGCGGCCATGAAAACACAAGTCCTTTTAGGTTGCGCGTCGATCGGAGCGTCGGATCGGCGCATTTCGACGGCGACTCGGATCCGGAGTCGGCGCGCGCGATGCTGCGTGCCTGTCCAGTGCAAAATCTTTAATCGCTCACGCACAAATTGGTGACAAGTCCGCCGAGTTTCGGTACCGTCCCTGGATAATGAGTGAACGGAACCGGCCGGCAGCAAAGGCCCTCTTTCACTCCATAACAAGAAAGCATCGCGGTCTAAGTCTTGGGAGGAAGATTCCCTTTCGGGCGCACCGTTCGGTAGCAGCCGCGAAACCCTGAGGAAGGTTCGACCAACCGTCGGGCCTGGGTATCGCAGGAAGGGTTTAAGACGCGGAACTGATCGAGCAAGGCCGAAAGGCCTTGCTTTTTTTATGTCCCCTCGCCTTCTACCGGCGGCCGTCCATCCAATCGGCGATATCCGTCACGCCGATGCCGAAATGGCCGAACAGAAGCCAGAGCAGGAACGTGACGATCGCCGCCACGATGCTGGTGATGATCGCCTTGCGCACCAGCCGCGGATTGGC
>JBIQKL010000017.1:0-42596 GCA_044506555.1 Hyphomicrobiales bacterium | reverse complement strand
CGATCGCCGCCACGATGCTGGTGATGATCGCCTTGCGCACCAGCCGCGGATTGGCTGGAGCGCTCGGCTCCGTACCGAGCACCACTTCGCCCTCCTCCTGCTGGCTGCGCATGCCCCATGGCAGCACGGCGAACAGCACGATCCACCAGACGACGAAGTAGATGGCGATGACACTGCCGATCGGCATGCTGCCCATCACGCTTGCTCCAGTTCGATCAACGCGCCTTGGAAATCCTTCGGATGAAGGAAGACCACCGGCTTGCCGTGGGCGCCGATCTTGGGCTTGCCGTCGCCGATCACCCGGGTGCCCGTCGCGCCAAGCGCCGCGACCGCGACGGCGATGTCGTCCACCTCGAAGCAGAGGTGATGCACGCCGCCGCCGGCGTTGCGGGCGAGGAAGGCGGCGATCGGCGATTCCGCGCCGAGCGGCTCCATCAGCTCGATCTTGCTGTTGGGCAGCGTCACGAAGACGACGGTGACCCCGTGCTCCGGCAGCGGCAGCGGTTCCGAGACGGTCGCACCGAGGCTCCGGCGATAGGTGGCCGCGGCCGCCGCGAGATCCGGCACCGCGATCGCCACGTGGTTGAGACGGCCGATCATGGCCCTGTCATAGGACCGAGATCAGCACCGCGCAATTCGGCTTCTTGCCCCAGGCCGACGCGACATTAGCCCGCACCGCGCGCCGGACCGCCTCGCGGATCACTTCCGGATCGCGGCGCCGCGGCTTCGGGATCGAGTCGATCGCCTCGTCGACGGCATCCTGGATCCGGTCGAGGAAAGCGCGGCCGTCGCGGTCGGCGAGCGGCAGACCGGTCAGCTCGACCTCGGGGTCGATGAGAATCTCGCCGCGGTGATCCATGACCAGCGACACTGCGACGTGGCCGTTGAAGGCGAGGCGCCGCCGCGCCGGCACGCCCATCGCCTCCAGGCTGCCGATCAGCGTGCCGTCGCGGTAGATGCGGCCGGACTCCACCTCGTCGACGATCTCGGCGGAGCCCGGCGCCAGACGGAGCACGTCGCCGTCGCCGATGATCTTCACCTGCGGCACGCCGAGCTCGCGGGCGAGCGCGGCATGGGCGGCGAGATGCATCGCCTCGCCATGCACCGGCACCGCGATCTGCGGCCTGATCCAGCCGTACATCTCACGGAGCTCGTCGCGGCGGGGATGGCCGGAGACATGCACCAGGCGGTCCCGGTCGGTGACGACGTTCACGCCGCGCGCGACCAGAGCGTTGATGATGCGGTTGATCGGGACCTCGTTGCCGGGAATGGCGCGTGACGAAAAGACCAGCGTGTCGCCCCGGTCGAGCGCGATGTTGCGGTGCTCTTCCTGTGCGATCCGGGCCAGCGCCGCCCGCGGCTCGCCCTGGCTGCCGGTGACCAGCGCCACGGTCCGGTGCCGCGGCAGGTGCTGGTAGGCTTCCTCCTCGAGGAACGGGGGCAGGCCCTCGAGCATCCCGAGCTCGCCGGCGACGTCGAGCATGCGGCGGATGGCGCGGCCGACGACCACCACCTCCCGACCTGCCGCGGCCGCGGCCGCCGCGATCGAGCGGATGCGGCCGACATTGGAGGAGAAGGTGGTGAAGGCGACCCGGCCGGTGGCGCTCCGGACCAAGGCCGTGAGCTCCCGCGCGACGTCCGTCTCGCTCGGGCTCCGCCCGTCGCGCATCGCATTGGTCGAATCGCAGATCAGCGCGAGCACGCCCTCGTCGCCGATCGCCTGGAGCCTCGCCACATCGGTGGGCAGGCCCAGAACCGGCGTCGGGTCGAGCTTCCAGTCGCCGCTGTGGAGTACGGTGCCGAGCGGCGTCCGGATCGCGAGTGCGTTCGATTCGGGCACCGAATGGGTGACGTTGATGTACTCGACATCGAACGGTCCGACGTTGAAATGCTGGCCCGGGGCGACGACGGTGATCGGGATCGGCTCCGCGCCGGGCTCGCTGGCGAGCTTCGCCCGGACAAGGTTGGCGGTGAACGCGGTCGCATAGACCGGCACGCGGATGCGCGGCCAGAGTTCGATCAGCGCGCCGAAATGATCCTCATGCGCATGCGTTATGACCATCCCGGCAACGCTCGCCCGCTCTTCCTCGAGATAGGCGATGTCGGGGAACATCACGTCGGTGCCGGGCGCGTCCTGCTGCTCGAAGGCGATGCCGAAATCGACCGCGAGCCACGTCCGGTCGCGGCGCGGCCCAAGCCCGTAGAGGCCGAGGTTCATGCCGATCTCGCCCACCCCGCCGAGCGGCAGGAAGACCAACTCGTCCTGATCGCCGCGCTTGCTCATGCCCCCACCGTCGCCACCGCGCCGAAATGTACCTCGCCGGCCGCAACCGTCCGCCGGGCCCCGTCGGCGAGCCGAACGACCAGCCGGCCCGCGGCGTCGATGGTCTCGAACGTGCCGGTCACCGTCTCGCCGCCGAGCCGGACCGCGACGGGCTCGCCGATGCCGGCGGCGCGCTCGAGCCACAGGCGTCGGACCGTCGCAAAGCCTGAGCCGCCGGCCCACAGCCGCTCGAGCCCGGCCCAGGACTCCGACAGCGCCGCGAACAAGGCCGGTGCCTCCACGGGAAATCCGAGGTCGCGTAGCGAAACGGCCGGGTACGGCAGGCCTGCCGGCGCATGAGCGACGTTGACGCCGATCCCGATCACCACCGCGAACGCGCCGTCGGCCAGCGCCTCGCCTTCGAGCAGGATGCCGGCAAGCTTGGCGCCGTCGAGAAGCACGTCGTTGGGCCACTTCAGCCGGAGCCGGTCAGCCGCGCCTCCGCCAGGCTCGACGCCATCCAGCGCGATGCGGACGGCGAGCGACGGCGCGACGCGGCGGAGCGCCTCGTCGAGCGCCAGCCCGGCGACGAAGCCGAGCGAGGCGGCATCGCCGGGGCCGAGACGTTGAACGGTGAGGAGGCTCGCAGCGAGATTGCCCGGCGGCGTCGCCCACGGCCGGCCGCGGCGGCCGCGGCCCGCCGTCTGATGGTCGGTCACGAACCAGATGCGGCCGGGATCACTTTCGCGCGCGGCTGCCAGCGCCTCGGCATTGGTCGAACCGGTCTCCGGGAATGTCGCGAGCCTGTACCCGGCCCTGACCGCCTCGTTCCCGAGGACGAACGCCATCGCCTCAGAAGAAGGTCTTGGCGGCCGTCGTGGCCGCGCTGCCGATCGGCCCCGCGACGAGGACGAAGAACAGGATGAAGATTCCGGACACGCCGAGCACCACGCGAAGCTCCGGCGCCATCGGCTCGAAGCCGGGCGCCGGCTCGTCGAAATACATGATCTTGATGATGCGGAGATAGTAGTAGGCCCCGACCACGCTCGCCAGGACGCCGATCACCGCCAGCACGTAGAGCCCGGCCTCGATCGCGGCGAGGAACACGTAGAACTTCGCGAAGAAGCCGGCGAGCGGCGGGATGCCGGCCAGCGAGAAGAGCAGCATCGCGAACAGGAACGCCATCAGCGGATGCGTCTTGGCAAGGCCGGCGAGATCGTTGATGTCCTCGACCATCCCTTCCTTCCGCCGCATCGCCAGGATGCAGGCGAAGGCGCCGAGGGTCATCGCCATGTAGATGACGAGATAGAGGATCACGCCACGGACGCCCGCTTCGGTGCCGGCCGCGAGCCCGACGAGCGCGAAGCCCATGTGACCGATGGACGAGTAGGCCATCAGGCGCTTGATGTTGCGCTGGCCGATCGCGGCGAACGCGCCGAGCACCATCGAGGCGATCGAGATGAAGGTGATGATCTGCTGCCAGTCCGGCGTGATCGAGGCGAACGGATCGACCACGACGCGGATGAACAGCGCCATCGAGGCGACCTTCGGCGCCGCCGAGAAGAAGGCGGTGACCGGCGTCGGCGCCCCCTCGTAGACGTCGGGCGTCCACATATGGAAGGGCACCGCCGACACCTTGAAGGCGAGGCCGACGATGAGGAAGACGAGGCCGAAGATCAGGCCGAGCGGCGCGTCGGTGCCCTGCAGCGATGCGGCAATGCCGGCGAACGAGGTGTGGCCCGTGAAGCCGTAGACCAGCGAGGCGCCGTAGAGCAGCATGCCCGAGGTCAGCGCACCCAGGACGAAATATTTGAGGCCGGCCTCGGTCGAGCGGATCGAATCGCGGTTGATCGCGGCGATCACGTAGAGCGACAGCGACTGCAGTTCGAGCCCGAGATAGAGCGCGATCAGGTCGTCGGCCGAGACCATCATCAGCATGCCGAGCGTCGAGATGACGATGAGCAGCGGATATTCGAAGCGAGCGAAGCCCTGTTCCCGGGCATAGCTCGTCGACATGATGATCGCGGCGATCGAGCCGAGCAGCACGATCACCTTCATGAAGCGCGCGAACGGGTCGAGCACGAAGGCGTCGCTGAAGGTCGCGCCGCCGGCGGGATTGAAGATCAGCACCAGCCCGGCGACGACGAGCACGGCCACCGACAGCGTGGTGACCAGGCCGGTCGAGCGCTCGCCGCCGAAGGCGCCGATCAGGACCAGGACGAGCGCGCTGACCGCGAGGATGATCTCGGGCAGCGCGGGAGCGAGGTTCGGAAGCATCATCATGGCGTCACGGCCGCGAGCTTGCCGGCAGCGGACAGCGCCGCCTGGTAATTGGCGACGAGTTGGTCGACCGAGGCGGCGGTCACGTCCATGATCGGCCCGGGGAAGAAGCCGAAGAGGATGGTCAGCACCACCAGCGGCGCGAGGATCAGCCCCTCGCGCGGTGTGAGGTCGAGGATGTCGCGGAGGCTCCCCTTCTCGAGGGGGCCGAAGATGATCCGCCGATAGAGGAAGAGCGCGTAGGCGGCCGACAGGATGATGCCGGTGGTGGCGATGAAGGCGACCCAGGTGTTGACCCGGAACGTGCCGAGCAGGGTCAGGAACTCGCCGACGAATCCGCTCGTCCCGGGCAGGCCGACATTGGCCATGGTGAAGACCAGGAACACGAAGGCGTAGAGCGGCATGCGGTTGACCAGGCCGCCATAGGCCGCGATCTCGCGGGTGTGCATGCGGTCGTAGATCACGCCGACGCAGAGGAACAGCGCGCCGGAGACGATGCCGTGCGACAGCATCTGGAAGATGCCGCCCTGCACGCCCTGGGCGGTCATGGCGAAGATGCCCATCGTCACGAAGCCCATGTGGGCGACCGACGAATAGGCGATCAGCTTCTTCATGTCCTGCTGCGCCAGCGCGACGAACGAGGTGTAGACGATGGCGATCACCGACATCGCGAAGATCAGCGGCGCGAGGTCGGCCGAGGCGAGCGGGAACATCGGCAGCGAGAAGCGGAGGAACCCGTAGCCGCCCATCTTGAGGAGGATCGCGGCGAGAACCACCGACCCGGCCGTCGGCGCCTCGACATGCGCGTCGGGCAGCCAGGTATGCACCGGCCACATCGGCATCTTCACCGCGAAGCTCGCGAAGAACGCCAGCCACAGCCAGGTCTGCATCGACTCGGGGAACGGATGGGCGAGCAGCACCATGATGTCGGTCGTCCCGGCATCCCAGTACATGGCGAGGATCGCCAGCAGCATCAGCACCGAGCCGAGCAGCGTGTAGAGGAAGAACTTGAAGCTCGCATAGACCCGGCGCGGGCCGCCCCAGATGCCGATGATCAGGAACATCGGGATCAGGCCGCCTTCGAAGAAGACGTAGAAGAGGACGAGGTCGAGCGCGCAGAAGACGCCGATCATCAGCGTCTCGAGCACCAGGAACGCGATCATGTATTCCTTGAAGTGGCGCTCGATCGAGAGCCGGCTCGCGAGGATGCAGAGCGGCATCAGGAACGTCGTCAGGATCACGAACAGCATCGAGATGCCGTCGACGCCCATCTGGTAGGTGATCGCGCCGCCGAGCCACTCCACCCGCTCGACCATCTGGAAGCCGGGATCGGACGGGTCGAAATTGATCCAGATGAACAGCGACAGGACGAACGTGACGGTCGTCGTCCACAGCGCGACGTTGAAGATGTTACGGCGCGCGATCGCATCGTCGCCGCGGATGACGAGCACCAGCAGCGCTCCCACCAGGGGCAGGAAGGTCACGGTCGAGAGGATCGGCCATTCACTCATCGGGCGGTCCTCAGCCGGCGAACGTCAGCCAGGTGACCAGCGCAGCGACGCCGATCAGGATGGCAAAGGCGTAGTGGTAGAGGTAGCCGGTCTGGAGCCGGACCACCCGCTGCGTGACGTCGAGCACCCGGGCGGAGACGCCATCGGGACCGAGCCCGTCGATGAACCAGCCGTCGCCCTTCTTCCAGAGGAACCGGCCGAGCCAGAACGAGGAGCGGACGAAGAGCACGTCATAGAGCTCGTCGAAGTACCACTTGTTGAGGAGGAACTTGTAGAGCCAGTCGTTGCTCTCCGCGAGGCGGCGCGGCGCCGAGGGATCGCGGATGTAGAACCAGTAGGCGACGAGGAAGCCGACCGCCATCATCAGCGTCGGCAGCCACACCACCCAGACCGGTGCGTGATGGATCTCCTCCATGACGTTGGCGACGGAATCGACCGCGCCGCGCCAGAAGTCGCCGCCCGACTCGCTGAGGAACGCGTGGCCGAAGACGATGCCGGCGAGGATGGCGCCGGCGGCGAGGACGTAGAGCGGCACCAGCATCACCTGCGGCGACTCGTGGACGTGCTTCATCACGTCGGCCGAGGCCCGCGGCTTGCCGTGGAAGGTGAGGAAGATCAGCCGCCACGAATAGAAGGCGGTCATCAGCGCCGCGACGACGGTCAGCACGAAGCCGTAGCCGCCCATCGGATTGTGCGAGGTGAAGGCGCTCTCGATGATCGCATCCTTCGAGAACCAGCCCGCCGTATAGGGGAAGCCGGTCAGCGCGAGGGTGCCGATGATCATCATCCAGTAGGTGACCGGGATGAGCTTCCGCAGGCCGCCCATCTTCCGCATGTCCTGCTCGCCCGACACGGCATGGATCACCGAGCCGGCGCCGAGGAACAGGAGCGCCTTGAAGAAGGCGTGGGTGAACAGGTGGAACATGCCGACCTGGTAGGCGCCGACGCCCATCGCCACGAACATGTAGCCGAGCTGCGAGCAGGTCGAATAGGCGATGACGCGCTTGATGTCGTTCTGGACGAGCCCGACGGTCGCCGCGAAGAAGGCGGTCGAGGCGCCGATGAAGACGATGAAGGCCATCGCCGTCGGCGACAATTCGAACAGCGGCGAGAGGCGGGCCACCATGAACACCCCGGCGGTCACCATCGTCGCGGCATGGATGAGCGCCGACACCGGCGTCGGGCCTTCCATCGCGTCCGGCAGCCAGGTGTGCAGGAAGAGCTGGGCCGACTTGCCCATCGCGCCCATGAACAGGAGCAGGCAGATCACCGTCGGCGCGTCGAGGTCCCACGACAGGAACCGCATCGTCGTGCCGGAGATCGATTCGGCATTGGCGAAGATCGTCTCGAACTCGACCGAGTTGAAGAGGAAGAAGACGCCGAAGATGCCGAGAGCGAAGCCGAAGTCGCCGACGCGGTTGACGACGAAGGCCTTGATCGCGGCGGCGTTGGCCGCCGGGCGCTTGTACCAGAAGCCGATCAGCAGGTACGAGGCGAGGCCGACGCCCTCCCAGCCGAAGAACATCTGCACCAGGTTGTCCGACGTCACCAGCGCGAGCATCGCGAAGGTGAAGAGCGAGAGGTAGGCGAAGAACCGCGGCCGGTGCGGATCGTGCGCCATGTACCCCATCGAGTAGATGTGCACGAGCGCCGAGACGGTGTTGACCACCACCAGCATGACCACGGTCAGCGTATCGATCCGCAACGCCCAGTCGACCGACAGCGTGCCGGAACTGAACCAGTTGAAGACCTGCACGCGCTCGACCGGGGCATCGCCGAAGCCGACGCTGACGAAGGCGATCCACGACAGGATCGCCGCGATCACCAGGAAGCCCGAGGTGACGATCTCGGCCGCGCGCGAGCCCGCCGCCGCCGGCTCGTGGTCGCCGTGGCCGACCGCCTCCTCATGCTCGCTCTCGACATCGTCGTGCCCATGCCCGTGGCCGTGGCCGGCATGAGCCTCCGCCGCGCCGGAAGTCCGCTGCCAGGCGCCGTAGAGCGTGATGATCCCGGCGACGATCGCGCCGAGGAGCGGAAGGAAGACGATGGCCGAGTACATGATGCCGCGCTCAGCCCTTCATCACATTGATGTCCTCGACCGCGATCGAGCCGCGGTTCCGGAAGAAGACGACGAGGATGGCGAGCCCGATCGCCGCCTCGGCCGCTGCCACCGTGAGCACGAGAAGCGCGAAGACCTGTCCGGCGAGGTCGCCGAGGAAGTGCGAGAACGCGACGAGGTTGATGTTGACCGCGAGCAGGATCAGCTCGACCGACATCAGGATGATGATCACGTTCTTGCGGTTGATGAAGATGCCGAAGATCCCGAGCGTGAACAGGATCGCGGCGACGGTCAGGTAGTGGGAGAGCCCGATGACCATCAGATGCCCTTCCCGGATTCGACCTTGCGGATGTCGATGGCCGTTGCGGGGCTGCGCGCCACCTGCTCGACGATCGACTGCCGCTTGACGTTCGGCCGGTGGCGGAGCGTCAGCACGATCGCGCCGATCATCGCCACCAGCAGCACCAGCCCCGCCGCCTGGAAGAAGTAGACGTAGCGGGTGTAGATGAGGCGGCCGAGCGCCTCGGTGTTGGAGACGTCGGATACCGGCGCCTGCACCGCGGTCGTCGCGTCGGGCGCGAAGGCCCAGCCGCCGAGCACGATCAGCAGCTCGGCGAGCAGCACCACGCCGATCAGCGCACCGACCGGCAGGTAGTTGAGGAAGCCCTGGCGGAGCTCGACGAAATCGACGTCGAGCATCATCACCACGAACAGGAACAGCACCGCCACCGCGCCGACATAGACGACGACCAGGATCATCGCCAGGAACTCGGCGTTGAGGAGCACGAACAGCCCGGCGGCGTTGACGAAGGCGAGGATCAGGAACAGGACCGAATGAACCGGGTTCCGGGCACCGATCACCATCACCGCCGAAGCGATCGCGACGGCGGAGAAGAGATAGAAGAAGATGGTGGAAACGATCATGACGGACGGTCCGTCCTTCGCACGGCAGGCGCGCGTCTTTTAGAGATTCCAGCCTTGCCCGTCCACACCCTCTGGGACGGCATTTTGCGCCCGCTCCCCCCGCTCATCGGTATGGCTCGTCCAACGCCATGTTCTGCGCGATCTCGCGTTCCCAGCGGTCGCCGTTCGCGAGCAGCTTGTCCTTGTCGTAGTAGAGCTCCTCGCGGGTCTCGGTGGCGAACTCGAAGTTCGGTCCCTCGACGATCGCGTCGACCGGACACGCCTCCTGGCAGAATCCGCAATAAATGCACTTCACCATGTCGATGTCGTAGCGGGTGGTGCGGCGCGTGCCGTCGTTCCGGCGCGGGCCGGCCTCGATCGTGATCGCCTGCGCCGGGCAGATCGCCTCGCAGAGCTTGCAGGCGATGCAGCGCTCCTCGCCGTTCGGATAGCGGCGAAGCGCGTGCTCGCCGCGGAAACGCGGGCTCACCGGTCCCTTCTCGAAGGGGTAATTGAGCGTCGCCTTGGGCGCGAAGAAGTAGCGCATCGAGACGAAGAAGGCCTTCACGAACTCGATGAGGAACAGGGAGCGCGCGGCCTGGTCGAGACGGAGCGACATCAGCTTGTCCATCCGGTGAGCTGGAGGACCGCGGCCACGATCACGACCATCGCCATCGAGATCGGCAGGAAGACCTTCCAGCCGAGCCGCATGAGCTGATCGAAGCGGTACCGCGGCACGAACGCCTTCACCATGGCGAACATGAAGAACACGAGGCAGATCTTGAGGATGAACCAGATAATCCCCGGCACCCAGGTGAAGGGCACCACGTCCACCGGCGGCAGCCAGCCGCCGAGGAAGAAGATCGCGGTCAGCGCGCACATGAGCACGATCGACACGTACTCGCCGAGCATGAACAGAAGGTAGGGGGTCGAGGAATATTCGACCATGAAGCCGGCGACCAGTTCCGACTCGGCCTCCACCAGGTCGAAGGGCGGCCGGTTGGTCTCGGCCAGCGCCGAGATGAAGAAGATCACGAACATCGGCAGGAGCACGAGCCAGTGCCAGTCGAGGAAGCTGGCCGGCAGGCCGAGTGCCGTCCCGAGGCCCTCGTGCTGGGCGAGCACGACGTCGGAGAGGTTGAGCGAGCCGACGCAGAGGATGACGGTCACGATCACGAAGCCGATCGAGACCTCGTAGGACACCATCTGCGCCGCCGAGCGGAGCGCCGAGAGGAGCGGATACTTCGAGTTCGACGCCCAGCCGGCCATGATGATGCCGTACACGCCGAGCGAGGAGATCGCGAAGATGTAGAGGACGCCGACATTGATATCGGCCACCACCCAGCCGGCGGCGAAGGGGATCACCGCCCAGGCCGACAGCGCCAGCGTCGTGGTCACCAGCGGCGCGATCAGGAACACGCCCTTGTTGGCGCTGGACGGGATCACCGGCTCCTTGAAGACGAACTTGAGCAGGTCGGCGAAGGACTGGAGCAGTCCCCACGGACCGACGACGTTCGGGCCGCGGCGCATCTGCACCGCCGCCCAGATCTTGCGGTCGGCATAGAGGAGGAAGGCGATGAAGATGAGGAGCAGCACCATCACCAGGAGGCTCTGCCCGACGACGATGGCGGTCGGCACGACGTAGCCGCTGAAGAAGTCCGACATCGTCGTCACTCCGCCGCGACCGCGAGCCGGCCGGCGTGGAGGGCGGAGCACTCCGCCATCACCGCGGACGCCCGCGCGATCGGGTTGGTCAGGTAGAAGTCGGCAATCACCTGCTTGAACGGCTCCTTGGAGGGCCGGACCTCGCGCGCGGCGAGCGCCGTCACCGGTTCAAACGATTCCGGCGCGATCTGGTCGATCCGCATGAAGTGCGGAAGCGCCGCGTAGAGCGCCCTGCGGAGTTCATGGAGCGAATCGAACGGGAGTCGCTTGCCGAGCACGTCGGAGAGCGCCCGGAGCACCGCCCAGTCCTCGCGCGCATCGCCCGGCGGGAAGCCGGCGCGAGCCGTCATCTGCACACGGCCCTCGGTGTTGACGTAGATCGCCGACTTCTCGGTATAGGCCGCGCCCGGCAGGATCACGTCCGCCCGATGCGCGCCGACGTCGCCGTGCGTGCCGATATAGACGACGAAGGCATCGCCGAGCGCGTTGACCGGCAGTTCGTCCGCGCCCAGCAGGAACAGGACGTCGATCTCCTTCTGGCCGGCCGCGGTGACCATGCCGATCACGTCGTGGCCGCCCTCCTCGGGTACGAAGCCGAGGTCGAGGCCGCCGACGCGGGCCGCCGCGGTATGCAGCACCGCGAGTCCGTTCCAGCCTTCATCCCGCTCGCCGCCGGCGACGAGCTTCGCCGCGAGCGAGAGGACCGCGTCGCCATCGGGACGGATCAGCGCACCCTGGCCGACGATCACCAGCGGCCGCTTCGCCGCCGCGAAGGCCGCGGCGAAATCACCGTCGCCCGCCGCGATCTGCGCCAGCGATTCGGGGCCGGCGCCGAGATGCTCGACCGGATAGGTGAGGTCGACGTTCTCGCCGACGAGGCCGACCCTGATCCCGGCATCGCGCCAGCGCCGGCGGATCCGCGCGTTGAGCACCGCCGCCTCGCGTCGCGGGTTAGTCCCGACCAGCAGGATCGCGTCGGCGCGGTCGATCCCGGCGATGCCCGGGTTGAACAGGTAGGACGCCCTGCCCCGCTTCGGGTCGAGCTTGGTGCCGTCCTGACGGCAGTCGATGTTCGGCGAGCCGAGGGCCTGCATCAGCGACTTGAGCGCGAACATCTCCTCGACGCCCGCGAGGTCGCCGGCGATGGCGCCGATCCGCTTGCCCGACGTCGCGCCGACCCTGTCCGCGATCGCGCCGAAGGCCTCGCCCCACGTCGCCGGCACCAGCCGCCCGTCCTTGCGGACATAGGGCCGGTCGAGCCGCTGGGCGCGGAGACCGTCCCAGATGAAGCGGGTCTTGTCGGAGATCCACTCCTCGTTGATCGCCTCGTTGAGCCGCGGCAGGATGCGCATCACCTCGCGGCCGCGGGTGTCGACCCGGATCGCCGAGCCGAGCGCGTCCATCACGTCGATCGACTCGGTCTTCACCAGCTCCCACGGCCGCGCCTGGAAGGCATAGGGCTTCGAGGTCAGCGCGCCCACCGGGCAGAGGTCGATGACATTGCCCTGGAGCTCGGAGGTCATCGCCCGCTCGAGATAGGTGGTGATCTCCATGTCCTCGCCGCGGCCGGTGGCGCCGAGCTCCGGCACGCCCGCGACCTCGGCCGAGAAGCGGATGCAGCGCGTGCAATGGATGCAGCGCGTCATGATCGTCTTGACCAGCGGGCCGATATACTTGTCCTCGACCGCGCGCTTGTTCTCCTTGAACCGCGAGCCGTCGACGCCGTAGGCCATCGCCTGGTCCTGCAGGTCGCACTCGCCGCCCTGGTCGCAGATCGGGCAGTCGAGCGGGTGGTTGATGAGCAGGAACTCCATCACCCCTTCGCGCGCCCGCCGCACCATCTTCGACTTGGTGATCACCTCCGGCGGCTCGCCGTTCGGGCCCGGGCGGCAGTCGCGGACGGCCCAGGCGCAGGAGGCGACCGGCTTCGGCGCGCCCTTCAATTCGACCAGGCACATCCGGCAATTGCCCGCGATCGACAGACGCTCGTGGAAGCAGAAGCGCGGAATCTCCGCGCCGGCCAGCTCGCACGCCTGGAGGAGCGTGTACTCCGGCGGGACATCGACTTCCTTGTTGTCGACCTTGATCACGGGCATGGCATGGCCTTCACAGATTGTACTTCCTGCGCCACTCGAGCGCCGGTCCGCCGAGCATGTCGGCGCATGTCCTTATCTCTTCCGCAAAATGCCCGACGAGCGCGTCGCGGATCTCGTCGGTCAGGGTCAGCTTCGCCGACTTGCTCTTGCGGTTGAATCCGGGTTCGAGGTCGCCGCTGGGACGATCCGGATCGGCCCCGAGAAACGACAGGATGCGCGCCCGCAGCCCCGCCGGGTCGGTGCGGAGGTCGTCGAAGAAATAGCACTCGAACTGCCCCGGCGCCGCGATCTTCCGCCACGACGCCACGGTGCGGGACGGGAACGAGCGGCCGACCACGTCCTTGCGGTTCAGGAACTTGAGGACGATCTCGGGCGTCACCGGCTGCCTGATCTTGCTGTTGGCCTGCCGCGCCGCCATGCCGAGCGCCGACCATGCCCGCTCGACTGGCTCACGCATCAGGAACACGACCTTGGTCCCGGGGAAGCGCGCCACGATCCGGCGGACGTCGTCCTCGTCGAGCTTCGAATAGGCCGGCGTCACGTCACCGGTGCGCTCTTCGGCCTTCTCCGCGAAGAGCGCCGCATAGGCATCCGTCGCGGCGGCCTTGTCCTTCATCAGCGCCTTGTTCTTGAACAGCGCCAGGTAGCCGCTCACGAACCGGAGGTCGCGGTCGGCCAGCGGCTGCCCCGCGTCCTCGACCCGCATCCGGTTGACCTTGTCGAGGTCCTTGTCGATCCGGCCCTGCAGGCGCTTCGCCTTGCGCAGCCCAGGCTTGGCGCCGTCGAAGAAGTGCAGCTCCTTCACCGGCGGCATCCAGAACTCGGGATGGAAGGCAAGCTGGTCGTAGAGCCAGCGGGTGCCGGCCTTCTGCGCGCCGATGCAGATGAAATCGGGACCGTCGCCGCGCATCGCGCGCAGCGTCCCGGTCTTCGCGATCTCGGCCTGCGTCAGCACCCGGTTCATCCTACTCCGCCGCCTCGACCATCAGCGGGTCGCCGACATGGGGGAACGGCGCATAGCGGTCGATCCGTTCCTCGATGACGTGCCGGAAATGCCGGATGAGGCCCTGGACGGGCCAGGCGGCCGCGTCGCCGAGCGCGCAGATCGTGTGGCCCTCGACCTGGTAGGTCACCTCGAGCAGCATGTCGATCTCGTGCTTCTCGGCGCGGCCATCGGCCATGCGCTCGAGCACGCGCCACATCCAGCCCGTCCCCTCGCGGCACGGCGTGCACTGGCCGCAGCTCTCGTGCTTGTAGAAGTACGAGAGCCGCGCGATCGCCCGGATGATGTCGGTCGACTTGTCCATGACGATCACCGCCGCGGTGCCGAGGCCCGACTTGAGCTCGCGGAGATAGTCGAAATCCATGATCAGGTCGTCGCACTGGGATGCCGGCAGGCAGGGCACCGAAGCGCCGCCCGGGATCACCGCGTAGAGATTGTCCCAGCCGCCGCGGACGCCGCCGCAATGCCGGTCGATCAGTTCCCGCAGCGTGATGCCCATCTCCTCCTCGACGGTGCACGGATTGTTGACGTGCCCGGAGATGCAGAAGAGCTTGGTGCCGGTGTTCTTCGGCCGGCCGATGCCGGCGAACCACGCCGCGCCGCGCCGGAGGATGGTCGGCGCGACCGCGATCGATTCGACGTTGTTCACCGTCGTCGGACAGCCGTAGACGCCCATCGCCGCCGGGAACGGCGGCTTCATCCGCGGCATTCCCTTCTTGCCCTCGAGCGACTCGAGCATCGCCGTCTCCTCGCCGCAGATGTAGGCGCCGGCGCCGTGATGGACGATGATGTCGAAGTCCCAGCCGTTCTTGTTGTTCTTGCCGATCAGGCCGGCGTCATAGGCCTGGTCGACCGCCGCCTGCAGCCGTTCGCGCTCGCGGACGAACTCGCCACGGACATAGATGAACGCGGTATGGGCGTTCATGGCGAAGCCGGCGACCAGGCATCCTTCGACCAGCGTATGCGGGTCGTGCCGCATGATCTCGCGGTCCTTGCAGGTGCCGGGCTCGGATTCGTCGGCATTGACGACCAGATAGCTCGGGCGCCCCTCGACCGATTCCTTCGGCATGAAGGACCACTTGAGACCGGTCGGGAATCCCGCGCCGCCGCGGCCGCGCAGGCCCGACGCCTTGATCTCCTCGATGATCCATTCGCGGCCCTTGGCGAGCAGGTCCCGGGTGCCGTCCCACTGGCCACGCGCCATCGCGCCCTTCAACCCCCAGTCGTGGAGGCCATAGAGATTGGTGAAGATACGGTCCTTGTCGGCAAGCATGTCCGGTCGCGCCGTCTATTCGGTTTCAACATCGGCGGAGATCATCCGCGTGGCGACCTGGAAGCCCCCGCCGGCCATGTCGCGCATCGTGCCCGTCCCCTCAGTCCCGCTTGTCCGCGCCGGAGGCGGTCTTCTCGCGCTTTTCCTCGCGCTTTTCCTTCGTCGTCTGGCCGTCCTCGGCCTTCTCGACGGCCTGCGATACCGCTCCGGTCGGATCGGCCGGGGTCTGCGCCGCGGCCTCGGGCCTGCCGGCCTTGATCGGCGTCTGCGGATCGGGCGCTCCGCCCCCGCCGGACGGCGGCTCGCCGCCGATATCCATCAGCGTCGTCGGCCCGCCGGCCGGCGCGGCATTGACCCGGTCGGTCTGCGGCCCCGGCTTGATCGGGCGTCCGGCGGCGAGATCGTCGATGAGCTTGTTCAAGCTCTCCTCCGTCAGATCCTCGTAGGTGTCCGCATTGATCTGGACCAGCGGCGCATTCACGCAGGCGCCGATGCACTCGACCTCCTCCCACGAGAAATTGCCGTCGTCGGAGAGGTGGAACTGTTCGTGGCTGATCCGCTTCCGGCAGACCTCCTTGAGGCCGTCGGCGCCGCGGAGCCAGCACGGCGTGGTGCCGCAGACCTGAAGGTGTGCGATCCGGCCCACCGGCTCCAGGTGGAACATGGTGTAGAAGGTCGCGACCTCAAGCACCCGGATCTTCGGCATGTCGAGCATCGCTGCGATCGTCTCGATCGCCGGCTCGGTCACCCAGCCCTCCTGCTCCTGTGCGCGCCATAAGAGCGAGATCACCGCCGACGCCTGGCGGCCCGGTGGGTAGAGCGAGATGCGCCAGTCCGCCCACGCCTTGTTCTCCGCGCTGAAGGCGAAGCTTTCCGGCTGTTTCTCGGCGAGGCGGCGGACGGACATGGTCGAAAGGATTCCGTGGTGCAGCGAAATTTAGCGGCGTTCTAGCATTTGCGGCGCGAAAGGCCAGTGGCTTGGCGCCCGAGGACTTGAAAAGCGAAGCGACCGGACCGCGGTCACCGGTCGACCTCCCCGAACACGATGTCGAGCGAGCCGAGGATCGCCGAGACATCGGGAAGCATGTGGCCGCGGCAGAGGAAGTCCATCGCCTCGAGATGCGCGAAGCCCGGCGCCCGGATCTTGCAGCGATACGGCTTGTTGGTGCCATCGGCGACGAGATAGACGCCGAACTCGCCCTTCGGCGCCTCGACCGCCGCATAAACCTCGCCCGGCGGCACGTGATAGCCTTCGGTATAGAGCTTGAAGTGGTGGATGAGCGCCTCCATCGAGCGCTTCATCTCGCCGCGCCGGGACGGCACCACCTTGCCGTCCTCGCTGCTCACCGGGCCCTTGCCGTCCGGCCGGTTCAGCTTCTCGACGCACTGTTTCATGATGTACGTCGCCTGCCGCATCTCCTCGATCCGGATCAGGTAGCGGTCGTAGCAGTCGCCGTTCTTGCCGACCGGGATATCGAAATCCATCTCGGCATAGCACTCGTAGGGCTGCGACTTGCGGAGGTCCCAGGCGGCCCCCGAGCCGCGCACCATCACCCCGGAGAAGCCCCACTTCCAGCAATCCTCGAGGCTGACGACGCCGATGTCGACGTTCCGCTGCTTGAAGATGCGGTTGTCGGTGAGCAGGACCTCGATGTCGTCCACCACCTTGAGGAACGGGTCGCAGAAGGCGCCGATATCGTCGACGAGTTCCTGCGGCAGGTCCTGATGGACGCCGCCGGGGCGGAAATACGCCGCATGCATGCGGCTGCCGCTGGCGCGCTCGTAGAACACCATCAGCTTCTCGCGCTCCTCGAAGCCCCACAGCGGCGGCGTGAGCGCGCCGACGTCCATCGCCTGGGTCGTCACGTTGAGGAGATGCGAGAGAAGCCGGCCGATCTCCGAATAGAGCACCCGGATGAGCTGCCCGCGGCGCGGCACGGTGATGCCGAGGAGGCGCTCGACCGCCAGCGCGAAGGCATGCTCCTGGTTCATCGGCGCGACGTAGTCGAGCCGGTCGAAATAGGGCACGGCCTGCAGGTAGGTCTTGTGCTCGATCAGCTTCTCGGTGCCGCGATGAAGCAGCCCGATATGGGGATCGACGCGCTCGACGACCTCGCCGTCCAGCTCGAGCACCAGACGCAGAACGCCATGCGCTGCAGGATGTTGCGGGCCGAAGTTGATGTTGAACGTGCGGACGTCGGTTTCAGCCATGGGTACGGGCCATTCGACGAGAGGAGGAAACGGCAGTCGGCAGTCGGCAGTCGGCAGTCCGAATTATGCCGATTTCGAACTGCGCTCGATGGACCGAATGAGAGCTCGCAGCATTCGCCCGATCGCATCGCACGAACCCAGCAATGGCCGAACGCTCTGCTCGGACGCCAAGCCGAGTCGGTGCGAAAGAAGGAGATGCGTCTCGAGCTCCTTCAAGGAGCCCTGCGCGATGCGCAGGAACTGGCCGTACGAACCTTTGCTGTCGCGACCATAGCCCTCTGCGATGTTCGCCGGGATCGAAACGGCTGCCCCTCTGATCTGCGAGGTAATGCCGAACATCTCCTCGCGTGGAAAAGCAGAAGTCAGCCGATAGCAAGCCTCCGCGAGGCTCATCGCTTCCTGCCAGACCCGAAGGTCGCGATACGATTCGATGGCCATGCAGCCCCCCGACTGCCGACTGCCGACTGCCGACTGCCGTTCCCCTGCCGACTGCCACGGTCATTGCGTCTTCGCCTTCTCATCCCCCGGCAGGGCATATTCGGTGCCTTCCCACGGGGAGAGGAAGTCGAAATCGCGGAACTGCTGGGCGAGGCGGACCGGCTCGTAGACGACGCGCTTGCGCTCGTCGTCGTAGCGGACCTCGACGTAGCCGGTGAGCGGGAAATCCTTGCGGAGCGGGTAGCCCTCGAAGCCGTAGTCGGTGAGGATGCGGCGGAGGTCCGGGTGGCCGGTGAAGCGGATGCCGTAGAAGTCGTAGGCCTCGCGCTCGTACCAGTCGGCGCCGGGATAGATCGGGGTCAGCGACGGCACCGGGGTCGCCTCGTCGGTCATCACCCTGAGCCGGATGCGCATGTTCTGGCGCGGGCTGAGCAGGTGGTAGACGACGTCGAACCGCTTGTCGCGGCTGGGATAGTCGACGCCGCAGATGTCGATGAACGAGATGAAGGCGAGGCGCGGATCGTCCCGCAGGAAGCGGACCAGTTCGACGATGTTCGTCGGTACCACCGTCACGTTGAGCTCGCCGAAGGCGATGTTCCACTCGACCACGGCGCCGCCGCGCTTCGCGGCAATGTACTCGGCGATTTCCTTGAGGGTTTCGTCCATTTGTCAGGTCCTGCGGCAGTCGGCAGTAGGCAGTCGGCAGTCGCAAGCAACGACGCCAGACCGACTGCCGATTGCCGATTGCCGACTGCCGAGCCTTCTCACCGTTCAATCGTCCCGGTCCGGCGGATCTTCTTCTGGAGAAGGAGCACGCCGTAGAGCAGCGCCTCCGCCGTAGGCGGGCATCCCGGCACGTAGATGTCGACCGGTACGATGCGGTCGCAGCCGCGCACCACCGAGTACGAGTAATGATAATAGCCGCCGCCGTTGGCGCACGACCCCATCGAGATGACGTAGCGCGGCGCCGGCATCTGGTCGTAGACCTTGCGGAGCGCCGGGGCCATCTTGTTGGTCAGCGTGCCGGCAACGATCATCACGTCCGACTGGCGCGGCGAGGCCCGCGGCGCGAATCCGAAGCGCTCGACGTCGTAGCGCGGCATCGAGACCTGCATCATCTCGACCGCGCAGCACGCCAGGCCGAACGTCATCCACATCAGCGAGCCGGTCCGGGCCCAGGTGATCAGGTCGTCGGCCGTGGTGACGAGGAAGCCCTTGTCGGCGAGCTCGTTGTTGATCTCGAGGAAATACGGATCGTCCGGCGCGACCAGCGGCCGTGCGGGGGCGACCAGCTTCGCCTCGGCCTCGCTGCTCAATCCCATTCCAGCGCTCCCTTGCGCCACTCGTAGATGAAGCCGACCGTGAGGACGGCCAGGAAGACCATCACCGACCAGAAGCCGAACCAGCCGATGTCGCCGAACACCACCGCCCATGGGAAGAGGAAGGCGACCTCGAGGTCGAAGATGATGAACAGGATCGCGACCAGATAGAAGCGCGCATCGAACTTCATCCGGGCATCGTCGAACGGCGCGAATCCGCACTCGTAGGGCGACAGCTTCTCCGGGTCGGGATCCCGGTAGGCGACGATGAACGGCACGACGAGAAGACCGAATCCGATCACCAGCGCGACGCCGATGAAGATCACCAGCGGCATGTATTGGCTGAGGAGTATCTCCATGGACACTTTTCTCCGGCGGCCCCGTTCGTAATCCGAGCCGCCTGCCCCTTATTTGTTGCATCGCAACGAAACTGCAAGCGCTTCGTTGGCGCCATGACCGGCCACTGTCAACCCATTCCAAACAGCAGCGATCCGGAGCGAGGCTTAGCCGAGGCTCGCGCCTGCGGCAAGCCGATTTGCGGATGGGTTCCCCTGCCTGGCGACATCCGGGCGAAAGCCTCGCCGGCCGGCCCGAGGGCTTCGCTCCAAGCGCGTCATGCCGGCGCGCTTCGCGAGGCGCAGCGCGAAGCACGCAGTGCGTCCGTGATTAGCTCTTCTTGCGGAATGCGTCGAGGCTGACGACCTGGGCCGCGTTGGGCGCCGGCTGCTCCTCGTCGTCGTTGCCCTCATCGGCCGGGGCTTCGCCGGCATCGTCCGAAACGCGCTGCGCCGCCGGCAGGACGGCGACCGGCGCCGGCTCGGCCTCGATCTCGGCTTCGCCATCGGCGTCCGGAACGGATTCGGCATCCAGCTCGTCGATCGCGTGCGGGGTCTCCGCCTGCGGCCCGCCCGGCTGGGCCGCGATCTCGAACTGCACGCCGAACTGGACGGAGGGATCGAGGAACGCCTTCACCGCCGTGAACGGCACCAGGAGCCGTTCGGGAATGCCGTTGAACGACAGCCCGACCTCGAAGGCGTGCTCGGTGACCGAGAGGTCCCAGTACTGGTGCTGGAGGACGATGGTCATATCCTCGGGGTAGCGGCCGAGCAGCCGGCTCGAGACACGCACCCCGGGTGCATGGGTCGCGAAGGTGACGAAGAAATGGTGCTCGCCCGGCAGGCCGGTGCGCGCGACCTCCGACAGGACCTTGCGGACCACGCCACGAAGCGCGTCCTGCGTCAGGATATCGTAGCGGATCTGGTCGTCGGCCATGGCCCCGGATGCCGAAACGGGGCACGCGGCCCCGGGAAAGAAATCAGTGGAGGCTTCTGTTGCCAGGTGCCTCCGGACCCCGCCTTACGGTGCGAACCGCAAGGGCTTTGGATGAGGTTGCAGCGCCGCGTTACGCAGCGAGGCGAGCCTCGGCATAGTTGTCGTTGGCAACTATATGTTTGGCCCGATAACGGTGGATACCATGCCGAGCGAAAGCCCACCCTTTACGCCCTCGTCGATCCTGTTTCGCCCCCGCCGGAAGCCGCTGCGCGGACCGCGGATTCTGGTGGAGGCGCCGGGCACTGCCCCCGGGTCCGAAGGTTTATTACGATGGCCGTTTATCGCCATAGTCGGATCGCTCCGACAGGACCGAATATAGGGATTCGTGACGCCATTGCAAACGCGGCCTCGCAAGGACGCGGGCCGCGCCTGCGGGCTGTCGTCAGGCAACCAGGAAATCGTGGTGGTCGAGGTCGGTCCCGAACTTCACCCGGCCGAACTCGTACGCATTCGACAGGAAGCCCCCATCCTTCGAGTAGTATAGCCTCCCGGTGTCCTCGTCATAGACGATCGTCTTCTGCTTGCCGGTGTAGTCCTCGAGCGTGGAGAAATGCCCCGCCTTGAGGTCGCCCTTGCCGCCGACGCCCTTGAAGACGTCGTTGTCGACCTGGATCTTGTCCTTCTTATGCTTGAAGTCGGTAATGTCGCTGTAATTGCCTGACGTCAGGGCAGCGCTAAAAGCGAAGACGTCCTTTCCGCCGTTGCCGGTGAGGTAGTTGTGACCGGTGCCGCCGTCGAGCAGATCGGCGCCCGCACCGCCCGCGAGACTGTCGCCGCCGTCGCCGCCATAGAGCTTGTCGTTGCTGCTCCCGCCATACAGCGAATCGTTGCCGCTGTTGCCGTAGATCGTGTCGGCGCCCTTGAAGCCGGAGAGCGTGTCCCCTTGGCTCGAGCCCTTGATGATGTCGTCACCCTTGAACAGCTTCTGCTCGAAGCCATCCTTGAACACCTTGTTGAGCTTGTTCTCGGAGACTTCGATCTTGGCGATCTTGTACTTGAGCACGCCGTCCTTGGTGACGACGACCTTCAGGATGCCCTTCTTGCTGTTGTACTTGGACTGGATGCTGGTCAACGCGGACTCTGGCGGCGCTGGCTGGTAGCCGTCGAGCTCGTAGAGGTCGCTGTTGTTGACGCCGAGCGTCTTGGCGACGAATTTAACCATTCGAGTTCCCCGCTGTGAAATCGCCCTGTGCGTCCCCATTTTGACCGGGACCCACCGCGGCGATAGGGCCTGCCGAAGCCACGCGTGTCAATCGCCATTCCGCCTTCATGCGGCAGGTGCCACACTCTCCGGAAAGCACTGGGACAGGTGAGGAACAGATGGAACTCGGCATCTACACCTTCGCGGAGCTGGCGCCGGATCCCAGGACCGGACGGCAGATCGGCCCCGGCGAGCGACTGCGCAACCTGATCGAGGAGATCGTGCTCGCCGACCAGGTCGGCCTCGACGTCTTCGGCGTCGGCGAGCATCATCGGGCGGACTACGTCGTCTCGGCGCCCGCGATCGTGCTCGCCGCGGCGGCGACGCGGACCGGGGCGATCCGCCTGACCAGCGCCGTCAACGTGATCTCCTCGGACGATCCCGTCCGGGTGTTCCAGGAGTTCGCGACCCTCGACCTGATCTCGGACGGCCGGGCCGAGATCATGGCCGGGCGGGGCTCGTTCATCGAATCGTTTCCGCTGTTCGGGTACAACCTCGAGGATTACGACGAGCTCTTCGCCGAAAAGCTCGAACTGCTGCTTGCGCTACGCAGGGACGAGACGGTCACCTGGCATGGCAAGCACCGGGCGCCGATCCACGAGCGTGGCGTCTATCCTCGCCCGGAGGGGGAGATCCCGGTCTGGATCGCGGTCGGCGGAACCCCGCAATCGGCGGTCCGCGCCGGGACGCTCGGCCTGCCGATGGCGCTCGCCATCATCGGCGGCGAGCCGGAACGGTTCGCGCCCTTCGTCGAGATCTATCGCGAGGCCGGGCGGCGCGCCGGTCACGATCCGGCGAAGCTCCGGGTCGGCATCAACTCGCATGGCTACATCGCCGACACGGCCGAACGCGCCGCCGACAAGGCGTTCCCGCCGTTCGCCGCGACGATGAACCGGATCGGGCGCGAGCGGGGCTGGCCGCCGACCTCGCGATCGGACTTCGACCGCTCCATCGGGCTGCGCGGCGCCAACTTCGTCGGCAGTCCGGAGCAGGTAATCGACAAGATCCTGTTCCAGCACGAGATCTTTCGCCACGACCGGTTCCTGGTGCAGTTCAGCGTCGGCCCGCTGCCGCACCTCGACCTCATGCATTCGATCGAGCTGTTCGGAACCAAGGTCGCACCCGCCGTACGGAAGGCGCTCGGCTGAAGCGGCGGCGGCGCCTTCGATCGCGCCGCCGCATATCCGCGCGCTCAGATGACGCCGAGCGATTCCATCGCCTCGGCGACGCGCACGAAGCCGGCGATGTTGGCACCGAGGACGTAGTCGCCCGGTGCGCCGTACTCATCCGCCGTCTCGGCGCAGAGGTCGTGGATGTTGGCCATGATCTCGGCGAGCCGGGCCTCGGTGCGCTCGAAGGTCCAGCTGTCGCGCGAGGCGTTCTGCTGCATCTCCAGCGCCGAGGTCGCGACGCCGCCGGCATTGGCCGCCTTGCCCGGCCCGAACAGGATGCCGGCCTCGCGGAAGGCACGGATCGCATCCGGCGTAGAGGGCATGTTGGCGCCCTCCCCGACCGCGATGACACCGTTCCGGATCAGCGTCCGCGCATCCTTGCCGGTCAGCTCGTTCTGGGTCGCCGACGGCATGGCGACGTCGCAGGGCACGTCCCAGATCGAGCCGCCCTCGATGTAGCGGGAGCGTCCCTTCCGGGTCTCGGCATATTCCGAGATGCGGCCGCGGCGCTGCTCCTTGATCTCCTTGACCAGGCCCAGATCGATGCCGTCCTCGTCGACGATGTAGCCGTTCGAATCCGAGCAGGCCACGACCTTGCCGCCGAAGGCGAGGATCCTCTCGATCGTATAGACCGCCACGTTGCCCGAACCGGAGACGACGACGCGCTTGCCCTCGAAGGTGGTGCCACGGGTGGCGAGCATGCGTTCCACGAAATACGAGGCACCGTATCCGGTTGCCTCCTTGCGGGCGCGGGAGCCGCCATGGGACAGCGCCTTGCCGGTCAGGACGCCCGCCTCGTAGCGGTTGGTGAGGCGCTTGTACTGGCCGAACATGTAGCCGATCTCGCGGCCGCCGACGCCGATGTCGCCCGCCGGCACGTCCGTGTACTCGCCGATGTGCCGATGCAGCTCGGTCATGAACGACTGGCAGAAGCGCATGATCTCGCCGTCCGACCGACCGCGCGGATTGAAGTCGGACCCGCCCTTGCCGCCGCCGATCGGCAGCCCGGTCAGCGCGTTCTTGAAGGTCTGCTCGAAGCCGAGGAACTTGATGATGCCGAGGTTGACGGAAGGATGGAACCGGAGACCGCCTTTGTAGGGGCCGAGCGCGGAATTGAACTGCACGCGAAAGCCGCGGGAAATGCAGATCTGCCCCCGGTCGTCCATCCACGGCACGCGGAAGATGATCTGGCGCTCGGGCTCGCAGATGCGTTCGATGAGCGCATTCGAGACGTATTGCGGGCGCTTGGCGATCACCCGTCCCAGGCTTTCCAGGACCTCAGTGACCGCCTGGTGAAATTCGGTCTCGCCGGCGTTCCGCCGCAGCACTTCGGACAGGATCGGCTCGATCTTCTCGTCAATCGTCGTCAAGATGTGTGGTCTTCCCCACCTCGTGGAGCCCCGCACGATGCCAACTCCCTCGGAAGAAAATCGGCATCGACCATCGCGCGGCGAATGGCAAGACCTGCACTTATTCTGGGCAACGCCTTAAGGCGCGCCAACCTGACGCACCCGGCCGCCTCGCACTCAAGCGCTTGCGTCGAGCTCGGGGCGATGCAGACGCTGCCCTTTCATCAGCATGACCCCGTGGACGCCGGCGATCCCCAGTTCGAGACTCTCGGCGATCCGGTGAGCACGCTCGACGAAGTGATCGGCGGCCTTCGGCGGACAGAGATCGCGCGCGGTGGCTTCGAACAGCGCCAGCCAGCGGTCGAAATGCCGGCCGTCGACCGGCAGCGGCAGGTGCTTCTGCATCGGCGCGCCGTGATACCGTCCGGTCATCAGCGCCACCGACGACCAGAATGCGAACATCTGCTGAAGATGCGGTTCCCAGTCGGTGATGCGGGCGGCGAAGACCGGACCGATCAGCGGGTCGGCCTGGACGCGCTCGTAGAACGCCCGGACGAGCCGCTCGATCATTGCCTCGTCGATCCCGGTCTCCGCCGTTATCGCCTGCGTGACAAGCGCCCGCCGCTCGGCATGCGACAGCGTATCGGTATCCGTCATGATTTTCCTCGACCCGTGCCCCGCATGTATGCCGCGAGGGCGACGGCCTGGTTATGCGTGGTGTCGCGCGCGCCGTAGAGCAGCGTCACGCGGCCCTTCTTCAGCAGCCCGCGCAGTTCCTCGACCGCCGACTGGTCCGCGTCCAGTTCACGCCGATAGCGCGCCTGGAACTCGTCCCAGCGGGCGGGATCGTGCCCGAACCACTTGCGGAGCGCGGTGCTCGGCGCAATGTCCTTGAGCCACAGTGCGAGATCCGCCTCGTCCTTGCTGACGCCGCGCGGCCAGACACGGTCGACCAGAACTCGCTCGCCGTCGTCCGGTGCCGACGCCTCGTAGATGCGCTTCACCCTGATGTCCATGGCACACGTTCCTCCGCGGCTTGATACATTGTGCTGCGTCCGCTCCGCACAAGGAACCGGATCGAGCCGCGTCGGTTCGCCGCTATGCCGCGGGCGTCCGTCCATAGGCGCGAAGGAAGGTGCGGACAGCCGAGCGGGTCGCGTTCTCGACCGCCGCCTCGGCGGGCCGCTGGCCCATCATCGCCGGGCCGCGCAGATCCATGTTGACCAGCGCAATGAGCTGCCGCGCGGCGAGGTCGGGATCGTCGAGGTCCAGCAGCCCGTCATGGGCGAGCCGCGAGAGGCGCGCCGACACGGCCGCCCATACCCTGCCCGGCCCGCGCTCGATCCAGGCTTCGAAGAGCTCGGGATAGCGGTGTCCTTCGGTCTCGACGAGCTTGTACAGCGCCGCTGCCCTTCCGTCGCACATGCAGGTCGAAGCCAGACGCTGCGCGAAGGCGACGAGCTCGCTCTCGAGGTCGCGCGGCCGCTCGGGGAACGTCGCGAGCGCCGCGAACAGTCCCGCATTGGCCCGCTCCGTGGTGTCCTCGACCACGGCCGCGAACACCTTCTCCTTGTCGCCGATCTGATTGTAGACGGTCTGCCGCGACACGCCCGCCTCGGTCGCGATCATGTCGATGCTCGCACCGGCGAATCCCTCCCGCGCGAAGACGCGGCTGGCGGTGTCGATGATGGCGGCGCGCTTCGGCACGGGCCCCCGCGTCGGCGCGGGGTGTGTGATCCCGATCACATCTGTCATGGAAACAGGATAGTCGGGGTTGACTAATTGGACAAGAGTGTCAAAAATAATTGACATCGCTGTCGGACACCGGCGGCGTGCCTTGGGTGCATCAGAAGACCGAGAACATTGGCGGGTCCGGGCCGTTTGGCTGGCGGGCCAAGCTGTGCCGGTGCAGGGGACCGTCCCAGGGAAGCGTGATACTGACCGATTCCGTCAATTGTGCGACGCACAATAGCCGGCGTCGTACCGAAACGAATTGGGGGCGTGCCTGCTGCCCCGCAAGGACCTGCCATGAAGTCGTACAAGTATGCCGTCGTCCTCGGCCTCCTTTCCGCGGTCGGTCCCTTCGCGATCGACATGTATCTTCCGGCCCTGCCGTCGATCTCGGCCGACCTGAACGCCTCGACCGTGGCGACGCAGATGACGCTGATGGTGTTCTTCATCACCTTCGGCGTGGCGCAGATCGCCTACGGACCGGTGTCCGACATGGTCGGCCGGAAGCCGCCGCTGTTCTTCGGGCTCGCGATGTTCGCGGTCGGCGGCGTCGGCTGCGGCCTGGCGCCGACGATCGAATGGCTGATCTTCTTCCGCTTCGTCCAGGGCATCGGCGCCGCCGCCTGCGCGATCACGCCGCGTGCGATCATCCGCGACCTGCATACGGGCATCGAGGCCGCCCGCCTCATGTCGACGGTGATGCTCGTCTTCAGCGTCGCCCCGATCCTCGCGCCGATGATCGGCTCGACGGTCATCATCCCGTTCGGATGGCGGGCGGTGTTCGGCGTGATCACCCTGCTGGCGCTGTTCGGCATCGTGCTCGTCGCCCTTGCCTTGCCGGAAACCCTCCCGCCGGAGAAGCGGAAGAAGCTCGGCGTGGCCGCGATGGCGGCGAGCTTCGGCACGCTCTTCCGCGACGCGCGCTTCCTGAGCCTGACGCTGATCGCCGGCCTCGGCCTGTCGAGCTTCTTCGCCTTCATCGCCAATGCGTCGTTCATCTACATCGACCACTACGGCATGAGCCCGTTCGGCTTCAGCTTCGCGTTCTCGGTGAACGCCATCGGCTTCATCGGGGCGTCGCAGTTCGCGGCGCGGCTCGCCGGCCGCTACGGCTTCAACCGCGTCGTGATGACGGCGGTGACCAGCTACATGGTGCTGTCCGTGCTGCTGTTCGGCCTGACGATCGCCGGCTTCGACGGGCTCGCCGTGCTGATGACCGGGCTGTTCCTCGCCTTCGCCTGCCTCGGCCTGGTGATCCCGTCGTCAATGGTCATGGCGCTCGACGAGCACGGCAAGATCGCCGGCGTCGCCTCGGCGCTCGGCGGCACGCTTCAGTTCCTCACCGGTGGCGTGATGGTGGCGATCGCGAGCGTCTTCTTCGACGGCACGTCGCTGCCGATGGTCGGCATCATCGCCGCCTGTTCGGTGGGCGCGTTCATCCTCGCCCGCCTCACGCTGCGGCGCCGGGAGCCTGTGCCGGCTGCCGCCGAATAGTGGAAAAGCCGGGCGTAGCGGTTTCCGCCATGCCCGGTTTCTCCCTAAGTTCGGCGCCGGAGAATCGCACCATGCGCCAATATCTCGACCTGATGCGCCACGTCCTCGACCATGGCGTGGTGAAGTCCGACCGGACCGGCACCGGCACCCGATCGGTGTTCGGCCACCAGATGCGCTTCGATCTCGAGGACGGCTTCCCGCTCCTCACGACGAAGAAGCTGCACCTCAAGTCGATCATCCACGAACTGCTGTGGTTCCTCTCCGGCGACACCAACGTCCGCTACCTCCGGGAGAACGGCGTCCGCATCTGGGACGAATGGGCCGACGAGAACGGCGACCTCGGCCCGGTCTACGGCGCCGAGTGGCGCTCGTGGCGGACCCCGGACGGCGGCACCATCGACCAGATCGCGCAAGTCGTCGACCAGATCCGGCGCACGCCGGATTCGCGCCGCCTGATCGTCACCGCCTGGAACCCGGCCGACGTCGAGAAGCAGGCGCTGCCGCCCTGCCACTGCATGTTCCAGTTCTACGTCGCTCAAGAGGCGGGGAGCGCCGAAGGCGGGACAGGGAGCGACAAGAGACCCCGCCTTTCGTGCCAGCTTTACCAGCGCTCGGCCGACGTCTTCCTCGGCGTGCCGTTCAACATCGCCTCCTATGCGCTCCTCACGATGATGATGGCGCAAGTGACCGGCCTCCGCCCCGGCGAGTTCATCCATACGCTCGGCGACGCGCACCTCTACCTGAACCACATCGAGCAGGCGGAACTCCAGCTGACCCGGGATCCACGCCCCCTGCCCCGCATGCGGATCAATCCGGAGATCCGCTCGATCTTCGATTTCACTTACGCCGACTTCACCCTCGAGGCGTACGACCCGCATCCGCATATCAGGGCCGAGGTGGCGGTTTGACCTGCACGATCCGTCCCGCGGCGCCGAGCGACGTGCCGCTGGTCATGGGCCTGATCCGGGCGCTCGCCCGCTACGAGCAGCTCGAGCACAAGGTGGAGGCGACGGAAGCGGACGTCGCCGCGGCGCTGTTCGGTCCCGCGCCGCGCGTATTCTGCGATCTCGCCGAGGCGGACGGCCGAACGGTCGGCTTTGCCCTTTGGTTCTACACGTTCTCGACCTTCGTCGGCCGCCACGGCATCTATCTGGAGGATCTGTTCGTCGCGCCCGAGTGCCGCGGCCGCGGCATCGGCAAGGCGCTGCTCCGCCATCTCGCCCGCCGCTGCGTCGCCGAGAAGCTCGGCCGGCTCGAGTGGTCGGTGCTTGATTGGAACGAGCCCTCTATCCAATTCTACCGCGCCCAGGGCGCACGCCTGCTCGACGACTGGACGATGTGCCGGGTCGACGGCGAGCCCTTGCAGGCGCTGGGTGCGGACCGAGGCTCGGAGGAGGCTGACGCTTGAAGTCGATAGAGAACGCGATCGAATCGGTGATCATCGGGGCCCGCTGGCTCCTCGTCGTCTTCTATGCCGGGCTCGGCGCCGCGCTGGTCATCTACGCGCTGTCCTTCATCTACAAGTTCGTCAAGGTCGCAAGCGGCGTGTTCGAGCTCGAGGAGGGCGAGATGATCCTCGCCATGCTCGGCCTGATCGACGCCGCGCTGGTCGCGAGCCTGCTCGTGATGGTGATGATCTCGAGCTACGAGAACTACGTGAGCCGCCTGGATAACGCCACCGCCGAGCTGAGCTGGCTGGGCAAGCTCGATTCCGGCAGCCTCAAGATCAAGGTCGCGTCCTCGATCGTCGCCATCTCGTCGATCCATCTGCTCCAGGTGTTCCTCAACGCCAACCAGTACGCCGACATGAAGATCGCGATGTACATGCTGCTCCACCTGACATTCGTGGTGTCGGCGCTGCTGCTCGCCTATGTCGACCGCATCTCGTCCAAGACCAAGGACCCGAAGCAGCCGTGAGCGAGGTGACGGTCGCGATGGTCGCCGCGGTCGCCGCCAACGGCGTGATCGGCGCCGGCGGCGCCATGCCGTGGCGGCTCTCGACCGATCTCCGCCGGTTCAAGGCGCTGACGCTGGGCCATCCGGTGATCATGGGCCGCGCCACGTTCGAATCGATCGGCAAGCCGTTGCCCGGGCGCCTCAACATCGTCGTCTCGGGCCAGGATCGCTTCCGTCCGGAGGGCGTGACGGTCGCCCGATCCGTGGCAGCGGCTATCGACAGCGCGAAGGCCGCCGCCCGCGACGCGGGCGTGGAAACGGTGTTCGTGATCGGCGGCGGCCAGCTATACGCGGCGGCGATGCCGCTGGCGGACGTCCTCCACATCACCCATGTGACGGCGTCACCCGAGGGCGACACCCGGTTTCCGGCGATCGATCCTGCCACCTGGGAGCCAGTCCAGGAGGAGCGCCAACCGGCGGGCGAGAAGGATACCGCCGCCACCGTTTACACGGTCTATCGGCGGCGCGGCGACCACCCGTCCCGTTGACGTTTGCCCACCCCCGCCCCAAGTGAGGCAAACCCGCGGGGATCTGCCGTCGCCGCGGGCGGTCTACGTTGTAAGGCCCCGTCAGTTCGCATATAACCGCGCCACATCGAACAGGCGGTACGGCGCCGTTTCTCCCCGCGATGCTCGGGAGCTCGGAAAGGAGCGAAATGCCCTGGAACAATCAGTCCAGTGGTGGTGGTGGCTGGAAAGGGGGCAATGGCGGCCCCTGGGGCCAGCCGCCCCGCAACACCGGTGGTGGCGGGAGCAGCGGCGGAGGGTCGCCGCCTGATCTCGAGGAACTCCTGCGCCGAAGCCAGGACCGCCTGAGGCGCGTGCTGCCCGGGGGCGGCGGTGGCGGCCGGCGGCTGAGCCCGGTCGCGATCATCGGCATCCTCGTCGTCGTCGCCGCGATCGTCGCCTACAATTTCTTCACCTTCCGGGTGCAGCCCGACGAACAGGGCGTCGTGCTCTTCTTCGGCAAGTACGACCGCGACGCCGCGCCGGGCCTGAATTTCCGGCTGCCCTACCCGATCGAGACCGTCTACACGCCGCGCGTCACGCGTGTGAACCGGCTGACGATCGGCCAGTTCGCCGACGACCAGAGCAGCAACACCGCGGGGCGCGACATTCCCGAGGAAAGCCTGATGCTCACCGGCGACGAGAACATCGTCGACATCGACTTCTCGGTGTTCTGGGTGATCAACAACGCTCCCGACTTCCTGTTCTCCATGGAGGACCCGGAGGGGACGGTGAAAGCGGCCGCGGAGAGCGCGATGCGCGAGGTGGTGGGCCGCTCCAACATCCAGCCGCTTCTCACCCAGGCGCGCCAGATCACCGAGACCGACGTCCAGGCCCTGATCCAGGCGACGATGAACAACTTCAATGCCGGCGTGCAGATCACCCAGGTGCAGTTGCTCAAGGTGGACCCGCCGAACGAGGTCATCGCGGCGTTCCGTGACGTCCAGGCGGCACGCGCCGACCAGGAGCGCCTCCAGAACGAAGCGCAGACCTACGCCAACCGGGTGATCCCGGAGGCGCGCGGCCAGGCGTCGCAGATCACCGAGGCGGCGATCGCCTATCGTGACCGGCTCGTCAACGAGGCGGAGGGCCAGGCGTCGCGCTTCACGCAGGTCTACGAGTCCTACAAGGCGTCGCCCGACGTGACCCGGCAACGCATGTATCTCGACACCCTCCAGGAGGTGTTCAAGACGACGGACAAGGTGATCATCGACGAGAACAGCAGCGGAACGGGCGTCGTGCCCTATCTCCCGCTCGACCAGCTCAACCGGAGCCGGAACACGGGAGGCGGCCAGTGAGGCGCGGCATCTTTGGAGGCGTCGGCCTCATCATCCTGGTCGTCATCGCGATCGCGGTCTATCTCTCGGTCTTCATCGTCAGCCAGACCCAGCAGGCGCTGGTGCTGCGCTTCGGGCGGGTGGTGCGCGAGGTCAAGGATCCGGGGCTCTATTACAAGCTGCCCCTGGTCGACAACGTCGTCTACTTCGACAACCGAATCCTCGACCTGGACTCGCCCCCGCTCGAGATCATCGCCTCCGACCAGAAGCGGCTGGTGGTCGATGCCTGGGGCCGATACAAGATCGTCGATCCGCTGCTGTTCTACCAGTCGGTGGGCAGCATCGAGGTCGCCGCTTCGCGGCTCTCGGTGCTCATGAACTCGGCGGTTCGGCAGGTGCTGGGCGACGCCACGTTCATGCAGTTGGTCCGCGACGAGCGCGCCGAACTGATGGGCCGCATCACCAGTCGCGTCGATCGCGAGGCCAACGGCCTCGGCATCGAAGTGGTGGAGGTGCTGATCCGGCGCGCCGACCTGCCCGAGGCCAACAGCCAGGCGATCTACCAGCGGATGCAGACCGAACGCGAGCAGGAGGCGACCCAGATCCGCGCCCTCGGCGAGCAGCAGGCCCGCCGCATCCGGGCCGAGGCGGACCGCACCGCGACGGTCATCGTCGCCGAAGCGCAGAAGCAATCGGAAGAAACCCGAGGCGCCGGTGAAGCCGACCGCAACAACACCCTTGCGGCAGCCTTCAACGCCGACCCGGACTTCTTTGCCTTCTACCGCTCGATGCAGGCGTACCAGGAAGGCCTCGGCAATACCGATACGCGGTGGGTGATCAGCCCGGGCTCGGAGTTCTTCCGGTACTTCAACTCGCCGACCCCCTTGCCGGGGGACGATGCCGACGGGACGGAGCCGGGCCCCGAAGCGGCGGCGACGCCGCCCGCGGCGGACGCGACCCCGCCGCCCGTGGAAGCGCCCGCGGCCACGCCGCCGGCCGCGGAGGCGGCACCCGACGACGCGCCCGCTGTCCCGGCTCCGGATGGACCGGCGCCGACTGCGCCCGCGCCGGTCACGGCCGAGTGATCGCGGATGGCGGCTGCAGCGGTCCTGCAGTCGCCATTTCGCCCAAATTCGATAATGTCACTGGTGTCCTGAAGTGTCGCCGGCGGGGCGCGGGCGACTCGCCTTTGCGCTTGCCCGGAGGTTGGCCCATGGCCGTGTCTCGACTGCTCCACACTGCCCGACTCGCGGGCGCTGCCGCGCTGGCCTTGGGTGTCGTTGCCTCGACCGGCGTCGCGGTTCAGGCCAAGGGTCCCGAGTCGGTGGCCGACGTCGCCGAGACGCTGCTCGATTCCGTCGTCAACATCTCGACCAGCCAGACCGTGACCGGATCCCGCGGCATCCAGCCGCCGGAGTTGCCGGAGGGATCTCCCTTCCAGGACTTCTTCAACGACTTCTTCGACGACAAGGCGCCCGGCGCTCAGCCTGACAGCCCGCGCCGCGTGCAGTCGCTGGGGTCCGGCTTCGTCATCGACACCTCCGGCGTGATCGTCACCAACAACCACGTCATCGAGGGCGCCGACGAGATCACCGTCAACTTCAACGACGGCACCAAGCTCATCGCGACCCTGCTGGGCACCGACGAGAAGACCGACCTCGCCGTGCTCAAGGTGGAGTCGGAAACGTCGCTCAAGGCGCTGGCCTTCGGCGATTCGGACGGGCTCCGCGTCGGCGACTGGGTGATGGCGATCGGCAACCCGTTCGGTCTCGGCGGCACCGTGACCGTCGGCATCGTCTCGGCCCGCAACCGCGACATCAACTCGGGTCCCTACGACAACTTCATCCAGACCGACGCCTCGATCAATCGCGGCAATTCGGGCGGCCCGCTGTTCAACATGGACGGCCAGGTCATCGGCATCAACACTGCCATCATCTCGCCGACCGGCGGCTCGATCGGCATCGGCTTCGCCATTCCCTCGACCACCGCCATCAACGTCATCAACCAGCTTCGTGAGTTCGGCGAGACCCGGCGCGGCTGGCTCGGCGTGCGCATCCAGGAGGTGACGGACGAGGTCGCCGACAGCCTGTCGATGACCGAAGCCTCGGGTGCACTGGTCGCCGGGGTCACCGAGGAAGGCCCGGCGGCGCTGGCCGGCATCGAGCCCGGCGATGTCATCCTCGAGTTCGACGGGCGCGAAGTGAAGGCCATGCACGAACTGCCGCGCATGGTGGCGGACGAGCCGATCGGCAAGGAGGTCCCCGTCGTCGTCCTCCGGAAGGGCGCTCGCGAAACCGTGACGGTCACTCTCGGCCGGCTCGAGGACGCCGAGGAGACCGCCGCCGCCGAACCCGAGGCGGCAGAGCCGGACGCCGCCCCCGAGGAACCCGCGCCGCCGCCGGTGATGACCGGCCCGCTCGGCCTCTCGCTCTCCGACCTCTCGCCGGCGCTCCGCACCGAGTTCGGCATCGAGGAGCAGGTGAACGGCGTCGTGGTCACCGCTGTCGCCGAGGACAGCCCCGCCGCCGACAAGCGGCTTCAGGCCGGCGACGTCATCGTCGAGATCGGCCGGGAGCCGGTGGCTACGCCCGCCGATGTCGCGAGCCGCATCGACACGCTCCGGAGCGAGGGCCGGAAGTCGGTGCTGCTCCTCCTCGCCAACAAGGACGGCGACCTGCGCTTCGTCGCGGTGACGCTGGAATAGGCCTTTTTCGGTCAGCCGCTCAGACCGACTGCCGGGCTCGCCGAATCCGGTAGAGCACGTGCGGCCGGAGCGTACTGTCCGCGGCAAGTGCGGGGTGATCGAAATCGGCGGCCGCGTCGCGGACCATGCCGATCCGCTCCATGACCCGTTGCGAGCGGATGTTCAGGGCCGCCGTGTAGGCGACGATTTCGTCGAGCCCGAGCGGCCCGAATCCGTTGACGAGGACACCGCGCGCGGCCTCGCTGGCGTAACCCTTGCCCCATGCTTCCGGGCGCAGCCGCCAGCCAATCTCGACTGCCGGCGCGAACGGGAGTTGGCCTACAGGAAACAGTCCCTCGGCGCCGATGAACGCTCCGGAGGCCCGCTCCTCCACCGCATAGAACGTCATACCGGTCGAAGCGAGCATCTCGATGAACAGGTCGACTTGGCCGTCGGACTGCTCCCGTGTGAGCCGCATCGGCATGAACTCCATCACCCGCGGATCGGCGTTCATCGCCGCAAATGGCGCTCGGTCTGCGTCCCGCCACGGCCGGAGGATGAGGCGCTCCGTCTCGATCATGGTCAGTCCAGGACGTGGCTGACGAGGCCGTCGGCGAGCTTCGGCTCGAACCAGGTCGATTTCGGCGGCATGATCGCGCCCGCATCCGCCACCGCGATCAGATCCGACATCTGCGTCGGATAGAGCGCGAAGGCGACCGCCTTGTCGCCCGAGGCGACCCGCCGCTCCAGTTCGGCGAGACCGCGGCCGCCGCCGACGAAATCGATCCGCTTGTCCTTCCGCTGGTCGGTGATGCCGAACAGCGGCTCGATCACGCGGCTGGTGAGGATGGTGATCGGCAGCCGGCCGATCGGATCCTGCGCGACGAGCTCCGGGCGGACCGTGAGCCGGTACCACTGGCCGTCGACGAACATCCCGAACACCCCGGCCGATTGCGGCTCGACGGGTTCCGCCGATGCCTCGACCGTGAAATCGTCGCGGAGCGCGGCGAGCAGCGCCGCGGCATCCATGCCGTTGAGGTCCTGAAGCACGCGATGATAGCCGAGGATGGTCATTTCCCGCGAGGGGAAGAGAACGGCGAGGAACGACCCGACCGAGTCCGGCTGCCCGTGCCGCGCCTCGGCCACGCGCGAGGCGGCCGCCGAACGATGATGGCCGTCGGCGATGTAGAGCGCCGGCAGCGCGTCGATCGCGTCGGTGATCCTGGCGATCGCCGCTTCGTCGGCCAGCGGCCACATCTGATGCCGGACCCCGTCGGGCCATGTCACGTCGACCTCGGCCGGTCCTTCGGCCGCGGCCGCGAGGATCGCGTCGACCTCGGGGGCGTCGTCATAGGCCAGCATCACCGGCCCGGTCTGCGCGTTGACCGCCTCGATCTGCCGGACGCGGTCGTCCTCCTTCACCGGCGTGGTCAATTCGTGCTTGCGGATGCGGTTGGTGCGATAGTCGGCAACGGAGGCAGTTGCCGCCAGGCCGGTCTGCGAGCGGCCTTCGCGCGTGAGGCGGTAGACGTAGTAGGCCGGGGCGGCATCGCGCACTAGCACCCCTTCCCCCACCATGCGTTCGAGGTTCTCGGCGGCCTTGGCATAGACGGCGTCGCCGTAGGGATCGACGTCGGCAGGCAGGTCTATCTCGGGCTTCGAGATATGGAGGAAACTCCAGGGCCGGCCTTCGGCTCGGTCGCGTGCCTCGGCGCTCGAGAGCACGTCGTAGGGCGGTGCGAGGACCTCTGCCGCCCGACCCGGCGCGGGTCGGAGGGCACGGAACGGACGGATCAGCGACAAGGGGAGACTCCGGAAGGATCTGCGGTGTGGCACCGGTTCTAGTTGGCCGCCGCGACGGTTTCAAGAACGGCGGCCACGACCTCCTTGACATATTTGACGAGCAGGCTCGGCGCAGTTTTAATCACACTTGATTGTTTCCATTAAGATCGAATCAAGGTCCGAAGCGCCAGTGTGCGCGGCAGGCCGCACCGAGGAGGGGTTGGGTAGCGCCATCCATGGGCATCTCCCTGGATCCTGAGACGCTCTTCATCGCGCTTGTCGCGTCGACAGGGGCGGCGGTGCTGCTGCTGCTGTGGACGTTTCTGCTGAACCGCCACGAGCGGAGCCTCCTGTGCATGGCGGTCGCCTTCGCCGTGGGATCGGTGGGCATAACTTCCATCGCATTCCGCGGGGTGATGCCGACTCAGCTCTATCTGGAGCTGGGATCCTCGATGATCGTGATAGGCACCGGCACGGTCTGGTGCGCCGCCCGGGTCTTCAACGGCTCGCCGATGTGGTCTTGGGCGCCGGTGCTCGGAGCGGCGATCTGGATCGCCGCCTGCAACGTCCCGGGCTTCGTCGGGAACTTCAGCGCGCGGATGATCGTCTCGTCCGTGATCATCGGGACGTTCTACGGGCTCGCGGCGTTCGAGTTCCAGCGCGTGCGCGACGGTCTCAGGACGCGCATCGTCGCCACCGTCGTCCTTGTCCTGCAAAGCGCCTTCGTGTTCGTTCGCATCCCCTTCGTCATCCTCGACGCGACGCCGGCGACCCCGTCCTTCGCCGACACGTCATGGTTTGCCCTGTCCGCCCTGCAAGCGGCGATCTTCGTCCAGGTCGCGAGCTTCCTGATGATCTCGCTGACCAAGGAGCGCGTCGAGCAGAAGCTCCGCGATGCGGCATTGACCGATTCGCTCACCGGCGTCGGCAATCGGCGCGCCTTCTTCGACTGGACCGAGGCCGCCCTCGCCCGGGGCACGAGGACCGGCGCGCCGGTGGCCGCGATCCTGTTCGATCTGGATCGCTTCAAGGAGGTCAACGACCGCTTCGGCCACCCCGTCGGGGATGCCGTCATCCAGGCCTTCGCCGAAGCGGCCCGCGGGCGTCTGCGGGCGGGAGACTTCGTCGCCCGCCTGGGCGGCGAGGAATTCGCCGTCGCGCTTCCCGATACCACCGGCGAACAGGCATGCCGGATCGCCACCGACATCAACGAATCCTTCGCCGAGGCGGTGGCCGCCATGGGCATGTCCGGCCTGGTCGGCAGCGCAAGCGCCGGGGTCGCCGAGTCGCACGTACGGCCTGAGCTGTTCGATCTGCTCGCCGCGGCGGATCAGGCACTCTACGAGGCCAAGGCGCTCGGCCGCGGCCTCGTACAGCTCGGCGCCGCCGTCCCGCCGACGCCGCTTCGCGTCCACGCCGCCTGAGGGTGGCGACCCCCGGCCCCCTCTATGCGGCCACCTTGGGCAGTTCGTCGAGAGCCGCCTGGAGCAGCGCTTCGTCGTAGTCGCGGTCCTCGAGCTTGCCGGCGAAGTAGTCGGTGTAGGCCTGCATGTCGAAGTGACCGTGGCCGGAGAGGTTGAAGAGGATCGTCTCCGCCTTTCCCTCGACCTTGCAGCGGAGCGCCTCGTCGAAGGCGACACGGATCGCATGCGTCGATTCCGGCGCCGGCACGATGCCTTCGGTCCGGGCGAAGGTGACGCCGGCGTCGAAGCACTGCAGTTGCCGGACCGCCTTGGCCTCGATCAGGCCGAGCTCCTTGGCATGGCTCACAATCGGCGCCATCCCGTGATAGCGCAATCCGCCGGCGTGGAAGGCCGGCGGGATGAAGGTCGAACCCAGCGTGTGCATCTTGACCAGCGGCGTGAGATGGCCGGTGTCGCCGAAGTCGTAGGCATAGGTGCCGCGGGTCAGCGAAGGACAGGCTGCCGGCTCGGCGGCGATGATCCGGACGTCCTTCCCTTCCCGGAGCTTCTTGCCGATGAACGGGAACGCGATGCCGCCGAAATTCGACCCGCCGCCGGCGCAGCCGATGACGATGTCGGGCCAGTGGCCGGCCATCTCCATCTGCTCGATCGCCTCGATGCCGATCACCGACTGATGGAGGATCACGTGGTTGAGCACGCTGCCGAGGGCATAGTTCGTGTCGGCATTGGTCGCCGCCACTTCGACCGCCTCGGAGATCGCGATGCCGAGGCTGCCGGGGGAATCCGGGTCCTTCTCGAGAATCGCGCGGCCGGAATTGGTCTGGTTGCTCGGGCTCGGGATGCAGGTCGCGCCGTAGGTCTCCATCAGCGCCCGGCGGTAGGGCTTCTGGTCGTAGCTGACCCTGACCATATAGACCTTGACCTCGACGCCGAAGAGCTGTCCGGCGAAGGCAAGCGATGAGCCCCACTGCCCGGCCCCGGTCTCGGTCGAGAGCTTCGTGATCCCCGCCTCCTTGTTGTAGAAGGCCTGCGGCAGCGCGGTGTTGGGCTTGTGGCTGCCCGAGGGGCTGACGCCCTCGTACTTGTAGAAGATGCGCGCCGGCGTATCGAGTGCCTTCTCGAGCCGCCGGGCGCGATAGAGCGGCGCCGGCCGCCACAGCTTGTAAGCCTCGCGGACAGGCGCCGGAATTTCGATCTCCCGCTCGGCCGAGACTTCCTGCGCGATCAGCGCCATCGGGAAGATCGCGGCGAGATCGTCCGGCCCGATCGGCTGACCCGTGCCAGGGTGGAGCGGCGGCGGCGGTGGCGCCGGCAGATCGGCGGCGATGTTGTACCAGGCCCTCGGAATGCGGTCCTCGGGCAGGAGGTACTTGATGGAGTCCGTCATTATGCTTCCCCGGTCACTGAATTCAGGTCGAAAATCATAGCGGCCGTCGACGCGCTTGTCCCGTCCGACCGCACACCGCGCCTCGCGGCGATGGCGACGGCCCGCGCGTCGCGGTATTTTCGCTGCCATGTCCCGTCCCGCCGCAATCCTGATCGCCGGACCGACCGCGAGCGGAAAGTCGCACCATGCGCTGGAATTGGCGGCTTCCCATGACGGCATCATCGTCAATGCCGACTCGATGCAGGTCTACCGCGAGCTCCGCGTGCTTTCGGCGAGGCCATCCGCCGCGGACGAAGCCGCCATTCCGCATCGCCTCTATGGGCACGTCCCCGCGGCGACGCGCTACTCCGTCGGGCAATGGCTGATCGACGCCGCCGCCGTCCTCGACGAGGCGCGGGACCTGGGGCGGGTTCCGATCTTCGTCGGCGGCACCGGCCTCTATTTCACCGCCCTTCTCGACGGCCTCGCCTCGATCCCGCCGATTCCTCCCGCGGTCCGTGCCCGGCTGCTCGCCGAGACCGAAGGCGTCGATCCGGCAGCGCTCCACGCCCGCCTCACCGCCGACGACCCCGGGACCGCCGCCGTCATTCGGCCGAGCGACCGTGCCCGTATCCTTCGCGCGCTCGAAGTGCTGGCGGCGACCGGGCGCCCCCTGGCCGAATGGCAGCGCGGGCCCGGCTCGGCGCCGCTGGTCGACCGGGCAGACGCCATGCGGATCCTCCTCGATCCGCCGCGACCGTGGCTGCACGAGCGGATCGCCGTCCGTGCCGAGCACATGGTCGGCGCCGGCGCGATCGACGAGGCCCGCAGCCTCGGAGCGCTCCGCCTCTCGTCCGACATGCCGGCGATGAAGGCGATCGGCGTCCGCCAGTTCCTCGACCTCGACGCGGGCAAGCTGACGCTCGCCGAGGCCGTCGCCGCGCTCAAGACGGAGACCCGCCGCTACGCCAAGCGGCAGGTCACCTGGTTCCGGCACCGGATGGACGACTGGCGGCGGATGGATCCGGCCGAGCGGATGTGACATCCGCATGCAGTTTGTCGTTGACCCCGGCGACCGGCACGACTATTTTTTCCGCCATCAATGGGAGCCTACGGCGCAATGGCCGCACATTCCGTTATCGTACTTGGAGAGCGCACCGCTACGATGGCCTGAAGCCGTCGCGACAGCTGGTGCGCAGAACGAGGCCCGAAAGGGCCTTTTTTGTTGCCGGAATCCGAACGAAGAACAGGTGGCGTGAGGTAGCGAGATGAAGAAGGCACGCAAGGCGCGACAGGACGCGCCGGAGCAGCAGCGACAGGCGTCGCGGCATGGCGAGGAGATGACCGGGGCCGAGATGGTCGTGCAGGCCCTCGCCGACCAGGGCGTCACCAACGTCTTCGGCTATCCCGGCGGCGCGGTGCTGCCGATCTACGACGAGATCGTCCAGCAGGACCGGGTCCGTCACATCCTGGTCCGCCACGAGCAGGGTGCAGGCCACGCGGCCGAGGGCTACGCGCGCTCGACAGGCAAGGTCGGGGTGGCGCTGGTCACGTCGGGCCCGGGCGCGACCAACATGGTGACCCCGCTCGCCGACGCGCTGATGGATTCGATCCCGATCGTCTGCATCACCGGCCAGGTGCCGACCCACCTGATCGGCAACGATGCCTTCCAGGAATGCGACACCGTCGGCATCACCCGCCCGGCGACCAAGCACAACTGGCTGGTCCGCGACGTCAACGATCTCTCCCGCGTCCTTCACGAGGCGTTCTACGTCGCCAAGACGGGCCGGCCGGGACCGGTGCTGGTCGACGTCCCCAAGGACGTCCAGTTCGCCAAGGGGATCTACACCGGCCCGAGCCAGGTCGAGCATCGAAGCTACCGGCCGCGCACCAAGGGCGACGCGCAGGCGATCCGCGCCGCGATCGACCTGATCGCCAACGCCAAGCGGCCGGTCTTCTATACCGGCGGCGGCGTCGTCAATTCAGGCCCGCGTGCGGCCGAGCTGCTGCGCGAGCTGGTCCAGCTCACCGGCTACCCGATCACTTCCACGCTGATGGGGCTCGGCGCCTACCCCGCCGCGGACCCGCAATGGCTCGGCATGCTCGGCATGCACGGCACATGGGAAGCGAACCACGCGATGCACGACTGCGACCTGATGGTCGCGATCGGCGCCCGCTTCGACGACCGCATCACCGGCCGCGTCAACGCCTTCTCTCCGGGCTCGACCAAGATCCAGATCGACATCGATCCTTCCTCGATCAACAAGAACGTCCGCGTCGACCTGCCGATCATCGGCGATGTCGCCGAGGTGCTCGAGGACCTGCTCCATGTCTGGCGGGCGGAGAGGCCGAAGGTCGACCAGGCGGCCCTGAAGGCGTGGTGGGCGCAGATCGAGACATGGCGGGCCAAGAACAGCCTCGCCTACCGGCAGAACCCGGACGTGATCATGCCGCAATACGCCATCGAGCGGCTCTACGCTGCCACGCGCGACCGCGACACCTACATCACGACCGAGGTCGGCCAGCACCAGATGTGGGCGGCCCAGTTCTTCCACTTCCAGGAGCCCAACCGCTGGATGACCTCCGGCGGCCTCGGCACCATGGGCTACGGCCTGCCGGCGGCGGTCGGCGTCCAGGTGGCGCATCCGGACAGCCTGGTCATCGACATCGCCGGCGATGCCTCGGTGCTGATGACGATGCAGGAGATGTCGACGGCGGTCCAGCATGAGCTGCCGATCAAGATCTTCATCCTCAACAACCAATACATGGGGATGGTCCGCCAGTGGCAGCAGCTGCTCCACGGCAACCGGCTGTCGCACAGCTACATGGAATCGCTGCCGGATTTCGTGAAGCTCGCCGAGGCCTATGGCTGCGTCGGCATCCGGGCGGAGAAGCCCGACGAGCTCGACGACGCCATCGCCGAGATGATCGCGGTGCGGAAGCCGGTGCTGTTCGATTGCCGCGTCGCCGCGCTCGCCAACTGCTTCCCGATGATCCCCTCGGGCAAGGCGCACAACGAGATGCTGCTCCCCGAAGAAGCGAGCGACGAGGCGGTTGCCAGTGCCATCGACGCGCGCGGAAAGATGCTGGTCTGATGAAGCGCATTGTCAAGTCCGTCGCGGCCGGCGCCGCCTCCCGCGCGGTGCCGGCCGATCGGCCCCCGGCGCGCCAACGGCGGGCCATGCTGCCGCCGGCTTCGGCCTACTTCATCGAGGAGACGAAGGACCTGAGCGAGCGCCACGTGCTCTCGATCATCGTCGACAACGAGCCCGGCGTACTCGCCCGCGTCATCGGGCTCTTCTCGGGTCGAGGCTACAACATCGACAGCCTCACGGTGTCGGAGACCGAGCATGCCAAGCACCTGTCGCGGATCACGATCGTCACCACGGGGACGCCGATGGTGCTGTCGCAGATCCGCAACCAGCTCGACCGCATGGTTCCCGTGCACGCGGTGATCGATCTCACCGCGGAGGGAAATCCGCTCGAGCGCGAGCTGGCGCTGGTCAAGGTGACCGGCCGCGGGAACGACCGCGTCGAGGCGCTCCGCATCGCCGATGCCTTCCGGGCCGAGGTGGTCGGCGCCTCGATCGAGCACTTCATCTTCCAGCTCACCGGCCGCACCGACAAGATCGAGCAGTTCATCGCCGTGATGACGCCGCTCGGGCTCTCGGAGGTCTGCCGCACCGGCATCGCCGCCCTCAGCCGGAGCTTCCGGCGGCTGGATGAGGACGACGGGGCGGCAGAGACATAAGCGCCGCGGGCGGTCTGCGGCGAACGCCGGCATCGGATCGGCAACGGCAGCGCGTCGATATCGACCGCCGCGTCCCCGTGCGACCCGTGTCGGCACGACGACGGCAGGGCCGCGACGGCACTCGGGTGCTGAGGTATTCGGCCGATCCGGTGCCCGTTCGTGGCTTGCGCTCTCGCGCCCCATGGCCAAGTATCTGAAATGCAAGGCAAGGATGGGTGGCCGAGTGGTTTAAGGCAGCGGTCTTGAAAACCGCCGTGGGTGCAAGCCCACCGTGGGTTCGAATCCCACTCCATCCGCCATTGCCGCCGCATCTGTAGTCCGATACCGGGGCGATCGCGGCAGTCTGCTGCGCGGGGCGGCAGGCGCGGGTTCTACGCCATGGCGCTAGAGGGCAGCTTCCGGCCGGAAAGCTGGCCTGATCCATCGGCGCAGTCCATCGGCCGGCCCACGCGATCAGGCGGGAACGTATGTCAGCCGGACCGTGTCCTCGCCGACCGGGTCGATGGAAACCAGGCGGAGCGGCGGCCGCGGGCCGGCGAAGAACGGCTTGC
>JBIQKL010000140.1:5922-7797 GCA_044506555.1 Hyphomicrobiales bacterium | reverse complement strand
ACACCGCGAGCCCGCGCCGACCGAGCCGCGGCCGCTCCTATCATGGCGGCTCCAGGTCCTCCCATCCCGGATTGAGCAAGCGTAGGTCGGATTAGCGGCAGACGTAATCCGCCAACTTCTGATCGCGTCGAAATACGGCTTCGCCCCTTCCGCTACAATCCCGGGTCCTTTCAAGCATCCCCGCCGCATCGCCCCTCCCTTATCCCCGCCCCCGAATCCTGCCGTATGCTCCGTGGCATCCCCGTCCGCGAGGGGGCGCGCTCATGAGGCGTCGTCTGCGCGGGGCGGGGAGCGGCGCCTGCGGCGGACGGACGACGGTCCGGACGCCCCGGGAGGCCTCGGCAAGTCCGCCCACCGGTACTATGGCCGGTTGCCACGGGTTGGCCTTAAGGGCGGGACGACGGGCCGTCGACCGGTCGAAGGACCGGAAGGCGGCCGCCCGGAGCGATCCGGGGACGGAGTCCCGTTCCGGAGCGCGGAAGCCGGGGACGGAAATCGCCGCGGCGGGCGCCGGGACGGTGCCTGAAAAAACAAAATGAAGCGGTGCCGCCTCGGCGCCCGCCACCCCCTCGTCCCCGGGACGAGGCGACAGGGACCACCCCCGGCCGCGAAGCGCGGCGCGGGAGAGATCGCGCATGCTCAGGCGCGGGCGACCTTCCCGGCCATGTCGCGGTTGAGCGCCGCCCCGAGGCCGATGCGGATCGCCGGCGTCCGCAGGAGGAGCTTGCGGAGCGCCGCCATGTCCCAGCTCACGTAGCGGGCGCCGGGGGCGATTGTCACCGTCGCCGAGGCGGGATCGTCGGTGACGAAGGCGACCTCGCCGATGAACATCGGCGCCGCGAAGTCGAGCCGGCTGCCGCCCTTCTCGACCGTGACCCGGCCCTCGATCACGTAGGCGAGCGCCGGCAGCGGCTTGCCCTCCTCGGAGAGGAGCGTCGGCGCGTCCGCGGTCCGCCAGGCGGCAACCTTCATCAGCCGGCGGAACTCGCCCGGGGTCAGGGTGCCGAGCTGTCCGTGCAGCGCCAGCTCGTGCGCCGCGAGGCCGAAGGCGCTGCGGTCGGCCATGATCCGCGCGATCATCACCGCGTTGATGACGATGCCGACCACGCTCCAGAAGATACCGCCCCAGAGCGGATGGTCGACGACCACATAATAGTAGAGGACGTAGACGAAGTTGCCGACGATCACCAGGCTCCGGAGCACGATCTGGTCGCGGAACAGGAAGCCGGAGAGGAAGATCGCCGCGGCGACGTGGATCAGGTTTTCCTTATCGTTGAGTATTTCCTGCATGGCCCCCTCGAGAATCGGCGGGCGCCATCCTGCCAGAGCCGCTCATCCGCCAAAACAACCGGCGCGAGCGATGGATGGCCGTCCCCGGATGGCCGAGGCTGCGCTATGATCGGACGGAGCAAGGAGGAGCCGCACGATGATGCAAGCCGAGACAGACGCCCGCGATCCGTTCGACGTCCGCGACAGGATCGTCGCGTTCAAGGCGGCGATGGCGCCGCGGAAGGCCGCGCTCGATCGGGCCTTCGCCGAGGTCACCGATTTCGTCCGCCGCGAGGCCGACCGCATCCAGGCCGACAATGCCGCCGGTCGGCAAGTCGTGCCGGAGCTCGACTACGCCGCCATCCGCGACGGCAAGGTGTCCGATGCGGCCAAGGCGGCGATCCGGAAGACCGGATGCGCGGTGGTCCGCGGCGTCTATCCGGAGACCCAGGCGAACGACTGGTTCGCCGAGGTCGGCGCCTATATCGACGACAACCGCTACGAGGAGAAGGAGATCGAGAAGCGGAGCCTCGACAAGTATTTCTCCGCGCTCAAGGCCGGCAAGCCGCAGATCTTCAACCTCTACTGGTCGAAGCCGCAGGTGAA
>JBIQKL010000140.1:0-5822 GCA_044506555.1 Hyphomicrobiales bacterium | reverse complement strand
TCGGCGCCGGATTGCGCCAAGAACCGGGCCTATCTTCCCCGCCAGAAGGAGGCGTTCCTCGCCGGCCGCTCGGCGCCGGACTTCGCGCCGATGGACTTCGAGGTCGACTTCAAGGGGCGCGCGACCCTCGACGACCTTACCGAGCTCGGCCGCCGGCAGATGGGGTTCTGAAACGACGAAGGGCCGCCCCGATCATCGGAACGGCCCTTCCATTGTCGTACCGCTTGACGAAAGCGGCGTGACCAAACCTGCCCCTTTAGGAGGCGCGAACCTCGCGAGCGGCGAGGATCCAGGTCGTGGCCGCCTTCTGCGGCGAATGACAATGAGACACTGGATCACCTCCTTTCGTTCGTTGCGGGAGCGCCCAATATGGAACCTGATGCCCGCCGCGACAAGGGGGGCCGTTCAGCGCGGCATCGAAGTCGGCGGCCGGGTTCCGGCGCCGCCCATATTGCCGGGCGCCGCAATTCCTGTCGCTCCCGATCCGTCCTATAAGACCCCGATGCTGACCGCCGCCTCGTCCCTCGCCGCCGACGCTGCCGCCACCCGGCACGTCCCCGCGCGGGCCGCGGTCGCCTCGCTGAAGCTGACACGCTACCGGAATTATCCGACCCTGTCGCTCTCGACCGGCGACGTCTCGGTGGCGCTGGTCGGGCCGAACGGTGCCGGCAAGACCAATCTCCTCGAGGCGGTGTCGCTGTTGTCGCCCGGCCGCGGCATCCGTGGCGCGCGGCTCGACGAGATCGCGATGAAGGGCGGCGACGGCACCTTCGCGGCGGCGGCACGGGTCGACAACGCGGCCGGCACCGTGGCGCTCGGCACCGGTGTGGTCATCGGACCCGAGGGCCCCGAGGCCAAGCGCCGGGTCCATGTGGACCATGCCCCGGCCGGCTCGTCGGAGGCGTTCCTCGATCATCTGCGCGTGTTGTGGCTGACGCCGTCGATGGACGGCCTGTTCACCGGTGCGCCGGCCGAGAGGCGGCGCTATCTCGACCGCGCGGTGCTGTCGATCGACAAGCGCCACGGCACCCGGGCCAACGCCTTCGAGAAGGCGATGCGCGGCCGGAACCGGCTGCTCGCCGAGCCGTCGCCCGATGCTGCCTGGCTCGACGCGATCGAGACCGAGATGGCCGAGCTCGGCGTCGCCATCGCGGCGGCGCGGCGCGAATGGGCGGCGCTCGCGGTGGCGATGATCGACCTGATGGCGCGGCGCGCCCCGTTTCCGGCGGCCGAGGTTGCGCTCGCCGGCAATCTCGAGGGCGACCTCGACGGGTTCTCGGCGAGCGAGGTGGAGGAGCGCTACCGGCGGCTGCTCCGCGACGAGCGGGGTCGGGACGCGGCGGCGGCCCGCACCCTGATCGGCCCGCATCGCTCGGATCTCCTGGTCCGCCACCGGCCCAAGGACATGCCGGCCGAGTCGTGCTCGACCGGCGAGCAGAAGGCGCTGCTGGTCGGGCTCGTGCTGGCGCAGGCGCGACTGGTCACCAGCCTCAGCGGCGAGACGCCGGTGGTGCTTCTCGACGAGATCGCCGCGCATCTCGACGAGACCCGGCGCGCGGGCCTCTTCGACGTGCTCGACGATCTCGGCGCCCAGGCCTTCATGACCGGCACCGATGAAGCGGCCTTCGCGGGCCGGGTGCCGATCGGTCGCGTGCGTGACGGGCGCATCGAGCTGGAGATCCCATGACCGCGCTGCCGATCGTCCGCGATGCGCCGCCTTCCGGCATCGCTCCGCGACTCCTCGCGTTTCTCGCGGTCTATTTCCTGCTGCAGGTGGCGCTCCGGCTGCTCGCCGTCTCCTCCCTCGGCGTCGACGATGCCGAGATGGTGGTGATCACGCAGGACCTCGCCTGGGGCTACGGCTCGCAGCCGCCGCTCTACAACTGGCTGCAGATCGGGGCCTTCTCCGTCCTCGGCTTCGGTGCGCCGGCGATCGTCATTCTTCATTTCCTCCTGCTGTTCGCTGCCTACGCTTTCTTTTTCTTCTCGGCCCGGCTGGTCCTCGGCGACGAACTGAAGGCGGCGGCGGTCGCGCTCGGCCTGTTCACGATCCCGCAGATCGCCTGGGAATCGCTCCACTCGCACACCCACACGCTCCTCTCGCTCACGGTCGCCGCGGCCACGCTTTTGGCCTTCCTGCGCGTGCTCGGCCGCGGCGGCTGGCTCGATTATACCCTCTTCGGCCTTTGCCTCGCCCTCGGCGTGCTGGCGAAATACAGCTACGTGCCGCTGGCCGTCGCCCTGCTCCTCGCCGCGGCGAGCATTCCGGCGCTCCGTGGCCGGGTCCTGTCGCTCCGGATGCTCGGGGCGATCGCGTTCGCCCTGGTCCTCGCCGCCCCGCATCTCCACTGGGCGGCGACGCACTTCGCCGAGACGACGTCGCGAAGCTTCAAGTTCGGCATCGAGAACGATTCGAGCCTGGTCGTCGCCTGGGCGCGGGGACTGGCGGCGATGGCGGTGGGCGTCGCGAGCTACGTCGCCCTGTCGACGGCGGTGTTCGTCGCCGCCGTCTTCTTTCCCGTCCTCGGCAAGGGCGACCGGCCGTCGTCGATCGCACCCGGGATACCGCACGGGCGCCAGTTCATCCTCCGCGCCGTGGCGGCGGCGCTGGTGCTGGTGCTGGTCGCGGTGCTCGCCACCCGCGCCACCGAGGTCAAGGAGCGGTGGCTGCAGCCGATCCTGTTCATGGCGCCGCTGGTGCTGATGGTGGTGCTCGAGCCGCGGCTGACATTGTTGCGCCAGCGGCTTCTGGTCCTGGTCTCCGGCACGCTCGGCGTCATCTTCCTCGTCGCCCTGGCCGTCGCCTACCTGTTTCCGGCGGTCAACGGCACGCCGTTCCGGGCGCTCGCGCCGTTCGGGCTGCTGGCCGACGACATCCGCGACCTCGGGTTCGACACCGGCACCGTCCTCGCCGAGGATTTCTACATCGGCGGCAACCTCAGGCTCCATCTGCCGGAGACGATGGTGGCGGAGCCCGAATACGGGCTGTGGCCGGTGCCGGAAGGCCGGTCGGCCGGACCTGTCCTGATCGCCTGGACCGGACGGCGCGAACGTCCGCCGAAGCCCGTCCGTGCGCTCCTGGAAGAGCTCTGCGGGCCTGACGCGCTGTCAGGCGGCGCGAGCCCCGAACGGCTCCAGCGCCGCTACGAGCATGCCTCGCGCGCGAGGTTCGCATTGACCGTGGTCCGGGTGCCCGAATGCTTCGCCGCGAAAGCCCCCTAGAGCGGCTCCCGGAACGCGAAAAAAGCACGTAAAATCACAGGGGAAAGGGCGAAATCCACCCTCCGAAGTGCTATATTGAAACCATGATTCACCGCCGCTTTTTTTGCGATGCAGCATGGGCCTGGGATCGGTTCGGTGCAGCGTGTCGCCGGCGGTCTGCGGCGTTCCTGAGAGACACCTAGAAATATGAGCGAAATCAACCCGATCGTCCCATCCGGCGGCGACTATGGCGCGGAATCGATCAAGGTCCTGAGGGGCCTCGACGCCGTTCGCAAGCGCCCCGGCATGTATATCGGCGATACGGACGACGGCTCGGGCCTCCACCACATGGTCTACGAGGTCGTCGATAACGCCATCGACGAGGCGCTGGCCGGCCACGCCGACGAGGTCTCGGTGACGCTGAATGCCGACGGCTCGTGCACCGTCCGCGACAATGGCCGCGGCATCCCGACCGGCATCCACAGGGAGGAGGGGGTGTCGGCCGCCGAGGTCATCATGACCCAGCTCCATGCCGGCGGGAAGTTCGACCAGAACGCGTACAAGGTCTCCGGCGGGCTTCACGGCGTCGGCGTCTCGGTGGTCAATGCGCTGTCGAGCTGGCTCCGGCTCAAGATCTGGCGCGACGGCAAGGTGCACGAGCTGAGCTTCACCGACGGCGAGCCGGACGCGCCGCTGGCGGTGATCGGCCCGTGGGACGGGCGTAGCGGCACGGAGGTGACCTTCCTGCCCTCGCCCGCGACCTTCACCATGACCGAGTTCGACTATGCCACCCTCGAGCATCGGCTCCGCGAGCTCGCCTTCCTCAACTCGGGCGTCAGGATCGTGCTCAGCGACAAGCGCGGGGTCGAGCCCAAGAGCGAGACGCTGCAATACGAGGGGGGGCTCGCCGAGTTCGCGCGCTGGCTGGACCGCGCCAAGCATCCGCTGATCAAGGACCCGATCATGATCCGCGGCGAGCGCGACGGCATTACCGTCGAGGTCGCGATGTGGTGGAACGAGAGCTATCACGAGAACACGCTGCTCTTCACCAACAACATCCCGCAGCGCGACGGCGGCACCCATCTCGCCGGCTTCCGGGGGGCGCTGACCCGGCAGGTCACCGGCTATGCCGACAACCATGGCACCTCGAAGAAGGAGAAGGTGGCGCTTTCCGGCGACGATTGCCGGGAGGGCATGACCGCCGTCGTCTCGGTCAAGGTGCCCGATCCGAAGTTCTCCTCGCAGACCAAGGACAAGCTGGTCTCGTCCGAGGTGCGGCCGGCGGTGGAGTCGATCGTCAACGACCAGCTCGGCACGTGGTTCGAGGAACACCCGGCGGAAGCCAAGGTGATCGTCGGCAAGGTGGTCGAGGCGGCGGCTGCCCGCGAGGCGGCGCGGAAGGCGCGCGAGCTGACTCGGCGGAAGGGCGCGCTCGACATGGCCTCGCTCCCCGGCAAGCTCGCCGACTGCCAGGAGCGCGATCCGGCCAAGTCCGAGCTGTTCATCGTCGAGGGCGATTCGGCCGGCGGCTCGGCGAAGCAAGGGCGGAACCGCGAGAACCAGGCGGTGCTGCCGCTCCGCGGCAAGATCCTCAACGTCGAGCGGGCGCGCTTCGACAAGATGCTGTCGTCGGAGCAGGTCGGCACGCTGATCACCGCGCTCGGCACCGGCATCGGCAAGGACGAGTTCAACGCCGACAAGCTGCGCTACCACAAGATCATCATCATGACGGACGCCGACGTCGACGGCGCCCATATCCGCACGCTGCTGCTCACGTTCTTCTTCCGCCAGATGCCGGAACTGATCGAGCGCGGCCACATCTTCATCGCCCAGCCGCCGCTCTACAAGCTGAAGCGCGGGTCCTCCGAGCTCTACCTCAAGGACGAGCGGGCGCTCGAGGATTACCTGATGGCGGCGGGCGTCGACGACGCCGTGCTTCGGCTCGCGAGCGGCGAGGAGCGCGCCGGCGCGGACCTCGCCGATACCGTCCGCGAGGCGCGCACGATCGTCAGCGTGCTGAACGGCCTCCACTGGCGCTACGACCGTACTGTCGTCGAGCAGGTGGCGATCGCCGGCGCACTGGGGCGGGAGCTTCTCTCCGATCCCGAGAAGGCCGAGGCTGCCGCGGCCTACGTCGCCCGGCGCCTCGACAAGCTCGCCGAGGAGGCCGAGACCGGCTGGACGGGCAGTTTCACGCCCGGCGACGGCTTCCGCTTCGAGCGCGAGGTGCGTGGCGTCAAGCAGGTCGCGGTGATCGATCCGGCGCTCCTCGAATCCGCCGATGCGCGGAAGCTCGACACGTTCGCCGCCAAGTTGCAGCCGGTCTACGGCAAGGCCGCGATGTTCCGCCGCAAGGACGACGAGACCGCGATCCGAGGGCCGCGCAATCTGTTCGAGGCGGTGCTGGCGGCGGGGCGGAAGGGCATCTCGCTCCAGCGCTACAAGGGCCTCGGCGAGATGAACGCCGAGCAGTTGTGGGAGACGACGCTCGATCCGGAGGTCCGCACGCTCCTGCAGGTGCGGGTCCGCGAGGCGGACGAGGCCGACGACCTGTTCGGCCGGCTGATGGGCGACGAGGTCGATCCGCGTCGCGAATTCATCCAGGACAACGCGCTGAGCGT